>NZ_JBFBFU010000017.1:123166-194242 GCF_040684355.1 Kitasatospora sp. NPDC091276 | reverse complement strand
GTCCAACTCCACCTCCTCGACCTCCTCGACACCGACATCACACAAACCCGCTGGCCACAGACCTGAAACAACGACCCGCGAAGTCCGGGTCTAGTTGACGGGTAGTAGCCGGGGCCCAGCGCATCGGGAGGCGCCGTCCCGGACGCTACCTGGTCACACCGGGTGCGTCATCCGAATTAATCCGGGCCCGAGGCCCGCCGTACGGGTCTCGCCGGGCCCGCGACGCCAGGGCGCTCCCACCGGTCCCCACCGGTTCGGACCGTACGGGAACCAACCGTGCCCGTCGTCCGACTGCTGGGGGGTGAGTGCGAAGTCGCCGGGTGTCCGGCCCTTGAGTGTGCTGGCGGGGTTCGCCCTGCTGCTGGTGGTGGTGTTCGTGGTGGCGTACGCGGTGGGACGGCAGGCGGGCCCGGTGTCCCCGGGGCTGACGCCCGGGGGCGGCGCGTCGCCCGGGGCACCCGGGATGGGCGGGCACGACATGGGCGGGATGCGATGAGCCCGGTCGCGGGGGCCGACGCCGGGGCCCTGGTGAGCACCGATCTGGCGGTCGGCGGGATGACCTGCGCGGCCTGCGTGGGCCGGGTGGAGAAGCGGCTGGCCCGGATCGACGGAGTGACGGCCGGGGTGAACCTGGCGACCGGTCGGGCCCGGGTGCTGCACCCGGCCGGGGTGCCGGTCGCAGAGCTGGTGGCGGCCGTCGAACGAGCGGGATACACCGCCGAGTTGGCGCCCGCCGGGGCGGGCGTCGGGCTGCCGGACGAGGAGCCGGCGGAGCGCTGGCGGCTGCTGGTGACGACGCTGCTGGCCGTCCCGGTGGTGGTGCTGTCGATGGTGCCGTCACTACAGTTCCCCGCCTGGCAGTGGGTCTGCTTCGCGCTGGCCGTCCCGGTGGTGACCTGGGGGTCGGTCGGGTTCCACCGCCGGGCCTGGCAGGGGCTGCGGCACGCGGCGGCCACCATGGACACCCTGGTCAGCCTGGGGGTGGTGGCGTCCTTCGGCTGGTCCGCGTACGCGCTGGTGTTCGGCGGCGCCGGGGAGGTCGGCATGCGGATGCCGTTCTCGCTGACCGCGGACGGCAGCGGCACGGCGCACGTCTACCTGGAGGCGGCGGTCGGGGTGCCGCTGTTCGTGCTGGCCGGGCGGCTGCTGGAGGGCCGGGTGCGGCGGCGCAGCGGTTCCGCGCTGCGGGCGCTGGCCGAACTGGGCGCGAAGCAGGTGTGCGTCCGGGACGGCGGGACCGGCGAGGAGCGCCTGGTACCGATCGAACTGCTGCTGCCCGGGCAGGAGTTCGTGGTGCGGCCGGGTGAACGGGTGGCCACCGACGGGGTGGTGGTCGAAGGCGGTTCGGCGCTCGACCTGAGCCTGCTGACCGGGGAGAGCGTGCCGGTGGAGGTCGGCCCCGGGGACGCGGTGGCCGGCGCGACCGTCAACGTCGGCGGCGCGCTGGTGGTTCGGGCGACGGCCGTCGGCGCCGACACCCAACTCGCCCGGATCACCGCGCTGGTGGCGGACGCCCAGGCCGGCAAGGCCCGGGCGCAGCGCCTCGCCGACGCGGTGGCCGGGGTGTTCGTGCCGTGCGTGCTGGCGGGCGCGGTGTGCGTGCTGGGCTTCTGGCTCGGCGCGGGCGCGGCCCCGCAGGCGGCGGTGACGGCGGCGGTCGCCGTGCTGGTGGTCGCCTGCCCGTGCGCCCTGGGCCTGGCCACCCCGACGGCGCTGCTGGCGGCGACCGGGCGGGGCGCGGAACTGGGCGTGCTGGTGCGCGGCCCGGAGGTACTGGAGAGCCTGCGCCGGGTCGACACCGTGGTGCTGGACAAGACCGGGACGCTGACCACCGGACGGATGGAACTGGCGGCGGTGACGGTCGCCCAGGACTTCGACTCGGGGCTCGGCGAAGGTCTCGGCGAAGGTCTCGACGAGGGTGCGGTGCTGCGGCTGGCCGGCGCGGTGGAACACCGCTCGGAGCACCCGATCGGGCGGGCCGTGGCGGCGGCCGCGCGGGAGCGCTGCGGTCCGCTCCCCGCGGTGGACGGCTTCGCGGCCGCCACCGGGGTCGGGGTGTCCGGGGTGGTCGAGGGCCGGAGCATACGGGTGGTCCGCCCGGACGGCACGGCGCAGCCGCTGCCCGCCGACCTCGCGGACGCGGTCACCGCCGCCTCGGACACCGGCCGCACGGCCGTGGTGGTCGAACTGGACGGGCGGGCCGCGGCCGTGCTCGCCGTCGGCGACACGCTGCGCTCGGGCAGCTGGCGGGCGCTCCACCGGCTGCGCGGGATGGGACTGGAGACCGTCCTGCTGACCGGCGACGGCCCAGGCGCGGCCCGGGCGGTGGCGCGCGAGCTGGGCATCGAACGGGTGCACGCCGCGGCCTCGCCGGAGGGCAAGGCCGCGGTGGTGGCCGAGCTGCGGGGCGCCGGGCGGACGGTCGCGGTGGTCGGCGACGGCGTCAACGACGCGGTGGCACTGGCCTCGGCGGACCTCGGGGTGGCGCTGGCCTCGGGCAGCGACGCCGCGATCGGCGCGGCCGGACTCACCCTGGTGCGCGGCGACATCGAGGCGGTGGTGGACGCCGTCCGGTTGGCCCGGCGCACCCTCGGCACGATCCGGGCCAATCTGCTGTGGGCCTTCGGCTACAACGTGGTGCTGATCCCGCTGGCGGCCGTCGGCCTGCTCAACCCGATGCTGGCGGCGGTGGCGATGTCGCTCAGCTCGCTGCTGGTGGTCGGCAACAGCCTGCGGCTGCGCACCTGGCAGCCCGGGCGCGGCGCCTCGGCGGCCCGGAAGGGGGCGCGGCGATGAGCACGGCGATGAGCGCGATCGGACGGCTGCGGGTGGTCGGCCCGCCGGTGGGCGCGGCGGCGCTGACGCTGGTGCTGCTGACCGGGTGGACGGCGGTCGGCGGGGCCGGGCGGCCCCGGCCGGTGGAGGCCGGCCCGGGCTGGCTGCTACTGCCGACGGCGGGCGCGGCCCCGGCCACGGCGGCGTTCTTCACGATCCGCAACCCGGGCGACGTACCGGACGAACTGACCTCCGCCAGCTGGGAGTTCGGCGGCAGGATCACGATCAAGCGGCACCTCCACCAGGGCGCCGCAGGCCGCTGGGAGCCGGTGGCCGCCCTCCCGATCCCGGGCCGCGGCGAGCTGGCGATGGCCCCGGAGGACGCCGACCTGATGATCGCCGACCCCCCACCCCTACGGGCCGGCCAGTGGGTGGACTTCACCCTCGGCTTCCGCCACAGCCCGGACCTTCATCTCAGGGCCCAAGTCCTCCCCCCGGGCACCCGCCCCCGCCCGACCGAACCCCCGGCGAACTGACACTCCCCGGCCGGATCACGCCCCGCCCCCCGTCGAGGCGTGATCCGGCCCGGCCGATGGCCTGTCGGGCGGAGGCAGAGAACACGAGATTGCGGTTCGAACAGGATCAGGCCCCTTTCCCGGCTCCCAGTCCTGGACCGGAACGGACCGGATTCATTTGCCGGCCTCCGGCCCGTACCACTGGAGGGCCTGTCCGGTGACGCTCGCGATGCACTCGAAGTCGCGGTCCCGGTGCAGAAGGGTCAGGCCTTGCAGTTCCGCTGTGGCCGCGACGACCAGGTCCACGGCTCCGGCGCTGCGGTGCTGACCTCGTTTGGTCAGCATGCCCTGGACGTACCAGGCGCGGTCGTAGGCGCGGTCATCGACCGGCACCCAGCCGAACAGCAGCCGCATGTCCTCGATCCCCTGAGCGCGGTCGGCCGCTGTCCGCGCGCTGTAGAAGAACTCAAGTTCGGTGATGGGGCAGCTTGCGACCAAGCCCGCCGCTGCGGCTTGGTCCCAGCCGTACTGCTCGGCGTCGCCGCGCATGAAGCGCGCGAGCGCGCTGGTGTCGATCAGGAATTGCGCCGCGTTCACCGGCGGTAGTTCCTCTTGTCCTCGAAGATCTCCAGGTCGAAGGCCCCCGCGTCCGCCGCGGCACGCAGCCGTGTGAGGGCGAGCGCTCGCCGCCTGTTCTCCAGCACCTCACGCAGAGCGGTGTTGACCGTCTCCCTCTTGGTGCTGGTGCCGAGAGCCTGAGCCACGTCGGCGAGCAGCTCGTCGTCCAGGTCGATCACGGTCCGGCTCATGTGATGCACCTCCTGATATCAACTCGCATCTGAAGTATATCTCGACATGTTCCAGGCGGAAGGGATGCGTGGACGGCGATGCCCAGCACTGCCGGAACGCCCGCGACGCCGCGCACGTTGGCGCCCCCCTGGGTTCCTCGGACGGGATACGCCGATGGCCCGGACCGCTGTGCGGTCCGGGCCATCGGCCGGCCGAGGAGGTGAGATTCGAACTCGTGAGGGGTTGCCTGGGCCCGCTTTCCGAGCGTGCGCCGCCGGGGTGTCGGTCAGGGGTGGGGGATGACGGCGACCGGGGACCGGGCGTGGTGCAGGGCGGCGTGGGCGACGCGGCCGAGGCGGGGGCCGAAGTCGAGGGAGCGGTGGCGGCGGCCGACGACCAGGAGGGCGGCGCCGGCGGAGGCTTCGACCAGGCCGCGGGCGGAGCCGAGCCGGACGTCCTCGATCACCACGGTGTCCGGGTGCCGCTCGCGCTGGCCGGCCAGGGCGAGGGTGAGCAGCTTGGCCTCCAGCGCCTCCAGTTGGGCGATCTCGGTGGGCGGCACGGCCCCGCCGGCGTAGCCGAAGACCGGCGGGAGGTCCCAGCCGTGCACGGCCCGCAGCCGGGCGCCGCGCAGGGCGGCCTCCTGGAAGGCGAAGGCGAGCACCTCCTCCTCCGGGGCGTGCGCGTCGACGCCGACCAGCACCTCGGGCCCGTCATCGCCGGCCCCGTCGGGCGCGCCCGGCTCGCGCACCACGACCACCGGCACCGCGCTGCGGGCGGCCGCGGCCATGCCGACCGAGCCGAGCAGCAGCCCGGTGAAGCCGCCGAGGCCGCGCGAGCCGAGCACCAGGAGGGCGGCGTCCGCGGCCGCGGCGACCAGGCCGTCCACCGGCGCGTCCAGGACGGCGTCGGTGTGCACCACCAGGTCGGGGTGGCGCTCGCGGATCGCGTCGGCGGCCGAGGCCAGCACCCGCTGCGCGGCGGCCGGCAGGTCGTCGGGCTCGGCGAAGGTGGCCACGCCGTCGGTCAGCCACGGCCAGGCGTGCACCAGGCGCAGCGGGGCGCCCCGGAGCACCGCCTCGTCGGCGGCCCACAGGGCGGCGGTGGTGCTCTCCGGCGAGCCGTCGACCCCGGCCAGGACGGATGGCGTCATGAGGATTCCTCCACTGTGTCGGCGCTTGGCGGGGCGGCGCGGGGACGGTGTGCGCACTGACGGCCCGTCCGCTCCTCCCCCACCCTGGCGGTCCGCCAGGGCCTCGCGACAGAGGCCGCAGGCCCCTCGGCGACGGGACGAAAGGCCCGCCCGTGGGAGCGTACGGCGCACCCCGGCGTGCGGGGTGCCGACACCCGGGCACTACCGTGAATCCGGCAATCGCCCTGATCGGGCGGCACCTGGCGCCCTCCGGCGGCGGGTGGAGGACGGGCCAGGGCGAGTACGAGGAGGACAGCGATGGGCGGAGCGGACGGCAGCGCGGCGGTCGGCGGCGCGCGGATGCCCCGGCTGCGCCTGGACGAGCTGCTGGAGGAGCTCCAGTGGCGGATCGACGCGGCGCGCGGCACCCAGAACCGGGTGCACAGCCTGCTGGAGGCGGTGCTCGCGGTCGGCCGGGAGCTGGACCTCGCCCAGGCGCTGCACCGGATCGTCGAGGCCGCCGCCGACCTGGTGGACGCCCGCTACGCCGCGCTCGGAGTGATCGGCCCGGACGGGCACTCGCTGTCGCAGTTCCTGACGGTGGGACTGTCCGAGGAGGAGATCGCCGAGATCGGCCCGCCGCCGTCCGGCCGGGGCATCCTCGGGGAGCTGATCCGCGACCCGCAGCCGCTGCGCTGCCCGGTGCTGTCCGAGCACCCGGCCTCGGCGGGCTTCCCGCCGAACCATCCGCCGATGCACACCTTCCTCGGGGTGCCGGTGCGGGTGCACGGCGAGGTGTTCGGGAACCTGTACCTCACCGACAAGCGCGGCGGGCTGGACTTCGACACCGACGACGAGGCGGTGATCTCCACCCTGGCGGTCGCGGCCGGGGTGGCGATCGACAACGCCCGGCTGTACGAGGAGGCGCAGCTGCGCCAGCGCTGGCTGCGGGCCAGCGCGGAGATCAGCCGCAGCCTGCTGTCGGGCGCGCCCCGGCTGGAGGTGGTGGAGCTGATCGCCCGCCGGGCCGGGGAGATCGCCGGCGCCGAGCTGGCCGACGTCTCGGTGGCGCTGGACGGTCCGCAGGAGCGGGCGGAGGAGCTGACGGTGGAGGTCGCGCTGGGCGGGGCGCCCGCCGCGCGGCTGGGGGTGACGGTGCCGGTGGACGGCACGCTGTCGGGCGCCGCGTACGCCTCCGGTTCACCGGTGACCAGCGACGACCTGGCCTGCGACGCCCGCTACCCGGCGGGCCCGGCGGGGCGCTTCGACGGGCTGGGCCCGGCGGTCGCGGTGCCGCTGGGCACCGGGGCGGGGTACGGGCGGGGCGTGCTGCTGCTGGCCCGCGCCGCCGGACAGCCGGCCTTCGGGCCGGACGAGACCGGGCCGCTGCTGGGCTTCGCGGACCAGGCGGCGCTGGCCCTGGAGCTGGCCGAGCGGCGGCGCGACGCCGAGCAGCTGACGCTGCTGGAGGACCGTGACCGGATCGCCCGGGACCTGCACGACCTGGCGATCCAGCGGCTGTTCGCGACCGGGATGACGTTGCAGAGCGCGGGCCGGCTGATCGACAGCCCGGCCGCCGCCGACCGGGTCGCCCGCGCGGTGGCGGATCTGGACGAGACCATCAAGATCATCCGGTCGACGATCTTCGGGCTGCGCGCCCACAGCGAGCCCGACCGGGGCCTGCGCGCCCGCGCCACCCGCGTCGTCGCCGAGGCGCAGGGGACGCTCGGCTTCGCGCCCCGGCTGAGCATGGAGGGCCTGCTGGACACCGACGTGCCGCAGGAACTGGCCGACCACGTGGTGGCCGTCCTCGGCGAGGCGCTCAGCAACGCCGCCCGGCACGCGCGGGCGGGCCGGGTGGAGGTGACGCTGCGGGCGCTCGCCGGGCGGGTGTCCCTGGTGGTGGCCGACGACGGGGTGGGCGTTCCCGAGGGCGGCCGGCGCAGCGGGCTGCGCAACCTCGCCGAGCGGGCCGAGCGGGTGGGCGGCGCCTTCACGGTCGGGCCCGCCGAGGGCGGCGGCACCCGGCTCTCCTGGGAGGCCCCGCTCAGCTCCTGACGTGCCGTCACCGGGCCTTCGCCCACGCCGCTCCGTCCCCTTGCGCACGCCGTCCCTACTCGAACGACCGAACGCCCTCGGGCGGGTTCACACGTCAAGCACGCCCCCTTCGAAGAACGCTCTCAACATCCATTGTCGCCACGCATGTTCGACGGTAGAGTCGCCGTTCGCCGAGCACGGATGAGCATTCGACGGCATCATTTGGGGCGGCCATGTCAATTAATCAGGACACCCTCCAGGTCGTTCCCGACCTGATCCACGCGTTCACGGAAATGGCACGCCGCAATCCCCGGCACCCCGCGATCGTCCAGCGGGGGCGCACCCTCGACTACGGCCGGCTCGCAGAGCTGGCGAACACCCTGGCCAGGCGCCTGGGACCGGACCCCGGCACGGTCTCCGTGCCGGCCGTCCACACGGCCGAAACGGTGGTCGCACTTCTCGGCGTGCTGACCGCCGGGGGCGTGTACTGCCCGATCGATCCGGCATTCCCGGCGGCCCGTCGACACGCCATGGCGACGGCCGCGAACTGCCGCACGGCGATACTCGGCGAAGCCGTCGCGGAGCACCAACTCGACGCTCGATTAGTAGAGTTACCCGCCCTCTCGGAATTCCCCGGAGAACCGCCCGGAACCCCTCCGGCGGACCGTGCCGCAAGCGGCCCGGAACATCCGGCCTACATTCTCTTCACGTCGGGTTCGACCGGGCAGCCGAAACCCGTCGCCACTCCCCGCCGGGCCGTCGCGGCCACGGCCCACGCACTGCGCGACCTCTTCCACCTCACCCCCCAGGACCGGGTGCTCCAGTTCGCCTCGCTCAACTGGGACACCTGCTTCGAGGAGATCCTCCCGGCACTCACCGCGGGCGCCACCCTCGTCCTCGACCCCGACGCGCACTGCGGGTCGTTCCCGCGCTTCCTGCGGATGGTCGAGCGCGAGCGGATCACCGTCCTGGACCTGCCGACCGCCTTCTGGCACGAACTCGTCCACCACCTGGTCGACGACCGGGCCGAACTGCCGCCCTGCGTCAGGCTCCTGGTGATCGGCGGGGAGGCCGTCCAACCGGCCCGGCTGGACGACTGGGCCCGGCTGGACACCGGGCGGATCCGGCTGCTGAACACCTACGGCTGCACCGAGACCACCCAGATCACCCACGCCGTCGACCTGTCCGGACCGCTCGCCCGCGAACCGGCCCGGCCCGGCGCCGACCGCGCACCGGCCGCCCGCGCACCGATCGGCCACGCCTTGCCGCACGTCATCGAACGCCTCGGCGAGCAGGGCGAGTTGCTGATCGGCGGGCCCGGCCTCGCGCTCGGCTACCCCGGTCTGCCCGAGGCGACGGCGGCCCGGTTCACCACCGTCGACGGCGAGCGGTACTTCCGCACCGGCGACCGGGTGAGCCGCGGCCCGGACGGCCTGCTCACCCACCAGGGCCGCCTGGACGGCGAATTGAAGGTGCGCGGCGTCCGGGTGGACCCGGCGGAGGTCGAGGCGCACCTCACCGGCCACCCCGAGGTGAGCGCCGCCGCCGTCACCGGCGCCGCCCTGGCCGGCCGCACCGCGCTGCTCGCGTACGTCGTGGCGCGGCGGCACACCTCCCCGCCGGACCTGTCCGGCGAGTTGCTGTCCTACCTGCGGGCCCGGGTGCCCGGCCACCTCGTACCCGGGCGGATCACCGTCGTCCCCCGGCTCGTGCACACCCCCAGCGGCAAGGTCGACCGGGCCGGCTGCCACCTGCGCTACGGCGCCCACGACAGGTCGAAGGAGACCTCCGTTGAGCACTGACCTCACCACCCCCGCCACCCCGCAGGACCTGGTGGCCGTCTTCCGGCGCGTGCTGGAACGCGACGACGTGGCCCCCGACTCCGACTTCTTCGACCTCGGCGGCGACTCGCTGATCGCCACCCGGGTGCTGAGCGCCGTCGCGCGCGGCTACGCCGTCGAGCTCACCTTCGACGAGTTCCTGCTCGCGCCCACTCCCACCGCGCTCGCGCGCAGAATCACGGCCGCGAGATGAACGACCACCCGTTCGACGACCACCCGTTCAACGGCCGGCAGTTCGACGCGCATCGGCCAGGAGGAACCGCCGTCGTGGTCGGCGCCGGACTGGCCGGGCTCACCGCCGCGACCGGGCTGGCGGCGCACGGCTTCGAGGTGACCGTCCTGGAGGCCCGGGACCGGGTCGGCGGGCGCACCCACGGCATCGAGGCCGCCCCCGGTGTCCTGGTCGACGCCGGAGCCGCCTACCTGGGCGACCGGCACACCGAACTCCTCGCCATGATGGACGAGTTGGGGCTCAAGACCACCCCCACCACGATGTCCGGTGCCAGCCGGTTCGCGCTCGGCAGCGGCAACGACAACCACAACGGCAGCAGCGCCGACGCCACGACCCGCGACGGCCGGTTCCCGCCGCTCGACGGCGTCGCGCTCGGCGACCTGTTCGACCGGCTGTCCGAACTCACCGCCGCCGTAAGGCCGGAGGCGCCCTGGCTCACCCCGGACGCCGAACGCCTGGACGCCCTCACCGCCGCCGAGTGGGCCGAGCAGCACCTCACCCACCCCGACGCCCGGCTGTTCTTCCCGCTGTTCCTGGGTGAGATGACGGCCGCCGACCCGGCCGACATCTCCGTCCTCCACCTCGCCTTCTACCTGCGCTCCGGCGGCGGCCTGCGCTACCTCAACGCCTTCGCCGGCGGCGCCCAGCAGGACCGGATCTCCGGCGGCGCCCACCAGGTGTGCGAGCGGCTGGCCGAGCGCCTGGGCCGCCGGGTACGGCTGGGCGAGCCGGTCCGGGCCGTCCACCAGGACGCCGGCGCCGACGCCGTCACCGTGCACACCGACCGCGGCGAACACCGCGCGGACGTCGCCGTCATGGCGCTGCCGCCGCTGCTCGCCGACGCGATCGACTACCGGCCCGGCCTGCCGGTGCGACGGGCCGGCGAGCGCACCGCGCGCGGCTGCGCGGTCAAGGTCCACCTGGTCTACCCGGCGCCGCTGTGGCGCGACCACGGCCTGTCCGGCTGGTCGGTCAACGCCCGGGGGCCACTGCTCTCCACCGTGGACGACTCCCCCGCCGAGAGCGGCATCGGCGTCCTGACCGGCTTCGTCACCGGCGCCGAGGCGCACCGCTTCGCCGCCCTCACTCCGCGGCAGCAACGCGCCGCGGCCGTCGGGCAGGCCGCGCAGCTCTTCCCGATGCTCCCCGAGCCGACCGCCTGCCACGTCACCGACTGGCTCAACGACCCGTACAGCCAGGGCTGTTACGCCGCCCTGCTGGGGCCCGGCGACTGGCCGCGGCTCGGCCCGGCGCTGACCGCGCCGCACCACCGGGTGCACTGGGCCGGCACCGAGACCAGCACCGCGTACTTCGGGCTGATGGAGGGCGCGATCCGCTCCGGCCACCGGGTCGTCGCCGACATCCTCGCCCGCACCTGAGACCCGCGCCCGACGTCCGGGTCCGACGCCCATACCTGAGACCCGCGCCCGACGTCCGGGTCCGACGCCCACTCCTGACGCCCGCGCCCCGAACCCACGCCTGACGCCCCACCCCCCGTCCTTCCCCGGCCTTTCCCCCTCCCCGGCGCCGGTTCCACGAGAACCCGCGCCCGGCCCCCCTTCGGGAGACCCCCATGAGCGACCGCAGTTCCATCGCGCCCCTCGCCGCCAGACAGCGGCTGATGACCGAACCCGCCCTGGGCGCGGGCAACTTCCTCGACCACGCCCTCGCGGCCAACCCGCACCGCGCCGTCCCGTCCGTCTTCACCCACCGCACCGACCACCGCGGCGAGGTGGTGCTGCGCGGCCACAGCCTGCTCGATCTGGCCGCGCTGCGCGACCGCTACGCCGCCTGGTACCACGCCAACGGGGTGCGCCCCGGCGAGCCGGTGGGCGTCGTGGTCGGCGAGGGGCTGGAACCGCTGCTGCACTTCCTCGCGCTGACCTCGCTGGGCGCCGTCCCCGCGCTGGTCAACGACGCGATGCGGCACGACGTGCTGGTCCGCTACCTGGACCACGTCGGCGTGGTCGGCGTGGTCGCCGACGACCCCACCCGGCTGGCCGCCGCCTACCGCGAGGACCCGGGCCGCCGCCCGCGCTTCCTCGCCCTGGCCGCCGAGGTGCAGGCCTTCGACGCCGACACCGTCGAGCTGCCCGCCGGCCACCCGTACCGGCACGCCCCGGACGACGTGGTGGCGCTGATCCACTCCTCCGGAACCACCGGCACCCCCAAGTCCACGATGCTGGCGCACCGCCAGTTCTGGGACGGCAAGCAGCCGCGGATGGAGCGCTTCCCCGCCGAGCCGTACGACCGGCTGATGTCGCTGATGCCGCACACCCACGCCGGCGGGCTCAGCTACTTCCTCACCGCGACCCTGCTCGGCCTGCCCACCGTGGTGATGTCCGACTGGCGGCGCGCCGTCGTCGAGCCGGTGATGGAGGCCTTCCAGCCGACCATGGTCGCCTCCTTCCCCCGGACCTTCGTCGAGCTGGCCACCGGCGAACTCCCGGTCCGCGGCGCGGCCCGGGTGCACTCCTGGTTCAACACCGGTGACAGCGCGCACCACGGGCACATCCGCCGCCTGGTGACGCTCGGCGAGCGGCCGGCCGGGCTGATCCGCCCCTGGCTGCTGCCGCAGGACCGGGCCGACCGACCCGCGCTTCCCGGTTCGCAGTTCGTCGACGGCCTGGGCTCCTCCGAGATGGGCATGGCGCTCTTCGGCCAGGTGACCACCCCGGAGAGCGCCCGCGACGACCGCTGCGTCGGCAAGCCGCTGGAGGTGGTGCTGAAGGCCGCCGTGCTCGACCAGGACGGCACCGAACTCCCGGACGGCACGGTCGGGTTGCTCGGCGTGGTCAGCCCCTCCCGGACCCCGGGCTACTGGCACGACCGGCGGCTGACCGAGAGCTTCGAGCTGGCCGGCTACTGGCTCACCGGCGACGTCGCCCGCCGCGCGCCCGACGGCCGCTTCTACCACCTCGACCGCACGGTGGACGTCATCGACACCGCCGACGGCCCGGTCTACAGCCTGCCGATCGAGGAGGTGCTGCTCGCCGACTGCGCCGACCTGGTGCAGGACTGCTCGGTGGTCGGCGTGCCCGGGGCGCCCGGTGAGGGACAACGCCCGGTCGCCGTCGTCCGGTTGCAGGCCGGGGCCGGAGGGGCCGCCGGGGCCGGCGCCGAGGAGGTGCAGGACGCGGCGAACAAGGCGCTGGCCGCGGCCGGGCTGGCCGCGCTCGCCGCCGTCCGGATCGCCCGCACACCTCAGGACTTCCCGCTCGGACCGACCGGCAAGGTGCTCAAGCGCGAGCTGCGCACCCGCTTCGCGGGCCTCTTCACCGACGTCCGAGCCGACCCCCAGGCAAGCCCTCGAACAGACCCCCTGGTCGGCCCCTCCACCGCCCCCTCCACCGGCCAGTAGCCGGCCGTGGACCACCCCGTGATCCGCCAGCCGTACACGTACGCGCGGACGGCGCTGGTCGAGCCGGACTGGCGGCGACTGCCGGGCTGGCGCCGCGTCACCGAGGCGCAGTGGCGCGACGCCCAGTGGCAGCGGGCCCACTCGGTGAAGACCGCCCGGCAGCTGCGGGCCGTCGTCGGCGACCGGCTCACCGACCACTTCTACCGCGAACTCGCCGCCGACCAGGCCGGGTTCGCCACCATGCCGATGCTGCTGCCGCCGCAGCTGCTGAACACCATGGCCCCGGACGCCCCGGCCGACCCGCAGGCCTTCACCGAGGCGTTCCTGGCCGACCCGGTGCGCCGCTACATGCTGCCGGTGCGCACCGACCGGCACCCGCACTGGCCCAGCCATCCCCGGGCCGAGCGGGATTCGCTGCACGAGGCGGACATGTGGGCCGTCGAGGGTCTGACGCACCGTTACCCCACCAAGGTGCTGGCCGAGTTGACCGCCACCTGCCCGCAGTACTGCGGCCAGTGCACCCGGATGGACCTGGTCGGCACCTCGACGCCCCAGGTGGCCAAGACCCGGCTGCTGCTGCGCCCCGCCGACCGGCAGGAGCAGATGCTCGACTACCTCAAGCGCACCCCCGCCGTACGCGACGTGGTGCTGTCCGGCGGCGACCTCGCCAACGTCCCCTGGCCCCGGCTGGAGTCCTTCCTGCTGAGGCTGCTGGACCTCGGCACCGTCCGGGACATCCGGCTGGCCAGCAAGGCCGTGGTCGGCCTGCCCCAGCACTGGCTGCAACCACAGTTGCTGGACGGCCTGGCCCGGGTCGCCGAACTGGCCGCCCGCCGCGCGGTCA
Source organism: Kitasatospora sp. NPDC091276 (assembly GCF_040684355.1). Lineage (NCBI taxonomy): Bacteria > Bacillati > Actinomycetota > Actinomycetes > Kitasatosporales > Streptomycetaceae > Kitasatospora > Kitasatospora sp. NPDC091276. The sequence continues at coordinate 180,716 of NZ_JBFBFU010000017.1, read as the reverse complement.
ACCTGGCCGTGCACACCCACGCCAACCACGTGCGCTCGATCACCCCGCTGGTCGCCGAGGCGGCCCGGGCCCTGCTGGACGCGGGCGTGCGGGACGTCCGCAACCAGGGCGTGCTGATGCGGGGCGTCAACGACACCGCCGAGGACCTGCTCGACCTCTGCTTCGCCCTCCAGGGCGAGGCGAACATCCTGCCGTACTACTTCTACCTCTGCGACGTGATCCCGGGCGCCGAGCACTGGCGGACGCCGCTGCACCAGGCGCAGCGCCTCCAGGAGGCGATCATGGGCTACCTGCCCGGCTACGCGACCCCGCGCCTGGTCTGCGACGTCCCGCACGTCGGCAAGCGCTGGGTGCACCAGGCGGTGGCCTACGACCGCGAGCTCGGCATCTCGTACTGGACCAAGAACTACCGCACCGGCCTGGAGAGCGGCGGCGGCCAGGACGCCCCGCTCGACCGGCGCCACCCCTACTACGACCCGGTGGACACCCTCCCGGAGACCGGCCGCCGCTGGTGGTCCAAGCCGTCCACCGCACGAGGAGCGCGATGAGCACCCCCGGCCCGAGCCCCGACCCAAGCCCCGCCCCGAGCCCCGACCCGAGCCCCGCCCCTCCCCGGGACGGCGAACTGCGCCGCCTGTGCTGGATCTTCCCCGACCGCGAGTCCTCCCGGATGGCCGCGATGTGGCACGGCTTCTTCTGGGACCTCTACGCCGAGAGCGCCGCCGACCTCGGCCTGCGCTGGACCAGGCACGCGCCGGAGGCCGTCACGGTGGACGCCACCGGGCCCGGCCGCCCCCGGGTCTACGTGGACGACGAGCCGGTCACCCCCGAGGACACCCTGTTCATCACCGCGCTCTACTCGCTGCCGTACCAGTCGATGGACGTCTTCAACCAGTACGCGCTGTACGCGGTGCTCGAACAGGCCGGGTTCTACCTGCCGTTCCCGCCGCAGGTCTCGCTGATCGGCAACGACAAGCTGGCCACCCTGCTGTTCCTGGGCGGCTCCCCGGTGCCGACCATCCCGACGGTGCGGATCGGCACCGGCCGGGACATCAGCAAGCACGGCTACGAGGTGGGCCTGCGGAACATGACCTACCCCGCGATCGTCAAACCCGCCGGCTGGTGCGGCGGCGGCGGGATCAACCTGGCCCGCGGCCCCGAGGACGTCCGGGGCCTGGCCAGCCTCGCCCAGGGCGGCGACACCACGCTGGTGGTCCAGCCCTACCTGGGCGACGGCACGATCGACTACCGGGTGTACGTCGTCGACGGCGAGCCGTACGCGGTGATGAAGCGGACCCCGGAGCCCGGCTCCCCGGTCGCCAACGCCAGCCGGGGCGGAGCCATGGAGTTCCCGCCGGTGCCGCCCGAACTCGCCGCCGCCACCGCCTGGTTCGCCGAGCGGCTGCCGATCCCGTTCTTCTGCGTCGACTTCCTGTACGACGGCGAGCGGTACTGGTTCTCCGAACTGGAACCGGACGGCGTGATCGCCCCCGACCTCACCGACCCGGACCGCACCCTCCAACGGGACGTCACCCGCGCCCGCTTCGCCGCCTACCGCGACGGCCACGCCAGGTGGCTCGCGGACGGCGCCCGCCCGCTCACCCTCGACCCCGCCCGAAGCCCCGCCCTCACACCCACACCCACACCCACACCCACACCCACCTCCAACCGCGACCTCGACCTCGCCCCCCCGGACGGACTCCCGATGACCGCCTCCTTCTCCCTGCCCCCCGAGGCCGCCGAGCCCCGCCTGCACGTGGCCCGGCGCACCCTGGAGCGGCTGCGCAGCGTCCCCGACCTGGCCCCGCGCTACGCCAGCCACGTCAACGTCCACACCCTCGACCGGCTCGCCACGCTCCCGCCCCTGGCGAAGGACGACCTCAACACCGCCCTCGCCCACCTGGAACCCGCCGCCGACCAGGCCGCCACCTGGCTGTTCCAGAGCGGCGGCAGCACCGGCGCCCCCCAGGTCGGCTACGCCCCCACCGGCTTCTACATGGCCGGCGTGCACGCCCACTGGCAGCCGCTCGACCGGACGGACGTCTTCGTCAACGCCTGGGGCGCCGGCCGGATGTGGGGCGCGCACTTCCTCGCCGCCGCGCTCGCCGACCTCTCCGGCTGCCGGATCATCGCGCTCGGCTCGGTCGCCGCCGAGGAGTACGGCGACTGGCTGGCCTTCCTGGCCGCGCGCCGGGTGACGGCCATCGGCGGGACGCCCAGCGTGCTGCGGCTCTGGTTCGCGCACGCCCGCGCCGCCGGCATCCGACTCCCCTCCCTGCGCAAGGTGTTGTGGCTCGGCGAGGCCTGGCAGCCCCAACTCGACGAGGACCTCGCCGTGGTGGCGCCCGAGGCGCGGCGCTGGGGCATGTTCGGCAGCACCGAGACCTGGGTGGTGGCCACCAACACCCCCGACTGCCCGGCCGACACCTTCCACCCGCTGCCCGACCAGCTGGTCCACGCCGACGCCGGCGGCCTGCTCGACTTCACCACCCTCAACCCCGAGATGCTCAACCCCGTGCTGCGCTACCGCACCGGCGACGCGGGCGAGTTGACCGACTGCCCGTGCGGGCGCCCGGGCCCGGCGATGCGGGTGCTGGGCCGATGCGACAACGTCGTCCAGGTCCGCGGCCTCGGACTGGACGTGGCCGAACTGATCGCCCGGGCCGAGCGCGAACCGGGCGTGGCCCGGGCCCAGGTGGTGCTGACCGAACAGCGCGGCCGGGCCACCGGGGTGGAGGTCCTGCTGCTCACCGGCGGGACGGGCGCCACCCCCGACGCCGAGCGGCTACGCAAGGAGCTGTTCAGCGCCACCTTCACGCTCAGCACCGCCTTCCAGCACGACCCGGAGTCCTTCCGGGTACGGCCGGTCGAGGAGCTGATCAGCAACGGCCGCACCGGCAAGACCGCCGGGCTGGTCCTGCGGGAGGGTGCGTGAAGTCCGACCGGACGGGCGAGGGCGTGACGTCCGACCCGGTGGGAGGCGGGACGGCGCCCGCGCGGCCGGCGCCGCTGGGCCGGGGCTTCGACCTGTTCTGGGCCGGGCAGACCGTCAGCCTGGTCGGCGACAAGGTCACCGTGTTCGTCGTCCCGACTCTGATGATCTTCGTTCTGCACGCCTCCGCCCTCCAGGTCGGCGTGGTGGCGATGGCCCAGTACCTCGGCATCCCGCTGCTCGGGCCGGTCGCCGGGGTGCTGGTCGACCGCTGGGACAAGCGCCGCACCATGCTCGGCTGCGACCTGGTCCGGCTGGCGGCGGTGGCGGCGATCCCGCTCGCGTACTGGCTCGACGTGCTGTCCACCCCGCTGCTGTTCGGCTGCGTGGCGGTGATCAGCGGCGCGACGATCTTCTTCAATGTCGGCTACCTGGTCGCCGTCCCCGCCGTGGTGCCCGAGGACGGCATGGTCCGCGCGTACTCCCGGCTGGAGGGCAGCGGCTCGGTCGCCGAGGTCGCCGGCCCCTCCATCGCCGCCGCCCTGTACAGCGCGCTCGGGGTGGCCGCCCTGCTGGTGGACGCGGCCAGCTACCTGGTCTCGGCCGTCTGCTTCCGGTACATGAGCCCGTGGGGCGAGCGGACGGCCGAACCCGGCTCGATCCGGGAGCGGCTGACCCTCGGCTTCCGGCTCAACTGGGCGGACCCGGTGCTGCGCCGGGTGGTGCTGGCGGCCGTCACGCTCAACTGCGGCGGGCCGGTCTTCGTCACCGTCCTGCCCGTCCTCGCCTACCGGGGCCTGGGCGTGACGGTCGGCGCCTTCGGCGCGGCCATGTCGGTGGCCTCGCTCGGAGCGCTGATCGGCGCCCTGGTCGCCCCGCGGCTCAGCCGGCGGTTCGGCCTGGGGCGGACGATGGCCTGGTCGCTGCTGCTGCACTGCCTGGCCGGCCTCGGCCTGCTCGCCGCGCCCGCACTGCCGCCCGGGCCGGTGATCGCGGTGACCATGGGCTGCTACGGGTTCTTCATGTCCTGCATCAACGTGTGCAGCGCGCCCACCCGGCAGGCCCGGATGACCGCCCGCAACCAGGGCGTCATGCACGCCGCCTTCCGGACCGTCACCTGGGGCGTGATCCCGCTCGCCGCGCTGGTCGGCGGCCTGGCCGTCACCCTGCTCACCGGCCCGCTGGGCATCCTGGACGCGGCCCGGGCGGTGATGGCGGGCGGCACCCTGCTGGCCGCCTGCTCCTTCCTCCCCGCCCTCGGCCTCCAGCCGCTGCTGGACGCCGCCGGGCGCGAGGCCGCCGCCCCCGGGGAGCTCGCGGAGAGCGCGTCATGAACGGCGGGAGCGCCGGGAGCGCCGGGAGCGGCGGGAGCGGCGCGAAGGCCGGGAGCGCCGACGGGAAGGTCCTCCTGATCACCGGAACGTCCTCCGGCATCGGCCTGGCCACCGCCGTCGCGGCGGCCCGGGCCGGGTACCGCACGGTGGCCACCCTGCGCGAACCCGGCCGCGCCGGGGAGCTCCGGCTGGCCGCCGAGGCCGCCGGCGTCACCGTGGACGTCCGCCGCCTCGACGTCACCGACCCCGGCTCGATCGCCGCCTGCCTGGACGGCGTGGCCCGGACGTACGGGCGGCTGGACGCCGTGGTCAACAACGCGGGCGTCTCCAACTCCGACCCGACCCTGGAGATGTCCACCGACGCGGCGCTGCGGGCCAACCTGGAGGTCAACTTCTTCGGGGTGGCCGCGGTCAGCCGGGCCGCGCTGCCGCTGCTGCGGGCCGCCGCAGGCCGCCTGGTCGCCGTCGGCAGCGTGCACGGCGTGGTCGGTCAGCCGTTCAACGAGGCCTACTGCGCCGCCAAGTTCGCCGTCGAGGGGTTCCTGGAGGCGCTCGCCCCGGTCGCGGCGGCGCACGGCGTCCAGGTCTCGGTGGTCGTCCCCGGCTACGTCCCGGACACCCGGTTCGGGGTCTTCCCGGACATCGACCGCGGCACCGTCCAGGCCGCCTCCGGCCCGTACGCGCCCACCTTCGCCGGCTACCTGGACTGGATCGGCGGCCAGGGCTGGGAGTCGGCCGGCCAGCCCGCCCGGGAGGTCGCCGAGGTCGTCGTGCGGACCCTGCTCTCCGACCGGCCGCCCTTCCGGGTGCCCGCCAACCAGTGGGCCGCCGACTACCTGGCCGCCAAACTCGCCGACCCGGACGGCTCCACCGTCCAGTCCCTCGCCCGGACCTGGCTCGGGCAGCCCGAAGCACGCCTCCAAGCGCGAGTCGAAGCACCCCCCGCAGCACCCGCCGAAGCACCCCCCGCCGCACCCTCCTCCTGAGCAAGGGACCCGACCACCATGCCCGCCAAGCCCCTGGCCGAGCTGATCGCCTTCGCCCGCGCCAACTCGCCGTTCTACGCCGAGCTGTACCGCGACCTGCCCCCCGCCGCCGAGCGCCTCGACCAGCTCCCCGTCATCGACCAGGCCGCCTTCTGGGCCGCCAACACCTGGCCCGACAACCGCGTCCTGACCGGCCCGCTCAGCGACGCCGGCATCTACAAGACCGGCGGCACCACCGGCGTCCCCAAGTTCTCGCCCTGGACCCGCACCGAGCACGCCGACTCGGTCACCGCCTTCGGCGCCGGACTCGTCCGGGCCGGCCTGCGGCCCGGGCACCGGGTCGCCAATCTCTTCACGGCCGGCGAACTCTACGGCGGCTTCCTCTACATCGAGGGCGCCCTGCACCACGCCCCCGTGGACAACGTCCGCCTGGGCGTCGGCGGCGCCGCCCCCGACCCGTACATCGCCGACCTCATCACCGGCTTCGGCGTCCACGTGCTGGCCGGCGAGCCGATGAAGCTCAGCGCCGTCGCCGAGTGCCTGGTCCAGCGCGGGGAGACGGCCGACGGGGTCGAACTGCTGCTGTTCGGCGGCGACCTGCTCTTCGCCGACCTGCGGCCGATCCTCGCCCGGGCCTTCCCCCACGCCGCCGTCGCCTCCGTCGGCTACGCCTCCAACGACGCCGGGCTGGTCGGCTCGCCCGTCCCCGGCGACGACGTCCGGGTGCACGAGGCCTTCGCGCACCGCACGGTGGTGGAGCTCGTCGACGACGTCACCGGCAAGACGATCACCACGCCCAGGACTCCCGGCCGGGTCGTCGTCACCAACCTGTTCCGCACCCTGATGCCGATCCTGCGCTACCCGACCGGCGACCGCGCCGAGTGGACCGACGCCCGCTGCCGCCGCTTCCGCCTGCTCGGCCGCTCCACCGAGGGCGCCCGGGTCGGCACCGTCGCCATGCCCACCGAGGAGATCCGGGCCGTCCTGCTCGCCGCCGACCCGGAGCGCCACATCACCGGCATGCAGCTCGTGCAGCGCCGCTGGGCCGGGCGCGACGGCCTGATCCTGCGCCTCGGCTACACCGGGCAGCGGCCGGCCCCCGAGCTCGCCGACCGGCTCGTCGAGGCCGTGTACACGGCCCGGCCGCTCTACCCCGACGAGGTCGCGCTGGGCAGCATCCACGACCTCGCGGTCGAGTGGGTGCCGCGCTCCGAACTGGTCACCAACCCGCGCACCGGCAAGCTCCAGCAGGTGCTGGACGAGCGTCCGCGGTCCTGACCGGGAGGTGACGACGGGGGCCGGGCAGCGGTGAGGGGCCGGACAGAAGTGAGGGCCCGGGCGCTCAGTCGGTCTGCGGCCGGCCCCCGATCACCACGCTCTGCCCGCGGAACTCGGCGATGACCTTCCCGTCCGCCCGCCGGACCGTCACGTCGTAGACCCCGCCGCGCCCGGCCCGCGACCGCTCCACCGCCTCCGCCACCAGTTCGTCCCCGACCGCCGCCGGGGCCAGGAAGACGACCTGCGCCGCCTGCGCGACCGTCACCGGGCCGTGGCTGTTGCAGGCGAACGCGAACGCGGCGTCGGCGAGCAGGAACAGGAAGCCGCCGTGCGCCGTCCCGTGGCCGTTCACCATCGTCGCGGCCACCGTCATCCGCGTCACCGCTCGACCGGCGGACACCTCGTCCAGCGCGATGCCCAGCAGCCGGCAGGTCTCGTCCCGCGCGTAGAGGGCGGCGGTCCCGGGGTCGAGCATGGCGTCCTGTTTCCCTCCGTCGACGGCGTCCCGGGCCAGCCTAGGGCACGGCGCCCGCCCGCCGTCCGGGGGAACTCGGCCACGCCGCCCCGCCGTTCGGCCCACCCAGCCGCCCTCCGCCCCTAGCCTGCTCAGGTTCCCCGAGCGCAAGGACGGCTGATGGCCCAGAAGTCACCCGCGACCGCCACCCCACCGGGCCCCGCCGAGATCCCGTCGGCGCAGCCGCCCAGCGGATCCGTGACGGCCCTGCGGATCGGGGCCGCCGTGGCCGGCGCGCTGCCCTCCGTGGTGCTGCGGCTGGCCGGGGTGCACCTGGCGCCCGTGCCGGGCATGGTGGTCTTCGGCCTTGGCGTCCTGGCGGCGGCGCTCCTGCTGATGTGGGCCGCGGAGACCGCCCGGGCCGACATCTCCGGCCCGCTCGCCCTGGCCCTGCTGGCGTTCATCGCCGTCCTGCCCGAGTACGCCGTCGACCTCTACTTCGCGTACGCGGCCGGCACCCGGCCCGAGTACGCCGCCTACGCGGCCGCCAACATGACCGGCGCCAACCGACTGCTGGTCGGCGTCGGCTGGCCACTGGTCGCCCTCGCCTCCTACTTCGCCGCCCGGCGCCGCGGCGCCGCCCCCGGGATCACCCTGCGGGAGCACCGCCGGATCGACACCGCCTTCCTCGGCGCCGCCGCCCTGGTGGCCTTCGTGATGCCGCTGACCCGGCAGATCTCCTGGGTGCTCGCGGTCGTCCTGATCGCCTGGTACGGCTACTACCTCTTCCGGGTCAGCCGCTGTAGCGAGGACGACGAGGAGGAACTCATCGGCGTTCCGGCCCGGTTGGCCGCCCTCCCCCGGCAGCGCCGCCGGGCGACCACCGTCCTGGTGTTCGCGGTCGCGGCCGGGGTGATCTTCGCCTGCGCCGAGCCCTTCGCCACCTCGCTGGTCGACGCCGGCGCCTCGCTCGGCATCGACCGCTTCCTGCTGGTGCAGTGGCTGGCCCCGCTCGCCTCCGAGGCGCCCGAGCTGATCGTCGCGGTCGTCTTCGCCTGGCGGCTGCGCGGGGACGACGGCCTCGGCGCGCTGCTCTCCAGCAAGGTCAACCAGTGGACCCTGCTGATCGGCTGCCTCCCGCTCGCCTACCTGGCCGGCGGCGGCGCGGCCTCCCTCCCGCTGGTCGAACGCCAGGTGGACGAGGTGCTGCTGACCGCCGCGCAGACCGTCCTGGCCGTGGTGCTCCTGCTCGACCTTCGGTTCCTGCCCTGGAAGGCCGGGCTGCTGTTCGCCCTGTTCGCCGTCCAGTTCGCCCTCCCCGGCGAGTCCGCCCGGGTCGCCCTCAGCTGGGTCTACCTCGCGCTGGCCGTCCCGCTGCTCGCCGTGCGCCTCCGCCAACTCCCGCCGACCGTCCGCGCCTTGGCGGGCCGCATCGAGGGCGATCCGCACTAGTCGGTGCGCGGGGGAAGCCGCCGGCCGACGACGAGTTCCGGGCGGATGCGGATCCGGACGGCCCCGGGGGCGCGGCCGGCGGCGGGGCCGACCTGGGCGCGGCCGAGGACGGTCACGTACCAGCCGGAGCCGTCCACGCCGTCCACCTCGTCGGCCTCGAAGGCGATCACGGCGTCGTCCACGGCCCGGGCGAGTTCGGAGCCGGCCTGGGCCGAGAGCAGCACTCCGCCGCCGTCCGACAGGTCGAGCCGGAAGGACACCGGCAGCACCGCCGGGAGGGCGCGGATGGTGTAGACCACCCGGCCGACCGCGGCCCTGGCCAGCAGTTCCAGCGCCCGCTCCCGGTCCAGTTCGAGCAGGTCGTGATCACCGTTCATGCTCTCGATGCTCGCCCCGGCGGTGGCGGCGCCGCGAGGGCCGATGGTCCCGCCGGGGGTCCCGGGCCCGGACGTCGCGTCAGCCCCGGAGGGAGCGCAGGTGCGCCGGCTGCGCGGCGGCGGCCGCCTGGCGCAGCTCGGTGGAGATCAGCGCGGCCTGCACCCGCCGCTCCACACCCAGCTTGGCGAGCAGCCGCGACACGTGGTTCTTCACCGTCTTCTCGGCGAGGTAGAGCCGTTCGCCGATCTGCCGGTTGGTCAGGCCCTCCCCGATCAGCGCCAGCACCTCCTGCTCGCGCACGGTCAGCGCGGGCCCGGTGGTGACGGGCTGCGCGGGCTCGGCGTCGCTGCGCAGGCGGTTGAGCAGCCGGGTGGCGGCGCCCGGGTCCAGCATCGAGCGGCCGGAGGCGACGGTCCGCACGGCGGCCACCAGGTCGGTGCCGCTGATCTGCTTGAGCACGTACCCGGCGGCGCCCGCCATGACGGCGTCCAGCAGCGCCTCCTCGTCGTCGAAGGAGGTCAGCATCAGGCAGGCCAGGCCGGGCATCCGGGAGCGCAGTTCACGGCAGACCGACACCCCGTCGCCGTCGCCCAGCCGGACGTCCAGCACCGCCACGTCGGGCCGCAGCGCGGGCACCCGGACGAGCGCCTGCTCGGCGGTGGCGGCCTCGCCGACCACCTCCAGATCGGGCTCGCCGTCCAGCAGGTCGTGCACCCCGCGGCGCACCACCTCGTGGTCGTCCAGCAGGAACACCCGCACCGGCGCCGGTGCCCCGGCGCCCGCCGTCTTGGTCGCCATCACGCGGCTCCACCTTCGTCACCCCCGCACACTCCCGGCAGGGCCCAGGGCATCATCGCCCACCGGCCGCCGCAGGACCCAGGGCCCAACGACCCCATTCGGGCGAGCGCGCGGGCGGCGCGGCCCCCGGAGGAGCCGCGCCGCCCGTACCGGAGGGGCCGTCAGCGCCGCCGCGCGCTGCCGAGGCCCGCCAGCAGGAAGGCCAGCGCCACCCCGGCCCCGCTGACCGCCGCGAGCACCACCCGGGAGCCGACGGCGCCCTCGTCCGACAGCAGGATCGCCACCGCCCCCAGCGAGGCGACGGCGGCGCCGACGACCAGCCACCCCGCGAGGGTGACGGCGGCGGGGCGGCCGGAGCGCGGCGCCGGCCGGGCGCCCAGGGCCGCCCAGCGGGCGGCGGCCTCGTGCTGCTCCCCGCGCCGGTCCCACCGGGCGCGGACCCGCAGCGCCACGCCGCCGACCAGCCCGGCGAGGGCGATCTGCGCGGCGGGCCGCCAGTCGGGCACGGCGAGCAGCAGCCCGCCGGCCATGGCGAGGGCGGCCCACCACAGGACGCAGGCCGCCGCGGCCGTACGGGTGGAGCGGGGCCGGTCGGCGCCGGCCTGGAGGTCGGCGATGGCGGGCAGGTACCAGACGCAGCCGCTCGCGGTGAGCGCGGCGGTGCCGATGGCGAGGACGGTGTGGGTCATGGGGCCGGCCTTCCAGGTCGCGAGGGGAGGGAGCCGTCCCCGCCCGTGACGGGGGCGCGGGCGGAGACGGCGGTCGGAGGGTTCGGAGCGGGTGGCCGGGGCGCGCCCGGCCTCGGGTCAGCTGTCCACGGCGGACCGGGCCCGCTCCGCCCTGGTCTGTGGCAGGTCGTACTTGGCCGGGCTCACGTCGCCCAGGTGGGTGGCGGGCTTGCCGGTGTTCTCCAGGACGTCCAGGGCCGCGATGTCGGGGTGGTGCAGGTCGAAGGCCGGGGATTCGGAGCGGATCCTCGGCAGCCGGACGAAGTTGTGCCGGGGCGGCGGGCAGGAGGTGGCCCACTCCAGCGAGCGGCCGTAGCCCCACGGGTCGTCGGCTTCGACCTTCTCGCCGTACTTGGCCGTCTTCCAGATGTTGTAGAGGAACGGCAGGATCGACAGCCCGAGCAGGAAGGAGAAGATGGTGGACAGGGTGTTGAGCGTGGTGAAGCCGTCCGAGGCCAGGTAGTCGGCGTAGCGGCGGGGCATGCCCTCGGCGCCGAGCCAGTGCTGGACCAGGAAGGTGCCGTGGAAGCCGACGGTGAGCGTCCAGAAGGTGATCCGGCCGAGCCGTTCGTCGAGCTTCTTGCCGGTCATCTTGGGCCACCAGAAGTGGAAGCCGGCGAACATCGCGTAGACCACGGTGCCGAACAGCGTGTAGTGGAAGTGGGCGACGACGAAGTACGAGTCGGAGACGTGGAAGTCGATCGGCGGGGCGGCGAGCAGCACGCCGGTGAGGCCGCCGAAGAGGAAGGTGACCAGGAAGCCGACCGTCCAGAGCATCGGTGTCTCGAAACTGAGCGAGCCCTTCCACATGGTGCCGACCCAGTTGAAGAACTTGACCCCGGTCGGGACGGCGATGAGGAAGGTCATGAAGGAGAAGAACGGCAGCAGCACCTGCCCGGTGACGTACATGTGGTGCGCCCACACCGTCACCGACAGGCCGGCGATGGCGACGGTGGCGGCGATCAGCCCCGCGTAGCCGAACATCGGCTTGCGGCTGAAGACCGGGATGATCTCGGAGATGATCCCGAAGAACGGCAGCGCCAGGATGTACACCTCGGGGTGGCCGAAGAACCAGAACAGGTGTTGCCAGAGCATCGCCCCGCCGTTGGCCGGGTCGAAGACGTGCGAGCCGAACTTGCGGTCGCATTCGAGGGCGAGCAGGGCGGCGGCGAGGACGGGGAAGACCAGCAGCACCAGCACCGAGGTGAGCAGCACGTTCCAGCAGAAGATGGACATCCGGAACATGGTCAGCCCGGGTGCGCGCATGCAGATGATCGTGGTGATGAAGTTGACGGCGCCGAGGATGCTGCCGAAGCCGGAGAGCGTCACGCCCATGATCCACATGTCGGCGCCGACGCTGGGCGAGTGGACGGCGTCGGACAGCGGCGCGTAGAGGAACCAGCCGAAGTCGGCGGCGCCCTGCGGGGTCGCGAAGCCGGCGGCGGCGATCAGCGAGCCGAACATGAACAGCCAGAAGGACAGCATGTTCAGGCGCGGGAAGGCGACGTCCGGGGCGCCGATCTGCAGCGGCATGATCCAGTTGGCGAAGCCGGTGAACAGCGGCATCGCGAAGAGCAGCAGCATCACCGAGCCGTGCATGGTGAAGGCCTGGTTGAACTGCTCGTTGGAGAGGATCTGCGTTCCGGGCCGGGCGAGTTCGGCGCGCATGACCAGCGCCAGGACACCGCCGATCAGGAAGAACCCGAACGCCGACACCAGGTACATGGAGCCGATCGTCTTGTGGTCGGTGGTGGTCAGCAGTCTGACCACGGCCGAACCGGGCCGTTTCGGCCGAACCGACGGCTGCGGTACGGAGGTTGGCGGTGGCGTGGGGTCGCCCTGTGCCGGGGTGGCGCTCAAGGACGCACTCCTTAGGAACGTCGTGCGAATGGCTGGCGATCCATGATCCGAACGCACCGCCCCCGCCCCCTAGGGCCGTTCGGCCCGCGCCCCCGGGGCCGCACGGCCCGCGTTCCGGCACCCGGACCGGGACCTCCGGTGGCCGTCGGTCCCTCCCCGGCCCCTCGGGCGGCGCTCACCGCGCCGACGAGCACCGCTGGAGGAACGCCGGAACCGCCCCGGCGCCCCCGCCCCGGACCGCCCCCGCCCGTCCCCGTCCGCCCCGGGGCCCGCACCCCCGGCCCCGGCCCTCCGCCGCACCCCGCCCGCCTCTCCCACCCCACCCCACCGGCCACGACACCGCGCCCGCCGGCCGCCACCGCCCCCGGCCGCTCCCTCCCCCGGATGCCCCCTCCCCCAGGTGCCCGAAGTGTGAGGGTCGCGTGACCGAAACAGGCCGATTCCGTGCCCTACAGATCGGATCGGCCGTCAAGTAGCCTGCGCCCACGCCCGCACCGCACCGGTCACGCCCCCCGCTCGGACACGCCCTGGCCCCCACCCACGCCCCGGAGGTACGCCGATGCCCCTGGCCCAGCCCGCCGCCCCCACCCGGCCGCGCTTCTCCGTCCTCGGCCCGCTGACCGGCGAAGCGGACGGCCGCCCGCTCGCCCTCGGTCCGCTGAAGCAGCGGCTGGTGCTGGCCGTCCTGCTGAGCCGCGCCAACACGGCCGTCCCGGTCGACCTGCTCACCGACGCGGTCTGGCCCGAGGAGCCGCCGCGCACCGCCCGCAAGAACCTCCAGGTCTACATCTGCACCCTGCGCACCCTGCTCGGCCGCGACCCCGGGCCCGAACGGCTGGTCCACACCGCCGGCGGCTACCTGCTGCGGGTCGCCGAACCCGAGCTCGACGTCCTGCAGTTCCGCGCCCTCGCCCGGGCCGGCCGGGCCGCCGCCGACAGCGGCGCGCTCGCCCCCGCCGCCCGGCTGCTGCGCCAGGCCCTCGACCTGTGGCAGGGCCCGCCGCTCGCCGACCTGCGCTGCTCGCCCGCCGTCCAGGCCGAGGCCGACCGGCTGGAGGCCCGCTGCCTGGGCGTCCACGAGGACTGGGCGGAGACCGAGTTGGAGCTCGGCAACGCCACCGCCGTCGCCGAGGAACTCGCCGACCCGGCCGAGCGCCACCCGCTGCGCGAACGCCTCCAGGCCGCCCGGATGAACGCCCTGCACCTGTCCGGCCGGCAGGCCGAGGCGCTCGCCGTCTACGACACCCACCGCCAGCTGCTCGCCCGCGAGTTGGGCCTCGAACCCAGCCCCGCCCTGACCGCCCGCTACCGGCAGCTGCTCGCCCACGGCCCGGCCCGCCCCGCCACCGCCCGGCCGGCGCAGCACCCCGGCCCGAGCGGCGCACTGCTGCCCGCCGACACCACCGACTTCACCGGCCGAAGCCACGAACTGCGGGAGCTGATCGACGCGTTGGCGGAGGGCGGCGAGCGCGTCGCGGTCCTCTCCGGCCCGGCCGGCGTCGGCAAGACCGCCCTCGCCGTGCACGCCGGACACCTGCTCGCCGACCGCTTCCCCGACGGCCGGCTGCTGCTCCGGCTGCGCACCGAGGACGGCACCCCGCGCCCGCTCGCCGACATCCTCGCCGAACTCGCCGCCCTCACCGGCCGATCCGGCCCTAGACCGGCCGACCCGGCCCAGGCCGCCGCCCTCTGGCGCGCCTCCCTGGCCGGACGCCGGATGCTGCTGATCCTCGACGACGCCCCCGGCGAGGCCGTGGTCCGCGAACTGCTGCCGGGCTTCGGCCCGAGCGCCACCCTCGTCACCTCGCGCAGCCAGCTCGCCGGACTGGCCTCGGTGCACCGGGTCACCGTGCCGCCCTTCGCCCCCGCCGAGGCGCTCGACCTGCTCGGCCGGATCGTCGGCACCGGCCGGACCGGCACCGACCGCGCGGCCGCCGCCCGGATCGTCGAGGCCTGCGGGCTGCTGCCGCTCGCCGTCCGGGTCGCCGGCACCCGGCTCGCCGTCCTGCGCCACCTGCCGCTCGCCGAGTACGCGGCCCGCCTCGCCGATCCGGCCGGCGCCCTGGACGAACTCGTCGCCGGGGACGTCACCGTCCGCGCCCGCCTCGACTCCGGCTGGCGCGACCTCACCGACCAGGGCCGCCTCGCCCTCGGCCGGCTCGCCGCCCTCCCGCTCTCCCTGCTGTTCACCCTCCCCGAGGCCGCCGCCGCCCTCGGCCGCCCCGAACGCCTCGCCCTGCGCACCCTGGAGGCCCTCACCGACACCGGCGCCGTCACCTCCCCCACCGGCGAGGTCACCGCCCACGCCGCCCTCTACGCCCTCCCCCGCCTCACCCACCTGCACGCCCGCGAGCACGCCACTGCTTTGGCCGACAACCTCAGCTGAGCCCGCCGCGCCGGCCGGCACCCCTTGGGCCGAGCGTTAGCACGTCCAGCAACTCCCCGCCCTCCGAGCCCTGTTCGACGGCCCGAAGGGCCAGCAGGACGCCCGCCGCCCCGGTGTGCAGGTCCGCCGAGAACCGCCGCAGCCGCATCCCGGGGACGAGCAGGCCCTCCGGCCGCGCGACCAGGTGCCACTGGAGCTTGCGGACCTGCTCGCGGACGGCGTCCCGGGCCGCCGCCCCGCCCAGCCGGTCCAGCGCCAGCAGCAGCCCGGCGCGGCCCCGGAACAGCCCGGGCTCGCGCACGAATCCGGGTGCGCACACCCTCCGCACGTCGGCGAGGAACTCCCCGAACCCGCCGAACTCCTCGGACCCGCCGAATCCCTCGGACCCGCTGCCGCCGAGCGCCTGGTACTCCCGGGCGACGAGCGCGATCCCGCTGCTGCCGCGGTCGAGGTAGGCGAGCCGCCGCCCCCGGTCGAGGACCTGGACCGACCCGTCGGGCACCCGCACGCACTGCGCCACGGCCCGCCCCAGCGCCTCGCGCCCGGAGGCCAGCAGCCAGTCCTCACCGGTCCGCTGGTACAGCCGCAGCTGGACGAGGGCGATCCCGGCCAGGCCGTACAGCAGTCCGGCCGCCGTCGGCGCGCCGAGCCCCGGGACGGTCTGCCCGCGCAGCACCGCGTCGAGCGCCCGCGCGTCGGCGAGGGCGTCCGCGAGTTCGCGCCGACTGCCGAGGGCGTCGGCGAGCCGCAGCCGGGCGAGCGCGGTGCCGGCCCGGCCGCCGTGGAGGGCGACGGTGGGCGCGGGCCGGGCCTGCCGGGCCTGGGCGGCCAGTTCGGCGGCCTCGTCGCCGCGGCCGACCCGGGCGAGCACGGCCGCCACGCCGAGCGGCCCGTCGAAGAGCCCGCCGGCGCCCGGTCTCGGGCCGCGCCGCCGCATCGCCGCGATCAGCCAGTCCGCGTACTCGTCGGGGCAGGGCGCCCCGGCGCGGTGCAGCGCGTACAGCACGCCGGCGGCGCCGTGGGCGACGCCGGTGCCGCCGTCGGCGAATCCGGCCGGGTCGCCGGGGAAGAGCCGGTCCGGCCGGTCGGGGGTGGCCCCGGCGTGGATGCCGGCGACGAGTTCGTTCCTGGCGGCGTCGAGGGTGGGCCCGGCGAGGAGTTCACGGACCCGCCGTTCGCCGACCGGTTCCACCGGCGCCACCGGCGCCACGGCGCCCGGCCGTACCGGCCCCTCCTCCGGCCCGAGGCCGAACCAGTGCCGTGCCCGCCGTTCCAGCGCGGGCAGTTTGCCGGGATCGCGTTCGGCCAGCTCCATCACGGGCATCAGCAGCATCAGCCAGGTGGCCCAGAGCATGTGGCGGTCGGCGTCGGCCCCGTCGAGCCCGGGCGGGGGCTGCAGCGCGCCCGCGCCGGCGAGCGGGACACGGCGGCCGGTGAGTTCCTCCGCGTACTCGAAGTCGACGAGCACCACCGAACCGTCCGGACGGACGATCACATTGGCCGGGTGCAGGTCGCCGAACCGGACGCCCCGCTCGTGCAGGGCACCGAGCGCCTTCTCCAGTCCGGCCACGACCCCGGCCACCCAGTGCGCGTACTCGGCGCGCTGTCCGGCGGTGCAGTTCTGGTGCACCAGCGGGTAACGGCGGATCGCCTCGGCGAACAGCTGGACGCCCTCGATGTGCTCCTGGACCAGGAAGGTGTGCTCCCAGACCGTCCGGACCTCGTGCAGCCGGGGCACGCAGTCCAGGCCGGCGAGCCGTTCCAGCGCCCACTGCTCGCGCCGCAGCCGGGTGACGGCGTCGTCCCCGGCGGCGTCCAGCCCGGCGTGCGGGCGGGCCTCGCGCAGCACCACCCGCTCCCCGGTGGTCCGGTGCTCGGCGAGGTAGATCCCGCCGGCGTTGGAGAACTGCAGCACCTCGACGATCCGGTACGGCAGGTCGCCGCCGGCCGCCTCCCGGGCGGCCAGGTGCGGGCGCAGCTCCTCGGGCGGTTCGACCCAGGCCGGCAGCTGGAACACCGGGTCGCGCCGGTCGGGGACCAGCTCGCCGGACGGGTCGCGCAGCGCGGGCACGGGCCGCCCGTCCTCGTCCTGGCACCACAGCTCGACGAACGCGCCGTAGCGCACGTACACGGGGGCCGTCCCGATCCGCAGGTCGGTGAGCACGTACGGCCCCCGGCGGCCCGCCAGCACCTCGGCCAACTCCGCCGCCACGGCCAGGAACTCCTCCTCCGACCCCGGGTAGACGGTGACGAACTTGCCGCTGCTGCCGCGCCCCATGTACTTGCCGTTCGCGACCCGCACCGCCTCGTCGCTGCGCAGGAACTTGAACGTCGTGCGGCGCGCCATGCAGACCCGCGCGACGGCCCGCAGAGTCGCCTCGGCCTCCTCCGGCACGGTCGAGACGTGGATCTTCCAGCCCTGCTCCGGCAGCCGGGCGCCGTCCGGCCGCAGCGCCGTCCACAGCCCGCGCCGCTCGCGCCGCCACCCGGCGGGCGGTGCGCCGAGCCCCAGCTGGTACCGGCCGGCCCGGTCGCGGAGCCGGCCGGGGGTGTCGTAGTACGTCGGATCGGCGAGGCAGTACAGCTGGGTCTCCTGGGCGCCGGCCATGGCGCGCCTCCTCTTCCGGGTCGTCTTCCGGGCTCTTCCGGGCTCTTCCGGAGAACTCTTTTCCAAGCTCTTCCGGGTCGCTCGTCTCCCGGGCCGCCGAACGGTTCAGCCTGCGGGTGCGGGTAGCGGCGCGGGGGCCGGGGCCGGGGCAGGCGCCGGACCTCGTCGGACCGGCGGCGCCCAGGTGACGACGGCCGCGCAGAGCGAGATGGCGAGCGCCAGCAGGGCGAAGGTCCGGGTGCCGCCGAGAGCGCCGAGCAGCGCGCCGCCCACCAGCGGGCCGAACGGCTGGACCAGGGTGGACAGGAAACCGGCGGCGCTCTGCACCCGGCCGATCCGGTCGGGCGGCGCGGCGAGCAGCATGCCGGAGACGAAGCCGATGCTGGCGACCGTGGACAGGCACATGCACACCGCGCACAGCAGCCCGATCAGCAGCGGGATCCGGGTGAGCACCAGCACCCCGGCGGTGGCCGCGGCCGCCCAGCAGCTGAGCGCCACCAGCCTGCCGTCTCGCACCCCGGGGCGCGCTCCAGGGCGTGTCTGACAATTCCCGTCGGGCGCGTGAATTGTCAGACGCGCCCTGGCCTCCAGCCTCGGGGCGAGCAGCGCGCCGGCCAGGGCGCCGGCCGCGGTGCAGGAGACCACGGTGCCGCCGCCGATCCCGGAGCGGCCGCCGTCGGAGGCCACGGCCAGGGTGGTGAACATCAGCGCACTGAACGCGAAGTTCATCCCGAGCCCGAAGATCAGCAGCAGGGTGCGCAGGTAGGGCTGGCGCCAGATGAAACTGAGCCCGGCGGTCAGTTCGCCGCGGCTGAACGCCGCGCCGCTCCTGGCGGCGGGCACCGAGCGGGTCCGCATCAGCGCGACGCAGACGGTGGAGAGCAGCAGCCCGACGCCCTCCGCGAGGAACGGCAGCACCGGGTGCCAGGCGAACAGCGCGCCGCCGGCGATCGGCCCGACCAGCCGGGCGGCGGCGCCGCGCGCCTGCATCCGGGACGAGGCCGCGCGGACCTGCTCGCGCGGCACCACCGCGCGCAGCAGGCCGCCGGCGGCGGGCCCGTAGACGCTGGTGATGAGCGCCCCGGCGGCGGCCACCAGCAGCACCAGCGGCAGCGGGGTGTGGCCACGCAGGACGGCGATCACCAGCGCGGTGACGGCGAGCAGGCTGCCGACGTCGCACACCCGCATCAGCCGGCGCCGCTCGATCCGGTCGGCGATGACGCCGCCAGGCAGCATGGTGAGCAGCAGCGCGCCGATCGAGACGGTGCCGATGGCGCCCGCCTGGGCGGCCGATCCGGTCTCCCGCAGGACGAGCAACGGCAGGGCAATCGAGGCGAGTTGGGAGCCGAGCGAGGCCATCAGGCCGCCGACCCAGAGCAGCCGGAAGTCCCGGTTGCGGGAGAGCGAGGTGGGCTCCATGGCCGTCCTCCGGGGTGGGGGGTGGAATCGGGCCGGGGCGGTCCCGCACCGGCGGGACCGCCCCGGAAGCCAATCACTGCCCGGCGGCCGGGGGCGGTGGTGCGCCCGCCCCCGCGCCGGACACCGCTGACCTGCCGCCGGTCAGGCGGAGGTCTCGGCGGAGCTGACGTAGCTGATCAGGCTGAAGCAGCTGCCGTCGGAGGCCTCCTGAAGGACCTTCATCGCCTGGAGGTCCAGGACGTTGGCGGCGTGCGCCTCGACCTCGGGGGCCTCCTCGCTGTCCTCGCCGACGATCGGGTCGATGTTCTCGGCCATGGCTGAACTCCCTTCACTGGGTTGATCGGTGGGGGTTCGACGGGTGGTGGCCCGCCGTGGTGAAGACGGTAGGCAGGCGGGGCTTCGCACGGCCTGCGAACCGGTACGGCACCGGTATGGCCGCAGGTCGGGGCGCCGCCGGCGGCGCCTCCCGGCCCGCCGAGCCCGCCCGGCGGCCCTGCGCACCCGCTCCGGGCTGCGGCCATACCGCCGGCAAGGCGGCTGCGAACCGGGCCCGAAGCCGGGCCGGGGAGCCTGGCCCGGCACGCCCGCACGCCCGGCTCCGACCACGCCCACCCCGGCTCCATGCGCACCCCGGCCCCGCGCACTCTCCAGCCTCATGCACCCCCCGCCCCCACGCACTCCCCCGACTCCACGCACACCCCATGCACTCCCCGCACCGCGAAGGACTAGCGAAGGACTGCCACCATGCCCTGCCCGCTCTGCGCCCAACTCGCCAGCACGAACGACCAGTTCTGCCCCGCCTGCGGCACCCCCCGGGCCGCCGCCCTCGACCTGGCCGCCGAGGAGCGCAAGCTGGTCACGGTGGTCTTCTGCGACCTGGTCGACTCCACCGCCCTGTCCGGCGCGCTCGACCCGGAGACGCTGCGCGAGGTGATCCTGCGCTACTTCGAACGGATGCACCGTCAGATCGAGGCTCACGGCGGCACCTTGGAGAAGTTCATCGGGGACGCGGTGATGGCGGTGTTCGGCGTCCCGGTGATCCGCGAGGACGACGCCCACCGGGCGCTGGCCGCCGCGCTCGCCATGCTGGAGGACCTGGAGGACCTCAACACCGAGCTGGACGCCACCCTCGGGGTCCGCCTGGACGTCCGGATCGGTGTCAACACCGGCCAGGTGGTGGCGGGTTCGGACGCCTCCGCGCGCCAGGCCCTGATCTCCGGCGAGACCGTGAACATCGCCGCCCGGCTCCAGACCCAGGCCGCCCCCGGCCAGGTGCTGATCGGCCCGCAGAC
Source organism: Kitasatospora sp. NPDC091276 (assembly GCF_040684355.1). Taxonomy (NCBI): domain Bacteria; kingdom Bacillati; phylum Actinomycetota; class Actinomycetes; order Kitasatosporales; family Streptomycetaceae; genus Kitasatospora; species Kitasatospora sp. NPDC091276. The sequence goes on along the minus strand of NZ_JBFBFU010000017.1, from coordinate 160,811 downwards.
CCTGCGCGCGGCGGGGCCGGCCGCCCAGGTGCACGAGGTCGGCCCGCTGCGGCTCAAGGGCAAGGCCGAGCCCGTCACCGCGTACCGCCTGGTCGGGCTGGACGAGGACGACCCCGAGCTGCTGCGCCGCTTCGACGTCCCGCTGGTCGGGCGGGAGCGCGAACTCGCCCAGCTGGACGCCGCGCTGGCCCGGGTGGCCGGCGGTCAGGGCGCCGAACTACTGCTGGTCGTCGGCGAGGCCGGGATCGGCAAGACCCGGCTGGTGCGCGAGTGGCAGGAGCGGACGGGCCGGCACACCGCGCGCTGCGGCACCGGCCGCTGCCGCAGCTACGGCGAGCAGGGCGTCCTGACCCCGCTCGCGGAGGCCGTCGGGGCCCTGCTCGGCGGCCCGGGGACGCCCGCGCCCGCCGAGGCGCTGGACCGGCTGGCGCAGGCCACCGCGCCCGGGGTGAGCGCCGAACAGTCCCTGGACCGGCTGGCCGCGATCCTGCGCGGGCGGACCGTCGAGCGCCCGGCCGTGCTGGTCCTGGACGACTGCCAGTGGGCCGGCCCGGTGCTGCTGGACGCCGTCGAGCGACTGGTCGCCGCCCTCGGCCAGGCCCCGGTGCTGCTGCTGTGCCTGGCCCGGCCGGAGCTGCCGGCCTCCCGCCCGGAGCTGCCGGCGCTGCCGGTCGGCGGCCTGTCCTGGGACGAATCGGCGCTGCTGGCCGCTCAGTTGACGGAGCTGAGTGCCCACCAGGACGCGGTGCCGACCCGGCTGCTGGAGCGGGCCGAGGGCAACCCGCTGCACCTGGAGGAGCTGCTGGCCGCCCTCACCGAGGCGGACGGCCCCGCGCTCGCCGACGAACTCCCGCCCACCGGCCGGGCGCTGCTCAGCGCGCGGATCGACGACCTGGAGCGCGACGAGCGCACCACCCTGGACCTGGCCGCCGTGCTCGGCCGCGCCTTCACCGCCGCCGAACTCGCCCAGCTCGCCCACGGCGGCGCCGACCAGGACGCCTTCGCCGACCCGGAGGACGACGTCTTCACCGGCCCGTTCGACGGCCTCCCCGGCCTGCCCGCGGGCGACGACACCCCGCCTCGGCTGCACGCCGCGCTGGCCCGGTTGACCGAGCGCCGCCTGGTCGAACCGGCCGGCACCAGCTTCCGGTTCAGCAGCGGCCTGGTCCAGGAGTCGGTCTACCAGTCGATGTCCAAGCGGGCCCGCGCCGAGCGCCACGAACGCGCCGCCGACCTGCCGGCCGTCCGCGCCGCCGGGGACGCCGCCGTCGGCGGCCACCTGGAGCGCGCCCACCGCTACCGGCTCGAACTCGGCCTGCTGGACGCCCGGACGGACGCCCTGCGCACCCGCGCGGCCGCCGCCCTCGGCGTGGCCGGCGCCCAGGCGCTCGCCCACGCCGACCTGCCCTCCGCCACCGACCTGCTGGAGCGCGCCGTCCGGCTGCACTACCCGAACGAGCGCACCGCCGGCCCGGCCCTGCGCCGCCTCGGCGAGGCCCGGCTGGCGCTCGGCCGGGCCGACGAGGCCCTGCCCGTCCTGGCGCAGGTCCGCGACTCGGCCGCCGATCCGCTGGACGCCGCGCACGCCCGGCTCGCGCTGGCCGCACGCGGTCTGCCGCCCGGCCCGGAGCAGCCCGCCGCCACCGCCCGCGCCGTCCTCCCGCTCTTCATCGACCTGCGGGACGACCTCGGCCAGGCCCGGGCCGGGCTGCGCCTGGCCGAGGAGCACCTGCTGGCGGGCCGGCACACCGAGGCGGAACGGCTGCTGGACGACGCCCTCGACCACGCCGCCCGCACCGACGCCGAGCTGGACCGGGCCGCCGTGCTGGCCGCGCTGGCCGCCTCCCTGCTGGCGGGCCCCGAGCCCGTCCCGAACGCCGTCTTCCGGCTGCGGGCCCTGCTGGCCGGGCACGGCGCCGGCCACCGGACGGTGCGGGTCGCGCTCAACGGCCCGCTGGCCGTCCTGCTCGCCCTGCGCGACCGGCCCGACGAGGCCGAACTGCTGCTGGCCGAGGCCAACGGCCTGGCGGGCGAGCTGTCGCTGGCCGACGCGATGATCTCGCTGCCGGCCCTGACCGCCCAGGCCGCGGCGGCCACCGGCCAGACCGCGCAGGCGCTGGACCTGCTCGCCGACGCCGCCGAGGTCGCCCGCCGGCTGGGCAACTCCGCCCCGCTGCCCCGGCTCGCCCTCACCACCGCCCGCGCCCTGCTGGACACCGACCGCCCGGGCCCGGCCGCCCGCCACCTGGACGGCGTCGACGCCACGGCCGCGCTGCCGCCGGTGCTGGCGATCGAGCTGGACGCGCTGCGCGGCCGGCTCGCCGCCTCCCGGGGCGAGGCCGACCCGGCGCTGGAGCTGACCGCGGCCGCCGCACAGGCCGCCGAGGCCACCGAGTCGCTGCTGCTCCAGGCGCTCACCGCGCTGGACCGCGCCCACGCGCTGCTGCTGCTCGACCGGCGGGCCGAGGCCGCCGTGGCGGCCGCCACCGCCCGGGACCGGTTCGCCGCCAAGGGCCACCTGCCGGGCGTGCGCCGGGCCGAGCGGCTGGGGGGCGCCCGGTGAGCGGCCCGGCCGGCCTCACCTGGAGCCTGCGCGGCCGGACCGCCGCGGACCTGCCGGTGCTCGCCGACACCACCGCCCACGGCAGCGCCGCCCACGGCACCACCGCCCACGGCAGCGCCGGCCCCGACGGCGCCCTCGACACCGGGGGCACCGGCGGCGGGGGCACCGGCAAGGGCGTGCGGGTGTGCGTCGTGGACTCCGGCATCGAGCCGGACCACCCGCTGGTCGGCCCGCTGAACGGCTCCTGGGTGGTCGTCAAGGACCCGACGACCCGGGAGCTGGTGGTCCGCCCCGACCGCACCGGCGACACCTGCGGCCACGGCACCGCCTGCGCGGGCATCATCCGCCGCACCGCCCCGGACTGCGAGCTGTACAGCGTCCGGGTGCTCGGCGAACGCTTCACCGGCACCGGCGACATGCTGATCACCGGGCTGCGCTGGGCCGTCGAGCAGGGCTTCGACGTCGTCAACCTCAGCCTCTCCACCACCCGGACCCGCTTCCTGGAGGAGTTGCACGCGATCGCCGACGACGCCTTCTTCGCCCGCACCGCGATCGTCGCCTCCGCCCACAACACCCCGGTGGAGAGCTACCCCTGGCGGTTCTCCTCGGTCATCTCGGTCGGCAGCCACCAGGAGGACGACCCGGCCCTGCACCTGTACAACCCGGCGCCGCCGGTCGAGTTCTTCGCCCCCGGCCAGAACGTCCGGGTCCCCTGGCTCGGCGGCTCCACCATCCGCACCACCGGCAACAGCTTCGCCACCCCGTACGTCGCCGGGCTGTGCGCCCGCATCCTGTCCGGCCACCCGAGGCTGACGACCTTCCAGCTGAAGAGCGCGCTCTACCTCACCGCAGCCAACGTCCAGGTCGGCCCCGGTGCCGGTCCTCACCGGCCCCCAGGCGGGAGTTCGACGACCGAGCCCACCCCGTCCACCCCCATCACGGAGGCGCCCGATGACCCTCAGCACTGATCCCGCCGTCGACCCGCTGGCCCGCGAGCTGCTGCAGTCCGTGGTGGACGTGGCCCGAGCGATCTTCGGCGCCGAGGCCGGCTCGGTCTGCCTGCTCGACGAGGCGGCCGGGGAGCTGGTGTTCCAGGCCGTCTCGGGGCGCGGCGAGGAGTCCCTGGTGGGCCGCCGCTTCCCGGCGGGCAGCGGCATCGCGGGCTGGGTCGCCGCGTCGGGCGAGCCGATGGTGGTCGACGACCTGGGTGCGAACCGCACTTTCGACCGGGCCTTCGCCGAGTCCACCGCGTACGTCCCGAACGCGCTGATGGCGGCGCCGCTGACGCACGGCAGCCGGGTGCTGGGCGTCCTGGAGGTACTGGACCCGGCCCCGCAGGCCCGGTCCAGCCTGCCCGAGCTGGACCTGCTCGCCCTGTTCGCCCGCCAGGCCGCCGCCGCCCTGCGGGTCATCGCCGAGCGTTCCCCGGCCCCGGCGGCGGTGCCCGACCGCGCCGCCGCCCTCGACCTGCTGGCCGACCTGGAGGAGCTGCTGCGCCGTCAGCCCTGACGCGGCGCCAACCTCGCGATCGATCCGCGCTCCAGCGCCGCGTACACCGCGCCGTCCGGGCCGACGGCGATGCCGTGCGGCTCGGCGGCCGGGCCGGGCAGCTGGTGGCCGTCGAGCAGCCCGTCCGGGCCGAGCACCCCGATCCGGCCGGCGCCCCACTCGGTGAACCAGAGCCGGCCGTCCGGGCCGCAGGTGATCGCGTGCGGCCGGGCCGCCCGGTCGGCCAGCGGGTACTCGGTGACCTCGCCGTCCACGGTGATCCGGCCGACCAGCCCGCCGCCGATGCCGACGTACCAGAGCGCGCCGTCCGCCCCGGCGGTGATCCCGACCGGGGCGGTGCCGCCGGTCGGCAGCGGGTGGACGGCCACCTCGCCCCCGACGGTGATCCGGGCGACGGCGTCCGCCTGGTTGAGCGTGCACCAGAGCGCGCCGTCCGGGCCGGCCGTGATGAGCGACGGGAAGGCCCCGGCCCGCGGCAGCGGGTACTCCGTCACCTCGCCCTCGACGGTGATCCGCCCGATCCGGTCGGCGTTCAGCTCGGTGAACCAGAGCGCCCCGTCGGGCCCCGCCGCGATCCCGTACGGCCCGGCGCCCGCCGTCGGGACGGCGAAGGAGCACGCCTTCCCGTCGGTGTCGATCCGCCCGATCCGGTGGTCGCGCATCCGGGTGAACCAGAGCGCGCCGTCCGGGCCGACGGTGAGCACCGCGGGCCCGCACTCCGGCGCCCCGAGGCCGTACCGCTCGACCGTGCCGTCCGCCGCCAGCCGTCCGATCTCCCCGGCGTGCACCAGCGTGAACCACACGCCCCCGTCCGGCCCCACGGCGACCCCGTACGGTCCGGCCCCCTCCTCGGCGACCTCGATCAGCTCCGCGATCCGTGCCATGCGAACCCCCGTCCTCGCTATTGCGACTTCCGTCGCATTAGCGATCCTCGCACGCCCTCCCCTCCCCCGGCAACCGGGTTACACCCCGTTCCCCGCGCGGCGGGCGGCCCGCGGGGCGGGGACGCCGCGCAGGACGGAGACGATGCCCACGCCGGCGGCGCACACCGGGACGGCGAGCAGGGCCCCGAGGATGCCGGCGATCCCGGAGCCGGCCACCACCGCGACCATGATGGTGGCCGGGTGCAGCTCCACCGTCCGGCTCTGGATGAGGGGTTGGAGGACGTTGCCCTCGAACAGCTGGACCGCCATCACCACGCCGAGCGCCCACAGCGCCGTCCCGATCCCGCCGTCGGCGAGCGCGACCAGCACGGACACCGCCCCGGACAGGAAGGCCCCGACGAACGGGATGTAGGCGCCCATGAACACCAACGCGCCCAGCCCCGGCGCGCCGGGCACGCCGAGCGCCACCAGGCCGATGGTGATGAAGGTCGCGTCGATCAGCGCGATCAGCGAGGTGCCGCGCATGAAGCCGGCCATCGCGTCGAAGGCCCGCTCGGCACAGGCGATCACGGTCTCGGCGCTGCGCTCGGGCAGGTAGGAGCGGATCGTGTCGCCGGTGCGGTGGCCGTCGCGGAGGAAGAAGAACACCAGGGCGAGCGCCAGCACGCCGCCGGCGATCAGCTGGGTGGCCAGGCCCAGCCCGGACAGCACGCCGTTGGTGACGGTCGAGACCAGCGAGTTGGTCTCCCCCTTGGCGTTGTCCAGCGCGTGCCGGATCTTCTCCCCGGTCGGGCCGAGCCACGCGGCGAGCTGGTTGCCCGCCTGCTGGAGGGACTCGGCGATCTGCGGGGCGCTGTGCACCAGCGCGTTGACCAGCAGCGCGATCACCCCGCAGACGGCCGCGACCAGCAGCACGCAGGTCAGCCCGGCGGCCAGCCCCCGACTCACGCCCCGCCGGACCATCCACGGCACCGCCGGGTAGAGCAGCGAGGCCCCCAGCAGCGCCAGCACCACCGGCACGGTCGCGGCCCGCAGCTCGACCAGCGCGAAGACCAGCAGCGAGGCGAGGGCGAGCAGCAGGATCACCGCCGCCGACCAGGCGGCCGCCTGCCGGACCACCGGCGGCAGCATCAGGTACGGCCTGCGGGGGTCCGGCGCGGCCCCGCCCACGAACCGGGGTTCCACCGCCGGGCCCTCCCCGGCCGGGTGCTCCTCGGGCACGGCCACCTCCGCCTGGCTCGTCGACGAGTCCGAATCGCCCCGTCCCGGCGGACGGTCCGTCAGCGTGCCCGTGCCGCCGGGCTGCCCGGCGAACCCGCCACGCCGCCGTCCGGCCGATCAAGGGTGGAGCCGATTCAATCCGCCCCCGTCCGTCGCGTACAGAGCAGCCGGTGGAGCTCACCTCATCGGACGAAGCGCCCTCGCGGACACGTTCGAGCGCCGGACCTCGGTTCGCCCCGAAGCGGCCGCCCCGTCCGCCCGGAGCGGCCGCCCCCGTCCAGCGGTCGGCACGCTCAGCGGCGGCCGTCCAGGACGGCGCGCAGCACGCCGATCCGGTTGCTGGTGATGGAGGCGACCCCGGTGTCGCGCAGCCGGCGCATGGTGCGGCGCAGGTCGGCGGTCCAGGTGGAGACGGCGAGCCCGGCGTCCGCGGCGGCGGCGGTGAACTCGGGGGTGACCAGGCCGAACGGCGGGTTGAGGTAGCGCGGGCGCAGGTCGTCGAGCAGGGCGCGGACGGGCAGCCGGGGCTCCTTCCAGGTGAGGGCGATCTCGGCGCCGGGCGCCAGCGCGCGGACGGCGAGCATGGCGGTGGCGGGGCCGCAGAAGGAGACCAGCCCTTCGGCGCCGAGGTCGCTGACGACGGACCAGGTATCGGCGACGGGGCCGGGGTCGTCGAGGTCGATGAGCAGCCGGGGGCCTCCGGCGGCCGCGACGACCTTGATCGTCTCGGCGAGGGTCGGGACGGCGAGCGGTCCTTGGCGCAGTTCGTCGAGCTGCGCGGTGGTGACCCGGCCGATCGACCGCGGGTCGCCCCAGAGGCGCTCCAGGGTGCGGTCGTGCAGCAGGACGGGCACCCGGTCGCGGGTGAGCTGGACGTCCACCTCGACGGCGTCGGCGCTGGCCGCGAGCGCGGACTCGACGGAGGGCAGGGTGTTCTCGCGGTGGCGGTACGGGTCGCCGCGGTGCGCGACGGCGAGCACCCGGCGGCGGTCGGCGGGGGCGTTGCGGTCGGCGGTCATCGGATCAGCCCCGCGATCCACGGGGTGAGGTCGCGCATGCTGACGCTCTCCCGGTAGCTGGGCTCGCCCGGAACCGTGACGATCATGGTGGTGGACGGCGGGAAGGTCCGCGCCTTGACGTGCACGAGGCCGCCCCAGACCGCGTCGAGGAAGGCCGGCACGCTGTCGCGCTGGACGTCGAAGGCGATGCCGTCGAGGGTCACCACGGCCTCGTCGTGGGTGAACAGACGGACGGTGACCTCGGGTCGGCCGCCGATCTCCAGCAGCGCCTCGTGCGGCACCGGGGCGGGTTCGCCGCCCCCGCCGTAGTTGCCGGCCAGGCCGGCGAAGGTCCGGTCGCGGCCGATGTCGTGCTGGGCGCGGACCTCCCGACCGCGCCGGGCGGCCAGTTCCTCGACCGCGCGGACGGCGCTCTGGGTGGTCGGCAAATGCGGGTGGGACATCCCGGGCGGGGCCTCTCGTTCGGAACCGGTACGGACGGGGCTCGACACGCCGTCGGCGCGCGGCACGCGGCTAACGCCGCTCGATCATCACATTGGTGGACTTGATGACCGCGGTGGCGGGGGCGCCGGGGACGAGGTTCAGCTCCTCCGCCGACTCCCGGCTGATCAGCGACACCACCCGGAAGGGCCCTGCCTGGACCTCCACCTGGGCCGCGACGTCGCCGAGCACCACGTGGGTGACGATCCCGGGGAAGCGGTTGCGGGCCGAGGACGGACGGCCCTCGGCCTCGGCGTTCTCCGGGCGGGCCAGCTCACGGGCGAAGGCGGCGAGGTCGACGCCGGGGATGATCCGGTGGCCGTGCTCGTCCCGCTCGGCCGCGACCCGCCCCGCGTCCACCCAGCGCCGCATGGTGTCGGCACTGACCCCGAGCAGCGCCGCGGCTTCGCCGATGCGGTACGGGTTGACCGGCGCCTCGGACTGGCCCATGTGCGACTCCTGACACTGACTCGGGACTGCCCCGGGGGCTGACTCGGGGAACGTGGGACGGGAACGGGGACGCCGCACGTGCGGCGGGCCGTCGCCGTCATCCTGCCGTACCGGCGGCCGGGGCCGCCAAGCGAGGCGGGTCAGGACTCGCCGAAGAGGTCGCGGCGCACCGCGTCCCCGGCGGTGAGGACGGCCCCGGCCAGCACCGCGCCGCCGCCCGCCGTGCCGGGCCGGACCTCGGTGCGCAGCGGGGACAGCTCGGCCAGCCGCCGTTCGACCCGGCCGGCCAGTTCGGCGCCACCGGCCCGGCCGAGCTCGCCGCCGAGCACCACGCAGCCCGGGTCGAGGACGACGCAGATGCTGGCGGCGCCGACCGCGATCCGCGCGGCCAGCTCGTCCAGGAACGGCCCGCCGGGCCCGCCCGGGCCGAGGGCGTCCAGCGCGGCGCGGACGGCCGCCTCGGCGGCGGGGGCGTCCCCGGCGGCGCCGGCGGGCAGTCCGTGGGCGCGGGCGAGCTCGCAGACGGCGGCGCTGCCGGCCAGGCTGTGGAAGCCGCCGTCGCAGCCGGTGGCGCTGGGCAGGCCGCCGGTGCCGGGGACGGGTAGGAAGCCGATCTCGCCGGTGCCGCCGGAGAAGCCCCGGCGCAGCCGGCCGTCCAGGACGACGGCGGCGCCGACGCCGTGGCCGAGCCAGAGCAGCACGAAGGTGTCGCGGTCGCGGGCGGCGCCGATCCGGTACTCGGCCCGGCCGGCCAGGTTGACCTCGTTCTCCAGGATCACCTCGGTGCCGGGCAGCCCGCGCAGCTCGGCGAGCAGCTCGGCGTGCCAGGCGGGGAGCTTCCCGGTGCTGTTGAGGCGCCCGGTGGCGGGGTCGACCAGCCCGGGGGCGCCGACGGCGACGGTGTGCAGCCGTTCGACGCCGACGCCGCGCGCGGTGTCCAGCAGGGTGCGCACCAGGTGCCCGGCGGTGTCGGGCGTCCCGTCGCCGTGGACCGGGACCTCGGCGCTGGCGAGGGTGCGCCCGGTGAGGTCGGCGACGACCAGGCTGACGCCGCCGGAGCGCACGTCGAAGGCGGCGAGGTGGGCGCGGGAGGCGACCAGTGCGTAGAGCCGGGCGTTGGGGCCGCGCCGCTGTTCGCCCCGTTCGCCGACGACGGCGACCAGGCCGGTGCGCTGGAGGCGGTCGAGCAGGTCGGCGACGGTCGGCCGGGAGAGGCCGGTGAGGTCGCGCAGCTCGGTCGCGGTCAGGGGGCCCTGTTCGAGGAGCAGGTTGAGGGCCAGCCGGTCGTTGATCGCCCGGGCGGTGCTCGGCGTGGCCGTGCGCGCGGTGGTCATGGCGGCTCATCCTTCCAGAGTGTTTCTATCAGGGTCCCTTCCTGATAATTTTATCGAACCATCCGCCGGACGGCCGTCGCCGCCGCGCGGACCGAACGGCCTGCACGTAGACCACCCTCAGGCACGTCAGAACCACCGCCGGGCACGTCAGACCACCCACCAGCACGTCAACCACCCACACAGGGCACCGTCGCGCCGCCCCACCTGCGCGACCCGGGAGGGAACGCCGGATGAGCACGACCGCACACTCACTGGAGCCACTGGCCTCCCCACGCCGGGCCAGGGCCGGCATCGCCCTGGTCTTCGGCGTGCACGGCGCCGTCAGCGGCAGTTTCGTCACCCGCATCCCGTGGATCCAGGACCGCCTCGACCTCTCCCCCGGCCAGCTCGGCCTGGCCCTGGTGATGCCCGCCATCGGCTCCTCCCTCGCGATGCCGCTGGCCGGCCGGTTCGTCCACCGCTACGGCGGGCGGGCGGCGGTCCGCGGGCTGATCTCGCTCTGGTGCCTGGCCCTCGCCCTGCCCGCGCTCGCCCCCTCGCTGCCGGTGCTGTGCGTGGCGCTGCTCGCGTACGGCGCCTCGGCCGGGATGGCGGACGTCGCGATGAACGCGCAGGGCGTGGAGATCGAACAGCGACTCGGCCGCTCGATCATGTCCGGACTGCACGGGATGTGGAGCGCGGGCGGGCTGCTGGCCTCCGGCTTCGGCATCCTGGCCGCCCACCTCGACCTCGACGCCCGGCTCCAGCTGGCCGTCACCGCGCTCGTGCTGCTCGTCCTCGCGCAGCCCGTCTGCCGGAACCTGCCCGACCTGCGGGCGCCGGAGGGGGCGGAGGAGCCGCCGCGGTTCGCACTGCCGCCGCGCAGCTCGCTGGTGATCGGACTGGTCGGCTTCTGCGCCGTCTTCGCCGAAGGCGCCTCGATGGACTGGAGCGGCGTCTACCTGCGGGACGTCACCGGCGCCTCGGCCACCATCGCCGCCGCCTCCTACACCGCCTTCTCGCTCACCATGGCCGTCAGCCGCCTCTGCGGCGACGCGGTGGTCCGCCGGCTCGGCGCCGTGCGCACCACCCGCCTCGGCGGCGCCGTCGCCACCGTCGGCGGCCTGCTGGTGGTGGCCGCCGACAGTCCGGCACTCGCCATCCCGGGCTTCGCCCTGATCGGCATCGGCATCGCGGTCACCGTCCCGCTGGCCTTCGCGGCGGCCGGGCGGATCGGCAGCAACCCCAGCCAGGCCATCGCGGGCGTCGCCACCGTCACCTACACCTCCGGCCTGGTCGCGCCCGCGATCATCGGCGCCCTCGCCCAGGCGACCTCGCTGACCGTCTCCTTCGGCCTGGTCACCGCGCTCGCCTTCGCGCTGCTGCTGAGCGCCGGGGCGCTGCGCCGGGCCGAACGGAATTCCCCCGGATCCGGCGCCGAAAATGTGACCGCAACGTCACCGGAAAGCACTTCGAAAAAAGATATCTCTGCGATATGATCTAGAGAATTCCGGGGAATTCCTCGCTAATATCGCCGACCGCCGGGCGCATTCCGCGCCCGGCGGTTTCGCGATCCGTGAGGTGGACCCCGTGTGCTACGACCCCGACGCCGCCCCGCCCGCCGTCACCCCCGCGCTCTGGCCCCTGGCCGAGGCTACGGCGCTCACCCTGACCTCGGCGGACGGCACCGAGTTCGCCGCCTTCCTGGCCCGCCCCGAGGTGGCCACCGGCGTCGGCGTCCTCGTCCTGCCGGACAACAAGGGCCTTTCCGGCTTCTACCGGCAGACCGCCGCCCGGCTCGCCGAACAGGGCCACCCCGCGCTCGTCGTCGACTATTACGGCCGCACCGCCGGAGCCGATCCGGAAAGCCGCCCGAAGGAATTCGGCGACCTGCCCGGCCTGCTCCGCCACCTGCTCGCCCTCACCCCCGAAGGCCTGGACGCCGACCTCGCCGCCGGCCTCGCCCGGCTGCGCGCAAGCGGGCCGGCCGAGGTGGTCGCGCTCGGCTTCTGCTTCGGCGGCCGGCAGGCCTTCCGCGCCGCCGCGCCCCGGTTCGGGCTGGCCGGCGCGGTCGGCTTCTACGGATACCCCGACGCGATCAACGGCTCCCCGGGGCCCACTCAGCTCGCGGCCGACCTCAGCGCGCCGATCCTCGCCTTCTGGGGCGGCGCGGACGAGCACATCCCGCCCACCGCCGTCGACGCCTTCGACGCGGCCCTGACCGCCGCCGGCAACCCGCACGAGTTCGTCACCTACCCGGGCGCGCCGCACAACTTCTTCGAGCTCTCCGCCGTCGAATATTCGGACGCGGCCCGGGACTCCTGGCGACGTCTGCAGGGATTCCTCGCCGACCGCTCCGCATCCGCGACCCCCCGGAGGACGCTCTGATGTCCCGCCTGTCCCACCCGTCCCGCATTTCCCGGCTGGCCCGCCTGTCCCGTCGTGCGCGGCTCGCCGCCGCCACGGCCGCCCTCGCCGCCGCCACGGCCGCCCTCGCCGCCGCCGCGGTGGCGCTCACCGCCCCGCCGGCTCCCGCGGCCACCCCCACGACCACCCCAACGGCCACCCCCGCCGCCGACTTCGGGCCCGCCGAGATCCGCACCGGCATGTACGCGGGCCCGGACGACCTGTGCCTGGAGGTCGCCGACTGGCGCACCGACGACGGCGCCCCGGTCCGGATCTGGACCTGTACCGGCGGCGCCAACCAGCAGTGGACCCAGAGCGCCCGCGGCTGGGTGAACCTGAACAGCGGCAAGTGCCTGGACATCCCGGCCTTCAGCACCACCTGGGGCACCCAGGCCGACCAGTGGACCTGCGACGGCGGCGCCAACCAGAGCTGGAGCGACCCCCCGGCCAGCCACCCCGGAACGCCCCGCCGGATCGTGAACGGCTACAGCGGCCTCGTCCTGGACGTCTCGGGCGGCGCGCTGACCGACGGCACCCCGGTGATCCAGTGGGAGTTCCACAGCGGCGACAACCAGTTCTGGCACTACAACCCGGAAAAGCCCCCGTACAGCTGACCGCGACCGCCCTCGACGGGCGCGACCGGGCACCGGCTAGGCTCGGCCGGTGCCCGCACCCGCCTCGCCCCTGCCCGCACCCGCAACGCCCCCGCCCGCCGTCGAGCTGCCGCCGTCCGGCCCCGTGCCGCGTTCGCCGTGGTGGCGGTTCGCGCTGCTGGTGGTGCTGCTCGGCGCCGCGGCCGGATCGCTGCTGCTGTGGAGCCCAACGGCGCTGCTGAACGGCGGCCTCGCCGACCGGATGCCCGGGTACTGGTTCGCGCCGCTGTTCGCCACCGTGTACGCGGTCGGCACGCTCGCCTTCGTCCCCCGGCCGGCACTGAACGCCGCCGCCGGGCTGCTGCTGGGCATCCAGCAGGGCGTGCTGCTGTCGGTGCTCGGCACCACGCTGGGCGCGGCCATGGCCTTCGGGCTCGGCCGGGGCCTCGGGCGCGAGGCGCTGCGGCCGTACCTGCGCGGGCGGGTGCTCGGCACGCTGGACCGGCGCTTCACCGAACAGGGCTTCCGCAGCGTGCTGGTGTTGCGGCTGCTGCCGGGCATGCCGTTCCAGGCGGCCAACTACGGCGCGGCCTTCTCCGGGGTCCGCTTCGCGCCCTTCCTGTTCGCCACCGCGATCGGCGTGGTGCCGACCACCGCGGTGTACGTGACGGCGGCGGCCAGCGCGGGCGAGCCGGGCTCGGCGGCCTTCCTGGTGTCGGCCGGGGTGATCGCGCTGCTCGTGCTGGGCAGCGTGGTCGGGCTGTGGCGGGCCGCGACCGCCCGGCGCCGCGCACCGGCCGCCTGACCGCTGAGCGCCTGACTGTCTGACCCCCTGCCCCCCTGACCGGCCGAGATTCCGAGGCACTCGGGGGGCGCTCGACAATTCGCTCGCGCCCGCCCGCCGTCGGACGTCAGGATGGCCCGCATGACCGAACCCTCCCCGCGGGTCGACCCGCCGATGGCGGCCGACGAGACCGCCATGCTCACCGCCTGGCTCGACTACCACCGCAGCACCCTCGCGCTCAAGTGCGAGGGCCTGACCGACGACCAGCTGCGGCTGCGCTCCGCTCCGCCGTCCACCCTCTCGTTGCTCGGCCTCGTCCGGCACATGGCCGAGGTGGAGCAGTACTGGTTCCAGAGCATCCTGCGCGGCGACGAGTACACCGAGAACCACTACTGGACCGAGGCCGACGAGGACGGCGACTTCAACGGCGTGGACACCGCCGACGTCGCGGCGGACTTCGCCACCTGGCGCGCCGAGGTCGAGGCCGCCCGCCGCGCGAGCGCCGGCCTGTCGCTGGACACCGTCGGCAAGCGGCTGCGCCGCGGCGAGGAGGTGACGCTGCGCTGGATCCTGGTCCACATGGTCGAGGAGTACGCGCGGCACAACGGCCACGCCGATCTTCTGCGCGAACTGGTGGACGGCACTACCGGCGAGTGAAATCGTTTCCGCATTGTTGACAGAAGGTCAATTGCGCGGTGACCGCGACCGATATGGTCTACGCGCGCAACCGTACGGCTCACCGCCGCGTCGCTGATGTTGCCCGGGTTCGCCCGGGTTTCCGTCGCGGCGCGACTCGTACGGGGGCCGCGAGCGGGCACGGGACCGGTGAACAGTGCGATACTCGGACAGTTCCGACGAGTGGATGACGTGTCAAAAAGGACACGCGACCCCGGGGGACCAGGACGGGACGAGGCAGGGAGGCGCGGCATGGGAGCACTTCGCGACGAGCACCACAACGGGTGGCTGATGCCCTCGGGAAACTACCCGGCCGCGGTGTACGAGGACGAGTGGGTCGATCAGGAGACGATGCCGGCCGCCCCCGCGCCCGCGAAGATCGTCTCCTTGCGGCCGACCGGTTTCGAGGCGGCCCGCACGGTGGGCGAGCACATCCGGGCGAGCATCCCGGTGGTCATGGACCTCACCGAGATGAACGAAGCCGAGGCCAAGCGGATGGTGGACTTCGCCTCCGGGCTGATCTTCGGCACCCAGGGCGGCATCGAGCGGATCGCCCGCCGGGTGTTCCTGCTCACCCCGGCCGACGTCGAGGTCATGGTGATCGACCGCCCGCTCGACGAGACCGGGTTCTACAACCAGAGCTGATCCGGGCGGCGCACGGCCCGACCGGGCTGAATCGACCGAGTTGAACCGGCCGCACGACAGCGGCACCCCGACCGGGGACGGCACCCGCCGTCCCCGGTTTTTGCTGCCCCGGCGGTGACGATCAACGCCTCATTCGAGACCCCCACCATAATTTTGAGACATCCATGTCTCATGTGACCTACACTCGATTCATGGCCACCGATCGCGACACCGTCCTGGAAGCCGCCGTCGGCGTGCTCTCCCGCCGCCCGACCGCCCACCTGGACGAGATCGCGCGCGCCGCCGGGATCAGCCGCGCCACCCTGCACCGGCTCTTCCCCGGGCGCGAGGCCCTGATCCGCGAGGTCGGCCTGCTCGGCCTGCGCCGGTTCGCCGCCGCCCTGGACACCGCCGCCGTCGAGGACGGCGACGCCGAGGCCGCGCTGCGCCGCCTGGTCGACGCCGCCGTCCCGGACGCCACGCTCTGCGCCTTCCTGGCCGGCGAGAACCAGCTCTACGACGACGACAGCGTCAACGACCTCTGGGAGCTCCAGATCGTTCGACTGCACGCGCTCTTCCTGCGCGGCCAGCAGCAGGGCACGTTCCGCATCGAGCTGAGCGCCGCCTGGCTGAGCGAGGCCTTCTTCGACCTGGTGGCCGGCGTCGGCTGGGCGATCCAGGACGGCCGCCTCGCCCCGCGCGACGCCGCCTTCTCGCTCGCCGAGCTGTTCCTCGGCGGCGCGCTGCGCCGACCGGACGCCGCCACTCCCCCGCCCACAGCACCTTCGGCCCGCACACCGGAAACCGATATCCCATGAGCAAGCGAAGCGAACGAATCATCAGCGGGTGCGCGTTGCGCGAAGCGCCTGCCGAGCGAAGCGAGGCGGGCGCATGAGCAGTACCGTTTCTGCCAGCCCCCGTCAGCGCTGGACCGGCCTCGCCGTCCTCGTCCTGGCCGTCACCGTGGTCGCCCTCGACGCGACCGTCCTCTCCCTCGCCATCCCCTCCATCAGCGAGACGCTGGAGCCCAGCGGCACCCAACTGCTCTGGATCGGCGACTCCTACTCCTTCGTCCTGGCCGGCCTGCTGGTCAGCATGGGCTCGCTCAGCGACCGGATCGGCCGCAAGAAGCTGCTGCTGATCGGCGCGTCCGCCTTCGGCGCCGCCTCGCTGCTCGCCGCCTACGCGCCCAGCGCCGGCTGGCTGATCCTGGCCCGCGCGCTGCTCGGCGTCGCCGGTGCGACGATCATGCCCTCGACCCTGTCGCTGATCCGCGGCCTCTTCCCGGACGACCGGGAGCGGGCCACCGCGATCGGCATCTGGGGCGCGGCCGCCACCGCCGGCGCAGCGCTCGGGCCGGTGGTCGGCGGGGTGCTGCTGGAGCACTTCTGGTGGGGTTCGGTGTTCCTGCTGAACATCCCGATCCTGCTCCTGCTGCTGGTGCTCGGCGCCTGGCTGCTGCCGGAGTCCAAGGACCCGAATCCGGGCCGCTGGGACGTGCTGAGCGTCGCCCTGTCGATGGCCGGGGTGATCGGCACGGTCTACGCGATCAAGGAGGCCGCCGCGCACGGCGTGGCGCGCTGGGACGTCCCGGTCGCCTTCGTGCTGGGCGTCACCGCGCTGACCGTCTTCGTCCGCCGCCAGCTGCGGCTGGAGACCCCCCTGCTGGACGTGCGGCTGTTCCGCGACCGGCGGTTCACCGCCGCCGTGCTGGCCTCGCTGATCGCCCTGATCGGCCTGTCCGGGGTGGTCTTCGTGACCTCGCAGTACCTCCAGCTGGTCCGCGGCTACGAGCCGCTGCGGGCCGGCCTGGCCGAGCTGCCGGCCTTCGTCGGCGCCGTCGTCGGCGGTCTGCTGACGGCCCGGCTGGTGCGGCGCACCGGTGCCCGGGCGGCGCTGACCGGCTGCCTGCTCGCCATGGGCCTCGGCGTGGGCGTGCTCGGCTGGCTCCAGCAGGACACCACGTACCTGCTGCTGGCCGCCTCCTTCCTGCTGGTCGGGACGGCGGAGGGCGTGGTCTACACGCTCGGCGCCGACCTGGTGCTGAGCGCCTCACCCGCCGACAAGGCCGGCGCGGCCTCGGCGGTCTCGGAGACCGCGTACGAGCTGGGCACCGCGCTCGGCATCGCACTGGTCGGCTCGGTGGTCGGCTCGATCTACGCCGGCGGGCTCGTCGTCCCGGCCGGGACGGATCCGGCGGCCGCGGCGCGGGCCGGCGAGTCGCTGGGCGCGGCGGTCGAGACGGCGCACGGACTGCCGCAGGGCGTCGCGGAGCCGCTGCTGGCGAGCGCCCGGGAGTCCTTCACGCACGGCATGAACAGTGCCGGCCTGCTGGCCGCCGTCCTGCTGATCGGCGCGGCCGCGATGGCCTGGCGGCTGCTGCGGGGCCTGGACACCCCGACCAGCGCGGCCACCCCGGTCACTGCGGTCACTGCGGTCACTGCGGTCACTGCGGTCGAGGTGCCCGCTCCGGAGAAGCCGGAGAAGCCGCAGAAGGTCGACGCGTAAGCACGCCCGACTCCCCTGTCACCGGCGGGAACGGCCACGGCCGTTCCCGCCGGTGGCGTATCGCGGGCCGGGCGGCTGGAACCGGGGCGGCCAGACCCAGAAACATGCGATGTTCAAATGTCTGATGTTTGTATAGGCTGCCTCCATGAACCGCATCAGTACACCGCGCAGGACGGCAAGCCTGTCCGCGCAGCTCGTGGACAGCCTCCGCTCGCACATCGAGGCGGGCGGCTGGCCGGTGGGGACGCGGATCCCGCCGGAGCAGGTCCTCGTCGAGGAGCTCGGGGTCGGACGCAGCACGCTGCGCGAGGCGATCGGCGCGCTCGTGCACCTCGGCCTGCTGGAACCCCGGGCCGGGGACGGCACCTACGTCCGCGCGTCGAGCGAGCTCCAGTCGGTCATGGTGCGGCGGGCGAGTTCCGCCCGGCGGGACAACGTCCTCGAACTACGCACCGTCCTTGAGGAGTACGCCTCGGGGGCCGCCGCCCTGCGGCGCAGCGAGGACCAGCTGCACCAGCTCAGGGAGCTGCTGGCCGACGCCGACGCGGCCTGCGCCGGCGAGGACAGGTCCGCGGCCATGAGTGTCGACGCGCTGTTCCACCGGGCCGTCGTCCGGGCGAGCGGGAACGACCTCCTGATCGAGGTCTACGACTACCTCGGCACGGCCCTCACCTCCGCCCTGGGAGGCCTGCCCTGGGACGCCACCGCCGCCGAGGAGCACGCCGACCTGCACCGGCGACTCGTCGACGCGATCGAGGCCCAGGACGAGAGCGGCGCCCGCACCGCGGCGGCGGCGATCGTCCGGCTGACCCACGACCACGGGGTCCAGGCACCACCCGCGACGGAGAAGCGATGAGTCCGCAGCTGTCCTCGACACCGCCATGGCCGGCGCCGGATACGGTGCGGGGCAGGACCGCCGCGTACGGATCCCCCGCACCCTGACGAGCGATCAACTCACTTCCACCAAACGGGCCTTCAGCGAAAAATGAAGACCGCCCACCCCTTGCACAGGCCTTCGAGGCCGTAGAGGAGAACACCGATGTCCGTCTTACCGCCCCCGGCCGACGACCTCGACGCACGCACCGCCCAGCGCACCGCCCACCTGTACGCGACGGATCCGCAGTTCCGTGCCGCCGCGCCCCTGGACGCCGTGAGCGAGGCGATCCGGCGGCCGGGCCTACCGCTCGCCGACCTCGTGGCCACGGTGATGGAAGGGTACGCGGACCGCCCAGCCCTGGGCGAGCGCGCCGCCGAGCCGGTGACCGACCCGGACACCGGCCGCACCACCCTGCGCCTCCTGGACCGGTTCGACACCGTCACCTACGGCGAACTGTGGGAACGCGTCGGCGCGGTGGCCTCCGAGTGGCGTCACCACCCCGACCACGCCGTGGGCCCGGGCGACTTCGTCGCCGTCCTCGGCTCCACCAGCCCCGAGTACGCCGTGCTGGATCTGGCCTGCGTCCGCTCCGGCGCGGTGAGCGTCCCCCTCCAGGCCGGCGCCTCGGCGGAACACCTGGCCCCCGTCGTCGCGCAGACCGGACCACGCCTGCTGGCGGTGGACGTGGCGCACCTGGACGCCGCGCTCCAGATCGCGGCGGACGCCCCGTCACTGGGCAGGATCGTCGTGCTCGGCCACCGCCCGGAGGTCACCGACCACCAGGAGGCGCTGGACGCCGCGCGCGGACGGCTCGCGGCGCAGGGCCGGGGCGTCACCCTGGACACGCTGGCCTCGGTCATCGAGCGGGGCAGGAGCCTGCCACCGCTCCCCCGGGTCCCCGAGGGCTCGACGGCCGACACGCTCAGCGCGCTGATCTACACCTCGGGGAGCACCGGCACCCCCAAGGGCGCCGTGTACACCGAGCGTCTCGTCAAGCACTTCTGGATCGACTTCGTGCCCGGCCAGGGGACGCAGCCGTCCATCGTGCTCAACTACCTGCCCCTGAGCCACATGATGGGACGGGGCGTGCTGTTCGGCACGCTCGCCAAGGGGGGCACCGCCCACTTCGTGGCGTCGAGCGACCTGTCGACCCTCTTCGTGGACCTCTCCCTGGTCCGGCCCACCGAGTTCATCCTGGTGCCCCGCATCTGCGACATGCTCTTCCAGCGCTACCGGAGCGAGTCGGCCCGCCGGAACGAGCCGGACGAGGTCGGGGGCGACACCGCCGGGCAGGCGGACCGCGCGAAGGAGGAACTGCGGGAGAAGACCCTGGGCGGCCGCCTCCTGTGGGCCACCTACGGCTCGGCCCCGATGAGCGCGGAGCTGGCGGCGTTCCTGGAGAGCTGCCTGCAGATCAGGGTGTTCAACGGCTACGGGTCGACGGAAGCCGGGCTGGTCTCGCTCGACGGCCGGGTGCTGCGCCCGCCGGTGACCGACCACCGGCTGGCGGACGTGCCCGAGCTGGGGTACTTCCGCACCGATTCCCCGCACCCCAGGGGCGAACTGCTGGTCAAGTCGGAACGCCTCGTTCCCGGCTACTTCCAGCAGCCGGACGCCACCGCCCAGGTCTTCGACGAGGACGGCTTCTACCGCACGGGCGACATCGTGGCCCTCACCGGCCCCGACGAGTTCGTGTACGTCGACCGCCGTTCCAACGTCCTCAAACTGTCGCAGGGCGAGTTCGTGGCCACCTCCCGGCTGGAAGCCCTCTTCACCGACAGTCCGCTCGTCCGGCAGGTCTTCGTGTACGGCAACAGCGCCCGCGCCTACCTGCTCGCGGTCATCGTGCCCACCCAGGAGGCGCTCGACCTCGCCGCCGAGGACGGTCCGCGTCTCAGGTCGCTCCTGCGCGAGTCCCTGCACCGCCTCGCCACCGAGGCGGGCCTCAACTCGTACGAGATCCCACGGGACTTCCTCATCGAGACCGAGCCGTTCAGCCAGCAGAACGGGTTGCTCTCCGGCGTGCGCAAGCTGCTGCGCCCCGCGCTGGCGAAGCGCTACGGCGAGCGCCTCGAAGCCCTGTACGCCGAGCTGACCGAGCGCGAGAGCGACGAACTCCGGGCACTGCGCCAGGTCGGCCCGTCCCGGCCCGTACCGGAGACCGTGTGCCAGGCCGCCCGCGCGCTGCTCGGACACCGGCAGGACGACGTCCACCCCGGGACGCGCTTCCTCGAACTCGGCGGCGACAGCCTCTCCGCGCTGTCGTTCTCCCAACTGCTCAAGGAGGTCTACCGCGTCGACGTCCCCGTCGACGTCGTCATCAACCCGGTCAACACGCTCCAGCGGGTGGCCGACCACATCGAGAACGCCCTCGCGTCGGGCGACCGGCGCCCGACCGCCGACCAGGTCCACGGACCGGGCGCGACGCGGCTCGTGGCGGGCGACCTGACGCTCGACGCGTTCCTCGACACGGGAACCCCGACGCGGACCGGCAGGCCGAGGGGCCCGCTGCCCGAGGCGCGGACCGTCCTGCTGACCGGCGCCAACGGCTACCTGGGCCGCTTCCTGTGCCTCGAATGGCTGGAGCGCGTCGCGCAGCGCGGCGGCACACTGGTCTGCGTGGTCCGCGGCGCCACCGACGAGTCGGCCCGGGCGCGGCTCGACGCGGCCTTCGACAGCGGCGACCCGGAGTTCCTCCGGCGCTACCACTGCCTGGCCGCCCAGCACCTGGAGGTGGTCGCCGGCGACGTCGGGGAGAGCGACCTCGGACTCGACCGGGAGACCTGGCAGCGGCTGGCCGACACCGTGGACCTGATCGTCCACCCGGCGGCACTCGTCAACCACGTCCTGCCGTACGACCAGTTGTTCGGCCCCAACGTGCTGGGCACGGCCGAACTGATCAGGCTCGCGGTCACCTCCAAGGTCAAGCAGTTCACCTACCTGTCGACCGTCGCCGTCGTCTTCGATTCCGAGGACGCGGCCGACGAGGACGCGGACATCCGCACGGCCTGCGGGACGCGCGACCTCGGCAGCGGCTACGCGAACGGCTACGCGGCCAGCAAGTGGGCGGGCGAGGTGCTGCTGCGCGAGGCGCACGACACGTTCGGCCTCCCGGTCGCCGTGTTCCGCTCGAACCTGATCCTCGCCCACCCGCGCTACCGGGGGCAGCTGAACGTCCCGGACGTGTTCACCCGCCTCCTGCTGAGCCTGCTGGCGACCGGCATCGCCCCCGGCAGCTTCTACGTCCGGGGCACCGGTGACGTCGACGGGCACTACGACGCGCTGCCCGTGGACTTCACCGCGCAGGCCGTCGCCGCGCTGGGCGACGACACCCGGGAGGGGTACCGGACCTTCAACATCGTGAACCCGCACGAGGACGGAATCTCCCTCGACACCTTCGTCGACTGGCTGGTGGCGGCCGGACACCCCCTGACGCGCATCGACGACTACGACGAGTGGCTCGACCGCTTCGAGAGCGCCATGCGCGCTCTGCCCGACCGCCAGCGGCAGCACTCGCTGCTCCCCCTGCTGCACGCCTTCTCCACGCCGTCGGAGCCGCTGCCCGGATCCGCCCTGCCGGCGGACCGGTTCCGCGCGGCGGTCCGGGCCGCCGCCCTCAACGAGGAGAACGACATCCCGCACCTGTCGCAGGACCTGATCACCAAGTACGTGGCGGACCTCCGGGCGCAGCACCTGCTGTAGCCGGTCCGCCCTCCTCCTCCGCACCCACCTCCGCACCCGCTGGCGGGAACGGCCACGGCCGTTCCCGCCGGTGGCGTACCGCGCGCCGGGCGGCCGGAACATCGTGGCCGGTGGCTTCACCGTGCTGGTGTCCGCCCCCGCGCTGTCCGTCGTGGCGTGCACCCTGCTCGGGCTGGGCGGCGGCGCGTGCCTCGTCCTCGCGCTGACCTTCCGGAGCGAACGTGCCGGCAGCTCCGGCGAAGCCGCCGCGCAGGCCGGCAAGACGCAGTCCATCGGCTACCTCGTGGCGGCGGCCGGGCCCCTCCTCCTCGGGATCCTGCACGACACCACGGGCAGCTGGACGCTTCCGCTCACGGTCCCGGCCGTCCTCGGCATCGCCATGGCGGCTGCCGGATACGGCGCGGGGCAGGACCGTCACGTGCGCCTTCCTCGGCCTCGCTGACGTCACCATCACCGTCACCGTCACCGCACGCAGCCCCGTCCGTCACGCCTCTCGCGCGTTCACCGCTCTCGCGCGTTCACCGCCCGAGGAGTTCAGCGAAGCGGTCCAGCGCGCGATCGGTGCGCCGGCGGTCGCCGGTGGTCGTGAGGTCGAACAGCAGACCCCGGATGACGGCCATGACCAACGTGGGCGTGACGGTGTCGTCAGGGCCGGTGGAGACATCCCGGAAGGTGGCGCCGAGAGTGTCGAACCAGTCCGTGATCGCCTCGGCCTGGTCGGGGTAGTTCTCGGGGTGGACCAGGCCGTCGGCGTGCACCTCGAAGAACAGCCGGACGAACGGCGCACGTTCGTCCGCGCTCATCCACCCCCAGATGCCACGCAGCCGCTCCTGCACGGAGCCCTTCATCGGCGCGGGGTGCCCGGCCAGACGCACCGCGCCCCGGCGGCGGGCCTCGGCGAGGACCGCCGCGACCAACTCCTGTTTGCTGCCGAAGTCGTAGAGCAGCATCCGTGGACTGGTGTCGAGGGCTGCGGCCAGTGGTCGCAGGCTCAGTCCGGCCAGGCCGTGCGCCAGCACGTAGTCGGTCGCGCGCGCCAGCGTGCGCTCACGACGGGCGGGGTCGGCGGGTCGCCCCACGGCGGATCTCCCTTCGGCGCATCGGAGTTGAAACGGCATTGGCAAGTATATGGTACGACTGTTTCAATAACGAGGGGAGACCACATGCACACCTTCGACCGAGCACTCGTCCTGGGCCCCGGAAGTCACGTCGGCACGGCCTGGACAGCCGGACTGGCCTACGGGTTGCGCCGCAACGGCGTGGATCTGGGCGAGGCCGACCTGATCGTCGGCACGTCAGCCGGCGCGATCGTCGGAACGCTGCTCGCCACCGGGCAGGACCCAGGTCGGCTCGCTTCCTCGGCTCGCCAGGCCGCTCACCGGGTCAAGCCTGACCCTGAGCGGATGGGCGCGGTGTTCGCCGTACTCGGCGACCGCAGCTTGGAACCCGGAGAGGCGAGGCGTCGCGTCGGCCGCCTCGCGCTCGACGGCACCGACCCCCGAGCCGAGGAGGCGCTGATCGCGGGGCGCGCCGCCCTGATCGGTGCGGACGCGTGGCCGGAGCGACGACTGCTGATCACCGCCGTCTGCGCCACCACCGGTGAGCCCGTGGTGTGGGACCGCGACAGCGGCGTGCCGCTGGTGCACGCGGTGGCGGCGAGCAGCGCCTTCCCCGGAGCCGCACCGCCCGTCGCCATCGACGGCCGGCGGTACATGGACGGTGCGCTGCGCGCAGGCCCCAACGCCGATCTCGCCGCTGGAGCCCGCACGCTGGTCGTAGTCGAGCCGATGGCCCACCTGTTCCCCCGGGAACCGCTCAACCAGCAGCTGGCGGCAGTGGGGGCGGACGCCGTGGTGACCATCGGCCCCGACCCTGCCTCGGTGCGCGCTTTCGGCTCGGACACGGGCGACCTGGCGGCCTGGGAACCGGCCTACCAGGCGGGCCTCCGCCAGGCCGGCGACGTCGAGGCGCAACTCCGCACCATGTGGAGGGCGGAAGTCGACGCGGGCTGAGCGCCGATCAGGTCGGCGCGATCACCAGCATCTGCCTGCCTGACCTCCGGGGTAGCCCTATGACTGAGGTGACCCCGGCGATGTGGACACACCTGACAATGGATCTTGTAGATCCAGGAAGGTGAAGATCCGCGTGGCAAGGCCATCGAAGTACAACCCGGAGTTCGGAGCCGACGCGGTCGCGCTGTGGCGGGGCCCTCGGGGAATCCGAGGGCCCCGCCGCACTCGCACCACCTCAGCGGGCGATCAGCTCGCGAACCGCGTCGCTCACTTCGGGGAGCTCACTGGGGAGTGCCCACTGGTGGGCGTCGTGCTCGGTGAGGACGACCGGTTCGGTCTTCTCCACGGTGACGGCGAAGTTGAACTGGCGGGTCGTGCCGCCGCGGCTGTTCTGGTAGTCGAAGTGCCCGATGTAGCCGGTGACCTCCTTGATGGTCAGCCCGGTCTCCTCGGCGGTCTCGCGGTACAGGGCGTCGAGGATGGACTCTTCCTCCTCCAACTCGACCGTCCCGGAGGGGATCTCCCACAGGCCGCCCATGTAGTCGTCGGGGTTGCGCCGCACGAGCAGGACCCGGCCGTCGTGGTTGATCACGGCGGCGGCGACGAAGCCGCTGATTCCGGCGGCTTCGGCATCGGTCGCCAGGCCGGCCACGAACTCGGGGGAGGTGACAGTCACTGCAGCTCCTTGTGATGGTCGCTGATCTTGACGGCCGCGCGGACGTACTGCTCGGCCACTTCCAGATCCTGCTCACGATGCCAGACCGGGAGCTTGATCATGTGGGCGTGGGCGTGCTCCGCGACCGGGAAGTCCCCTGCCTTGTACCGGCGGTGGGAGTGCGGGTGCCCGGGGAACAGTGGTCCGGGCTGCTGGTACAGCGGGAGCTGGTTCATGGGACAGGTGGAGCCGGGGCGGTCGAACTCGGTGGCGCCCTCGGCGATCAGCGCCTGGTGGAAGCGCTCGATCGGCAGGCCGTCGAGTTCATCCGGCTTGTAGGTGAGCGTCAACCCGTACCAGGACGGGATCACCCCGTCGGGCATCTCGGTGACTTCCAGGCCGGGTGTCCGGGCGAGCTGGCCGGTGAGGTAGCGGGCGATCTCCGCCCGGCCGACGACGTAGCCGTCGAGGCGGGCGAGCTGGTCATGGGCGATGGCGGCGGCAAGGGGGTGGATGCGGAGCTTGAGGCCGGCCCCGGTGACCGCGTACCGCGCGAGCGGATGGCCTTCCGGGATCTCGGTCTTGGCCCGCTTGTTGTAGTGCGCGAGCGTGATGACCCGGTGGTAGGTGTCGTCGTCGTCCGTGAGGACGAACCCGCCCTCGCCGCCGGACAGCGGCTTGGGGCCGTTGAGGGAGAAGGCCGAGGCGAGGCCGAACGTGCCGACCTTCTGCCCGGCGATGCTCGCGCCGTGGGCGTGGGAGCCGTCCTCCAGTACCGCCAGGTCGTGGGCGTTCGCCACGGCCACCAGGTCGGTCATGTCGGCGGGCTTGCCCCACAGGTGGGTGACCATGATCGCGCGGGTTCGGGGGGTGATCAGCTCCTCGATCCGGTTCGGGTCAATGTTGCCGTCCGGCCGGGTTTCGCACAGCACGGGCACCGCGCGGAGGTGGAAGAGCGGGGAGGCGGTGGCGTGGAAGGTCCAGGCCGGAACGATGACCTCGTCGCCGGGCTTGATCCGGGCGGCCCAGTAGGTGGCGTGCAGGGCGGCGGTGCCAGAGCTGGTGGTGACCGCGTGCCGGACGCCGAAGTACTCCTGCAGGCCGTCCTCCAGCTCGGCGACGATGCCGGACCGGCCGGGGATGGAGATCGACTCCTCAAGCTGGGCGGCGACCTTGGCGCGGGTGATGTCGTCGATCGGCGGCCAACTGAAGTGCGGTCCCGTGGCGGTGACTTCGGGCTTGCCGCCGAGCAGGGCGAGGGTGCTGGTCACAGCATCTCCTTCGGGTCGATGTAGCGCCCTGCTGCCTTGGACTGGTAGCAGGAGGCGATGAACGCGGCGTGCGCGAGGTGCTGGTCGGGGCCGGAGGTGTTCGGCCGTTCGCCGTCCAGGACCCGGCAGAAGTAGTCGATCTGCGCGGCCGATGCCGAGGCGGGAGCGTGGGGGCGGGTCAGCTCCTCCACCACGGCGCCGTGCAGGTCGAGCCGCTGGACCTGGCCCTTGGTCAGCAGCACCGAGCCGCGGGTGCCGACCACGTGCAGGCGCTCGGTCTTCGGAGCCACCCACCGGGACAGCAGCACCGAGCCGTACAGGTCGGTGTCGTAGCCGAGCTGGATGACGGCGGTGTCCTCCGCGTCGTATCCGCCGCCGGGGACGGCGGTGGTGGAGAACTCGGCGATGACCCGGCTGGGCAAACCGAAGTACCACAGCAGCAGGTCGATGAGGTGGTAGCCCATGTCGATGATGCAGCCGCCCCCGGCCTGCCGGATGTCCCCGCGCCACCCGGCGCCGGGGTCGTCGGTGTGGAAGGTGTACTGGCCGTCGATCAGGAAGGGGATGCCGATCTGGTCCAGCATCCCGGCGACGCTCGCGTGGATCGGGTTAAAGCGCCGCTGGAGGGTGACCATCAGCTCGACCCGGCCGGCCTGGCAGACCTGGGCGAGATCCCGGGCCTCCCACACGCTGGTGGCGAACGGCTTCTCCTTGAGGACGTGGACGCCCCGGGCGGCGCACTCGTGGACGACCTCGCGTCCGGCGTGGTGCGGGACGGCGACAACCACGAAGTCCGGGGCCACCGCGTCCAGCAGCTCACCGGTGCGGGTGAATCCCGGGACCTGGAGCTGTTCCTGCCGCTGCCGCAGGGTGTCGGGGTTGCTGTCGCAGATGGCGACGAGCTCGGCCCTGCTGGAGGCGAGCAGGCCGGGCAGGTGGTCTTCGAGCGCCTGGTGGCCGAGGCCGATGACCGCAGCGCGTCGTTTCATGCGCGGACTCCTCCCGCTTCGTGAAGGAACTTCTTCGGTGCACGACGAGTAGAGCCCAACTCACGGTCACCAACCAGGCGTTGTCTGTTGTCCCGGGGTAGTCCAGCCCGTACGCGCAGTAGGCTCACGGTCACCGTCGATGATGGGATTGGCCCCGTGGACGACCAGATCCGGCACCCCCTCGCGTACGCCCGCGCGCTTCGCGGCTGGTCCCAGACCGACCTCGCGGCCCGCATCCACCACGCCGCCAGGAACAGGCCCGAGGGTCTTCGCTCCGGCACCGACAAGGCCGCCGTCAGCAAGTGGGAGAACTGGCGCAAGACGCCCAGCATCGAATCCCAGCTCCTGATCGCCGAGGCCTTCGACGTCCCGATCAGCGACCTGGGAGCCTTCGAGTGGCCTCACTGGCTGCCAGGCCAGGAACAGCCGGTGCCACTCGGATCGGCGTTCACCGTCCACGCACTTCGAGACGCACAGAGAGCCACAATGGACCATCGCCGCCGCACCTTCATGACCTTCAGCGCGCTCGCGCTGGCCGGACTCTCAGCCCAATGGGCCACCCTCGAACCCGACCGGCTCACCACCGCTCTGAACGGCAAGCACGTCGACGGCGAACTGGTCGACTGGCTGGAGGACACCAGCGCCAAGCTGACCGCCCTGCCCACCGAACAGCGCCAGCACACCGCCAAGCTGATGGACGCCCAACTGGAGACGGTCACCGACCTGCTGGAACAGGGCCGGTACACCGAACCCATCGGCCAGCGCCTCCACCTGCTGGCCGCCTCCCTGGCCAGCACCTGCGGCTGGCACCGCTTCGACCAGGGCCAGCACTTCGCGGCGGGCAAGCTCTGGAACGCGGCCCTCACCAACGCGCACGCCGCCCGCGACCGCGACCTCGGGGCCGGCGTCCTCTCCGACTTCGCCTACCAGTCGATCTGGCTCACCCAGCCGGGCGCCGCCGTCGAACCGCTCAGCCAGGCCCTCATCCACACCCGGCACCCCACCGCACAGTCCCTGCTCTACCTCCGCCGGGCCCGCGCGCATGCCGCCCTCGGAGCCGCCGCCGACTGCCACCGCGACCTGGCCGCCGCCGAGAACGCCCTGCTGACCGACAGCCCCGACCAGGCCCCCGCATGGTGCCGGTGGATGAGCACGGCGGACCTGGCGGTCGACTCCGGCCAGTGCATGCTCGACCTCGGCCGTACCGACCAAGCGCACGCCCGCATCGACGAGGGCATGAGCCTGCTGCCGCGCTCCCGCGACAAGACGCGCGGGATCTTCCTGACCTACGAGGCCCGCAGCCTACTGCAGGCCCGCGAGGTCGAACATGCCCTTGCCGTTACGAATCAGTCCCTCGACCTCGCGACCAGGATCGGCGCCGACCGGTGCGTCACCCTGGTGCGCGAGCTCGCGCCGGCGTTCAAGCCCTACCGCCAGGTCGATGGCGTTGCCGACCTCATGGACCGCCTCAAACCGAGCTAGCGTTGCGGGTTCAATGCCGACACCTTCGAACCCGACACGCGACTTGCCTAATGAATGCACGGTTCGTTGCAGAACCCGGTCACCTCCAGCCACGCGAAGTCGAGCGGTGCGGGTGCGACTGTGCTGTTCAACGTGCGCCTCCAGAGAACAGGGAAGGTAAGGAATCGACGGTGATCGAGGGACGGCCGCTCCCCGCCGGCGGGGTGGCCGGCGGGGAGCGGTGTGGCTCGGCGAGGGTCTGGCGCCAACGTGCCCTCGGAGCCGGCCGGCAGGGGAGGTAGGCCTACCGGCACCCGTCCGTGATTGCCTGTCACGAACGGGCGTTGAACCCCGCCACCGCGCGGGATGAGCACTCGCGGCGCGTTGGCGGGAGCTTGTCGGTCCGGTTCGCGGTTCGGCCGACAGCGGCGCGGCAGCCGTTGACCACAGCGGTGAAGCCGCCGGCCGCCAACGAGCTGAGGTGCAGCCCGGCGAGCAGCATCTCCCCCGAGGTCACGCCGGCTCCGGGAACATCGGCCGACGCTGCGGGCTGCTCCCCGTACCCGGCGCGATCTCCCTGGGGTCGCACCGTCGCAGCTGATCGGGCCTGGTCGTCCACTCGCACCCCCCGCCGAGCGGCCTCAGGAAGGCCGCCCCGCAGAGGATCTCCATGAAGACCCCCTCCTTCGGCTTGCCGTCGTCGTCTCGGTGCTTCAGGTCCCGCACCACCTCGTTGCGGACGAAGTCGGGCAGCGCGGATTTCGGGTTTTCGGGCATGGGGTCTCCGTAGCGCTTCGCTCTTGGCGTGTCACTTGCTGTAGCCATGGTGGCGTGGTCTCCACTACGATCGCCAGAGTCTTACCTTTGACAGCAATGTCGTGTGAAGGAGCCGAAGGATCATGGCTGAAGCCGAGGTTGACGCCCAAGCATCACCGCAGGTGCGCTTTGGCCAGGAGCTTCGCAGGTCACGACGGGCAAGGCGCTGGTCGCAGGCCGAAACTGCCAAGCGCCTGGGGTACTCGGGCGCGCACATCTCATATGTCGAGAACGGGAAGCGTTCCCCAACACGGGCACTGGCTGTTAAGGCCGATGAGGTGTTCGAGTCAGGCCAACGGTTCTACGAGTTGTGGCGGCGATTCAGCCGCGCAGCGCTTCTTGAGGGCTTCGCCGAGTTCGCCGACGCTGAGGCACGATGCCGCCGGCTGAGAACGGTCGGCCTGATCATCGTTCCTGGGCTGTTCCAAACCCCTGCCTATGCAAGGGCACTGGCACAATCGGCCGTCAGGCGCGGCACGATCACCCCCGCTGAGGCCGATGAACGCACCGACTATCTGTCCTTGCGTCAGGAGATCCTCACCCAGAAGACTCCCCCGATGATTCACGCAGTGATCGAAGAAGGCGTTCTCCTCCGCCCCATCGGCGGGCCGCAGGTCATGGCTGAACAGCTCCGCCACCTTGAGGAACTGGCTCAGCGCCCGTACATCACGATGCAGGTGGCGCCGTTTGCCATCGGCGAGAACCTGTCCTTCACACTGCCGGTGGTCCTGCTGAACCTCCCCGACCAAACAGTCGTGGGGTATGCGGAATCGACCGCGAGAGGCCACCTTGAGCGGTCTCGCACAACGGTTGCAGGATGGGAGAGGGACTACGATCAGATGCTGGTGGAAGCGCCGCCGCAGGCCGCATCCCAGGCGATGATCCGCAGGGCCCGAAAGGAACTCCAATCATGACCGACCTCGTAGACCTGTCCGGCGCTTCCTGGATCAAATCCTCCCACTCCAATAACGGCGGTGACTGCGTAGAGGTAGCTCCTGGCTTCCCTGGCCTGACGCCCGTCCGTGACTCCAAGGACCCCGAGGGTCCTGCCCTCGTCTTCCCCGCCGACGCCTGGTCGTCGTTCGTCGCCGCCGTCCAAGCCGGCGAGTTCGGCGAGGTCTGACGCGCACAACTCTCGCGAGCCCCACCACCCTCAGCGGGTGGTGGGGTTCGCGCGTTCTGGGCGGTGACAGTGTTTCAACTGCGTTCACCGAATGCTCTTGCGCGGTCTTGTGCACCGTGCGGGCGGCGACGTTGGATGTACACCATCCGCTGACCGTCGCGTTCACGTCATACCCTCACGGAGCCCCAATGCCGCTGT
Source organism: Kitasatospora sp. NPDC091276 (assembly GCF_040684355.1). Lineage (NCBI taxonomy): Bacteria > Bacillati > Actinomycetota > Actinomycetes > Kitasatosporales > Streptomycetaceae > Kitasatospora > Kitasatospora sp. NPDC091276. Next base: position 130,678 of record NZ_JBFBFU010000017.1, on the reverse strand, counting down.
CGTCCCTCCGCAAGGCCGCCGCCGCCTGCGCTGCCGCCGCCGTGCTCGGCGCGCTCGCCACCGCCCCCGCCACGGCCGCCACCGGCGCCACGACCGAGAGCGCCCCGGTCACCGCGCCCGCGCTGGACGTCCTCACGTACAACACGTTCCTGATGAGCACGACCCTCTACCCCAACTGGGGCCAGGAGCACCGGGCGCAGGCGATCGCCTCGGCGGACTTCTTCCAGGGCCACGACGTGGTCGTCCTGGAGGAGGCCTTCGACAACGCGGCCTCCGACGCCCTGACCGCCAAGGCCTCGGCCGCCTACCCGTACCACACCCCGGTCGTCGGCCGCTCCACCAGCGGCTGGGACGCGACCTCCGGCAGCTACAGCTCCACCACCCCCGAGGACGGCGGCGTGACGCTGCTCAGCAAGTGGCCGATCCTGCGCAAGGAGCAGTACGTCTACAAGGACGCCTGCGGCTCGGACTACTTCTCGAACAAGGGCTTCGTCTACGCCGTCCTGAACGTGAACGGCCAGCGCACCCACGTGGTCGGCACCCACCTGCAGTCCACCGACTCGGGCTGCTCCAACGGCCAGCCGGCCGCCATCCGGGCCAAGCAGCTCACGGCCATGCGCGGCTTCCTGGACGCCAAGCAGATCCCGGCGAACGAGCCGATCCTGCTCGCCGGTGACCTCAACATCGACTCGCACGGCTCCGAGTACCAGGCCCTGCTGGACAACGCCAACCTGGCGCCGGCCTCCGCCCGCACGGGCTGGCCGTACTCCTTCGACACCGCCGACAACTCCATCGCCGCCTACCGCTACCCGGGCGAGCCCAAGGAGGACCTGGACTACGTGCTCTACCGGGCCGACCACGCCCGCCCGCAGCAGTACACCAACCAGGTCCTGCGCACGCACAGCGCGCCGTGGACGGTGAGCAGTTGGGGCAAGAGCTACACCTACACCGACCTCTCCGACCACTACCCGCTCGCCGCGCACTGACCGGGGAAGCGCACTGACCAGGGACTGACCCGCGGGGAACTAAGCAGCCCCGAAGGGCAGTTCCAGCTCGGCCCAGACCACCTTGCCGTCCCTGGTCAGCCGGCTGCCCCAGCGCTGGGCCAGCTCGCTGACCAGGAACATGCCGCGCCCGCCCTCGTCCTGCTCGGCGAAGGGGCGCAGCTGCGGGGCCGCCCCGCCGGCGTCGGAGACCTCCAGGGTGAGCACCCGGTCGCGGAACAGCCGCAGCCGCCGCGGGGCGTCGGCGTGCAGCAGGGCGTTCGTGACCAGCTCGCTGACCAGCAGTTCGGCGTAGTCGGAGAGGGCGGTCAGGCCCCAGGCGTCCAGGGTGGCGCGGGTGAAGCGGCGGGCCTTGCCGGGCAGCCGGCCGCCGCCGGTGAGCGGGAGGGTGGCGATCCGGTCGGCGGGCAGTGGCAGCACCCGCGCCATGATCATCGCGATGTCGTCCTCGGTGCCGTCGGTGACCAGTGCGCCGAGGACGGCGTCGCAGTTCTCCTCCAGGGTCCGGCCGGGCCCGGCGAGGGTGTCGGCCAGCAGGTCGATGCCGTCGTCGAGGTCCTGGCCGCGCCGCTCGACCAGGCCGTCGGTGTAGAGGGTGACCATGCCGCCCTCGGGCAGGGCGAACTCGATCGACTCGAAGGCCACCCCGCCGACGCCCAACGGCACGCCGGGCGGCACCTCGACCCTGCTGGCGGTGCCGTCGGGGGTGACCCAGATCGGCGGCAGGTGGCCGGCCGAGGCGACCTGGACGGTGCGCTCCAGCGGGTCGTATACCGCGCAGATGCAGGTGGCGAACTGGCCCTCGCCGATGCCCGAGGCGGTCTCGTCCAGGCGTGTGAGGACCTGCTCGGGCGGCATGTCGAGGGTGGCGAGCGTGCGGGCGACGGTGCGCAGCTGGCCCATGGTGGCGGCGGCCCGGATGCCGTGGCCCATCACGTCGCCGACCACCAGGGCGACCCGGCCGCAGGACAGCGGCACGACGTCGAACCAGTCGCCGCCGACCTCGCTGACCACGCTGCTGGGCAGGTAGCGGTAGGCGATCTCCAGGCCCAGGGTGCGGTGGATCTCCTGCGGCAGCAGGCTGCGCTGGAGGGTGAGCGCCGTCTCCCGCTCGCGCCGGTAGAGCCGGGCGTTGTCGATGGCCAGCGCGGTGCGGGCGACCAGTTCCTCGGCGAGCGCCACGTCGGCGTCGCTGAACGGCTCGGAGTTGCGCATCCGGATGAACTCGGAGCCGCCGAGCACCATGCCCCGGGCGGTGAGCGGCACCATCAGGTACGAGTGGATGCCCGCCGCGATGCCGGGCTCGACCCGGTCCTCGCTGGCGACCAGGCCGCGCAGCACCTCGGCGTCCACGTGGGCGCGCAGCAGGGGGCGTCCGCTGCGCAGGCACTGGGTGTAGCTGCGGTCGGGGGCGTACTCGGAGGTCTCGCCGACGGTGTCGACGGCGTGCGCGAGGCCCGACTCGTAGGACTCGCCGACGGCGACGGCACGCAGGGTGACCGTCCGGTCGGAGGGGATGGGGGTGGGTTCGGCGCCGCGCAGCACCGGTTCCAGCAGGTCGACGGTGGCGAAGTCGGCGAACCGGGGGACGACGGCCTCGATCAGCTCCTCCGCGGTGCGCTGGAGGTCGAGGGTGGTGCCGATCCGGGCCGTCGCCTCCGCGATGGTGGCGAGCCGTTCCTGGGCGCGGGCGGCGCGGGCCTCGGCCTGGAAGCGCTCGGTGACGTCGATGATCGAGGAACAGACGCCGAAGACCCGGCCGGTGGAGTCCTCCAGCCGGAAGTAGGAGGCGGACCAGGCGCGGTCGCGCTTGGGGTCCCCGGGCACCCGGCCGTGGGAGCGGGCGTCCACCACGGGCTTGCCGCTCCTGAGCACCTGCCTCATGGTCTGCTCGATCTCGACGCTGTTGATGCCGGGCAGCACCGCGGGTATCCGGCGGCCGAGGTGGGCGGCGACGGGGACGCCGTTCATCCGGGCGAGCGCCTCGTTGAGCCGGACGTAGCGCAGCTCGGTGTCGTAGACGGCCATGCCGATCGGTGAGCGGTCGAAGACGCCGTCGAGGACGGCGAGGTCGGCCTCGACCGCCTGGAGGGCGCGGATGTCGGAGGCGGTGGCGAGCAGCAGCAGGGTGCCGGCCGGGCCGGCGATCGGGTAGGTGCGGAACTCCAGGTCGACCTTGTGGCCGTCGCGGTGGCGGACGGGGAAGACGCCGGACCAGCCGGTGGAGCCGCCCATGATGTGGGCGAACAGGGACAGCACCTCGGGGCGGTCGGTGCCGTCGGTGAGCAGCTGGGCGGCGTAGCTGCCGACGGCCTCCTCGGCGGAGTAGCCGAGCAGCGCCTCGGCGTCCTCGCTCCAGTGCAGGATCAGGCCGTCGCCCTGGAGCAGGGCCGTCGCGAGCGGGACGAGTCGGTGGCCTTCGGGGCGTACGGGGGTGCCGCCCGGTGCGGGGCCGGCGGCGGAGGTCACGTCCCACTCGTTTCCGTGCATGATCAGGCAGCACCCCGGTTCGGCTCGTGCCCGGCCGGGGGCCTCACGGTCCGTGTCGGCCGGGATTCTTCTCCAGACTGCACGGACATCGGCCGCCCGGCGACCCCTTGGTCAGGGGTCGTCCGGCCGTTCCGGTAGTACGGGAGTCATGGGCGTACCGGCCGCAGCGTACTCTCCAGAACGCCGGTCCACTGCCGGATCACCCCGGATCGTCGGACGCTGTCGTCGGTGAGCAGGTTGGCCAGGCCCAGCCCGCGGGCGAGGTCGAGGGTGGCCTGCACGGACTCGCGCACGCCGGGGCGGGTCTCGTCGGCGTCCAGGAACTCGACGGCGGCCCGGTGGGCCTCCCGGCCGACGTGCCCCTCCAGGGCGATGATCCGCTCGCGCAGCGGCTCCTCGGTGGCGGCGGCCGTCCACAGGTGCAGGGCGGCGCGGAACAGGGGACCGGTGTAGAGGCGCACGATCATGTCGACGACGGCCCGGGTGCGGTCGGGGCCGGCGGCCGGCAGCTCGTCCGTGTGGGCGCGGACGGCGGCCAGCCGCTCGGCGGTGACGTGTTCGACGGCCGCGGTGAACAGGTCCTCGCGGGTCGGGAAGTGGTGCTGGGCGGCACCCCGGGACACTCCGGCGCGCTCGGCGACCACCGTGACGGTGGAGCCGTGCCAGCCGAGCTCGGCCAGGCAGTCCACGGCCGCCGCGAGCAGCCGGGCCCGGGTGGCGCGGCTGCGGTCCTGCTGGGGGGTGCGGACGGCGGGGTGGCTGGTCATGGCTGGCGGCGGTTCCTGTTCCGGTGGGGGCTCGGCGGGCCGGTCGTGCCCGGCGGGCCCGTCACGGTCGGCGGGCCCGCCGTGCTCGGCGGGTCGATCCTCACAGACGGGCGCCGGTCTTCGGCCGCCGGGGGCCCGGCCGCTCAGCGGGAGGCCTCGGGGGCGGTGGGCGCGGCGGCCGCGGTCGCGGACGCCGCACGGCGCTCGGCCTCGTGGGCCCGCAGCTCGCGGCGGAGGATCTTGCCGGCCGCGGACTTGGGGACGGCCTCGACGAACTCCACCGCGCGGACCTTCTTGTACGGGGCCACCAGCCCGGCCACGAAGCCGGTGACGTCCTCCGCGCTCAGGCCGCTGCCCGGAGCACGGACCACGAAGGCCTTGGGGCACTCGGTGCCGTCGGCGTCCGGAACGCCGATCACGGCGGCGTCGACGATCTGCGGGTGGCCGAGCAGCACGGCCTCCAGTTCGGCCGGGGCCACCTGGTGGCCCTTGTACTTGATCAGTTCCTTCACCCGGTCGACGATGTACAGGTACCCCCGGTCGTCGACGAAGCCGACGTCGCCGGTGTGCAGCCAGCCCTCGGAGTCGACCACCGCGGCGGTGTCGGAGGGCCGGCCGAAGTACCCCTTCATCACCTGCGGGCCCCGGATCAGCAGCTCGCCCGGCTCGCCGGGCCCGAGGTCCTCGCCGGCCCCGTCCAGGGCGGCGACCCGCAGCTCGGTGGAGGGAATCAGCCGCCCCACCGAGCCGGGCGAGGGGTCGCGCTCCAGCGGGGAGACCACATGGGTGACCGGGGACAGCTCGGTCATGCCGTAGCCCTGGAGCAGGTGCGGCAGGCCCAGGCGGCGGGCGCAGGCGGCGGCGAGCTCCGGATCCAGCGGAGCGGCCGCGCACAGCAGGTACTCGACGGAGGAGAGGTCGAAGCGGTCCACGACCGGGTGCCTGGCCAGGGCGAGCGCGATCGGCGGGGCGACCACCAGCGCCTGCACCCGCTGCTCCTCGATGGTGCGGCAGAACTGCTCCAGGTCGAAGCGGGGCAGCACCACCACGGTGGCGCCGCAGCGCAGCGGCTGGTTGAGCAGCGCGGTCAGGCCGTAGATGTGGAAGAAGGGCAGCACGGCGAGCACCCGCTCGCCCACGGCGGGCCGGTAGAGGGCGTCGCACTGGGCGAGGTTGGTGGCGATCGAGCGGTGGGTGAGCATCACCCCCTTGGGCAGTCCGGTGGTGCCGCTGGAGTAGGGCAGTACGGCGACGTCCCGGCCCGGGTCGATGGCGATCCCGGGGGCGGGGCCGGTGGTGGCCAGCAGGTCGGCGAGCGAGCGGTGGCCCTCCGCGCCGTCCAGGACGAGGATCTCGGCCAGTGGGCCGCCCTGCTCGGCAAGCAGGGCGGCGGCCTTGCGGGCGGTCGGCAGGAGCGGGGAGACGGTCACCAGCCAGCGGGCGCCGCTGTCGCCGAGTTGCCCGGCCAGGTCGGCGGGCGTGGCCATCGAGGACACCGTGGTCACGGTGGCGCCGGCCCGGGTGGCGCCGTAGAAGGCCGTCGGGTAGCCGAGCGTGTTGGGGCTGAACAGGGCCACCACGTCGCCCTGGCGCACCCCGGCCGCGGCCAGTCCGGCGGCCACCCGCTCGACGCCGGCGGCGAGCCGCGCGTAGCTCACGCGCTCCCCGGTGACGCCGTCGATCAGGGCCGGCCGGTCACCGTACGCCGCCGCGCCGCCGAGCACCGCCTCATGGATCGGCAGGTCCACCGTCGGCACGTCCGGGAATTCGCTGCGGAACACCAAAGTAAGCCTCCAGAAAGGTAGTTGACGCATCGACTGGCGCGGCGAAAGGTCGACCGAGGGTACGCACAGGAGCATACGGACCATGACGTCCGCCACTGCAAAGTTCGCCGAGATGTCCCTCTGGTGACCCACCGGAAGCACGCCGGGCGGGTGCGCCCGGTGGACGCGGTGCGTCCGGTGGGTCCGGTGCGTCCGGTGGGTCCGGTAGGTGCTTCCGGTGCGCCCTGGAAGGAGGCGGACTAATAGGACTTCGGGAGGCCGAGGGTGTGCTGGGCGACGTAGTTGAGCACCATCTCGCGGCTGACCGGGGCGACCCGGCCGACCCGGGTGGCGGCCAGCAGCGCGCCCAGCCCGTACTCCTGGGTGAGGCCGTTGCCGCCCAGCGTCTGCACCGCCTGGTCGACGGTACGGGCGGCGGCCTCGCCGGCCGCGTACTTGGCCATGTTGGCGGCCTCCCCGGCGGCCAGGTCCTCCCCCGCGTCATAGAGCAGCCCGGCCTTCTGGGTCATCAGCCGGGCCAGCTCGATCTCCACCGCGCACTGGGCCAGCGGGTGGGCCAGGCCCTGGTGGGCGCCGATCGGGGTGGACCAGACGGTGCGGGTCTTCGCGTACTCGACGGCCTTGCCGAGGGCCTGGCGGGCCAGGCCGAGGGAGAACGCGGCGGTCAGCACACGCTCGGGGTTGAGGCCCGCGAACAGTTGCAGCAGGCCGGCGTCCTCGTCGCCGACCAGGGCGTCGGCGGGCAGCCGGACGTCGTCCAGGAAGACCTGGAACTGCTTCTCGGGGGCGACGAGTTCCATCGGTATCGCCCGGTACTCGAAGCCGGCGGCGTCGCGCGGGACGATGAACAGACAGGGCTTGAGCCTGCGGCCCCCGCCGGTGTCCGCGGTCTCGGTGCGGGCGACGAACAGCACGGCGTCGCAGTGGTCGATGCCGGAGACGAAAACCTTGCGGCCGGTCAGCAGCCAGTCCCCGCCGTCCCGGCGGGCGACGGTGGAGATCCGGTGCGCGTTGGAGCCGGCGTCCGGCTCGGTGATGCCGAAGGCCATCTTGCGGCTGCCGTCGGCGAGTCCGGGCAGCCAGCGCTGCTTCTGCTCCTCGGTGCCGAAGCGGGCGATCACGGTGCCGCAGATCGCCGGGGAGACGATGAGCAGCAGCAGCGGGCAGCCGGCCGAGCCCAACTCCTCCAGCACGATGGCCAGATCGGTGATGCCGCCGCCCCCGCCGCCGTACTCGGCGGGCAGGTTCACGCCGAGGTAGCCGGCCTTGCCCGCGTCCGCCCACAGCTCGTCGGCGGGCTCGCCGGCCCTGGCCTTGGCCATGTAGTAGGCGGAGCCGTAGCGGCGGCCGAGGTCGCCGACGGCCTGGCGCAGGGCCCGGCGTTCTGTGGTCTCGATGAGCTGACTGCCGATGGTGGACATGCGGGGTCCTTCCTCAGGCTTCTGCGGCGGGCTGGACGGCGGCTGG
>NZ_JBFBFU010000017.1:0-123067 GCF_040684355.1 Kitasatospora sp. NPDC091276 | reverse complement strand
GTGCGGTCGGCTCGGCGGTGGGCTGGACGGCGGCTGGTGCGGTCGGCTCGGCGGTGGGCTGGACGGCGGCTGGTGCGGTCGGCTCGGCGGTGGGCTGGACGGCGGCTGGTGCGGTCGGCTCGGCGGTGGGCTCGGCGGCGGGACCGGCCTCGGGCTGCACGACGGCGAGCAGGGTGCCGAGTTCGACCTGCCGGCCGGGGGCGGCGTGGAGTTCGACCAGGACGCCGTCGGCGGGGGCGGTGACGCGGTGCTCCATCTTCATCGCCTCCAGGACCAGCAGCGGCTGACCGGCGGTGACGGTGTCGCCGACGGCGGCGGTGGTGCGCACGACGGTGCCGGGCATCGGGGCGAGCAGCGCGCCCGGGTCCGCCCGGGCGGCGGGGTCGGGGAAGCGCGGCAGGGCGGTGAGCGCGATGCCGCCGTTCGGGGTGTCGACGTACACCCGGTCGCCGTAGCGCGCGACGCGGTGGCCGCGCCGGACGGCGCCCTCGCGCAGCGTGACCTGCTCGGGCGAGGCGTCCAGGAGCTCCGTCCGCGGGTGGTCGTCGGCCCGCAGGCCGTCCCGGGTGAGGCGGTAGCGGACCTCCAACTCGGCGCCGTCGTCGGTACGGTAGCGCTTGGACTGCGGCTGTGAGGGCAGGTTGCGCCAGCCCGACGGCAGTGCGCCGTGCGGCCCGGCGCGCCGGGCGGCGGCGTCGGCGAGGGCGGCGGCCAGGGCGGCGCGCGCGGTCTCCCTGCCGTCCGGGGCGGTGAGCTCGGCCGCGTGCTCGGCCAGGAAGCCGGTGTGCAGGCGTGCGGCCAGGAAGGCCGGGTGCCGCAGCGCGCGGACCAGCAACTCCCGGTTGGTGGCGGGCCCGTGGACCTCCGCGCGGGCGAGCGCGTCGGCCAGCCGGCGGGCGGCGGCGGCGCGGGTCGGCGCCCAGGCGATCACCTTGGCGAGCATCGCGTCGTAGTGCGGGGTGATCTCGTCGCCGGCCGTCACGCCGGAGTCCAGCCGGACGCCCCGGCCGCCGAACTCCTCGTGCGGCACGGTGAGTTCGATGCGGTGCAGGGTGCCGGTGGCGGGCTGCCAGTCCTTCGCCGGGTCCTCCGCGTACAGCCGGGCCTCGATCGCGCAGCCGGTGGCGGGCGGCGGGACCGGCCCGGGCAGCCGCTCCCCCTCGGCGACGGCGAGTTGGATCGCCACCAGGTCCAGTCCGGTGACCGCCTCGGTGACCGGGTGCTCGACCTGGAGGCGGGTGTTCATCTCCAGGAAGTGGAACCGGCCGTCCTCGCCGAGCATGAACTCGGCCGTACCGGCACCGGTGTAGCCGATCGCCCGGGCGGCGCTGACGGCCGCCGCGTGCAGCCCGGCGCGCACCGCCTCGGGCAGGCCGGGGGCCGGGGCCTCCTCGATCACCTTCTGGTGCCGCCGCTGGAGCGAGCAGTCCCGGTCGCCGACCGCCCAGACCGTGCCGTGCGCGTCGGCCAGCAGCTGGACCTCGACGTGCCGCCCGGCGGGCAGGTAGCGCTCGCAGAACACCTCGTCCGAGCCGAAGGCCTTCGCCGCCTCGGCGCGGGCGGCGGCCAGTTCGCCGGGGAGCTCCGCGAGCGTGCGCACCACCCGCATGCCGCGTCCGCCGCCACCCGCCGCCGCCTTGACCAGGAGCGGCAGGTCGGCCTCGGTGGGGTCGGTCAGGGCGTCCAGCACGGGCACCCCGGCCGCGGCCATCAGCCGCTTGGCGGCCGTCTTGGAGCCCATCGCGGCGATCGCGGCCGGCGGCGGGCCGACCCAGACCAGCCCGGCGTCCAGCACGGCCTGCGCGAACCCGGCGTCCTCCGACAGGAATCCGTACCCGGGGTGGACGGCGTCCGCGCCCGCCGCCAGCGCGGCGCGGACGATCAGGTCGGCGCGCAGGTAGGTGTCGGCGGGCGCGGCGCCGGGCAGCCGCACGGCCGCGTCGGCCTCACGGACGTGCGCGGCCCCGGCGTCCGGGTCGGAGTGGACGGCGGTGGTCGCGACGCCCAGGGCCCGGCAGGTGCGGAAGACCCGGCGGGCGATCTCGCCACGGTTGGCGACCAGCAGGTTGGTGATCATGTCTCGGGTGCCCCTCACAGCTCCGCCTCACAGCTCCGTCTCGCAGCTCCGTCTCGCAGCTCGGTCGAACAGCTCGGTCGAACAGCTCGGTCTCACATCCGGAAGACGCCGTAGCCGCGCGCGCCCTCGACCGGCGCGTTGTGGATCGCGGACAGGCACAGGCCGAGCACCGTACGGGTGTCGCGCGGGTCGATCACGCCGTCGTCGTACAGCCGCCCGGACAGGAAGACCGGCAGCGACTCGGCCTCGATCTGCTGCTCGACCATGGCGCGGATCGCCGCGTCCGCGTCCTCGTCGTACGGCTGCCCCTTCGCGGCGGCCGACTGCCGGGCGACGATCGACAGCACCCCGGCGAGCTGCTGCGGGCCCATCACCGCGGACTTGGCGCTCGGCCAGGCGAACAGGAAGCGCGGCTCGTACGCCCGCCCGCACATGCCGTAGTGGCCGGCGCCGTAGGACGAGCCGATCAGCACCGACAGGTGCGGCACCCGGGAGTTGGCGACGGCGTTGATCATCATCGCGCCGTGCTTGATGATGCCGCCCTGCTCGTACGCCCGGCCGACCATGTAGCCGGTGGTGTTGTGCAGGAACAGCAGCGGGATGTCCCGCTGGTTCGCCAACTGGATGAACTGGGCGGCCTTCTGGGACTCCGCGCTGAACAACACGCCCTGCGCGTTGGCCAGCACGCCGACCGGGTAGCCGTGCAGCCGGGCCCAGCCGGTGGCCAGGCTGGTGCCGTAGAGCGGCTTGAACTCGTCGAAGTCGGAGCCGTCGACGATCCGGGCGATCACCTCGCGCGGGTCGAAGGGCACCTTGAGGTCGCCCGGGACGATGCCCAGCAGCTCCTCCTCGTCGTACTTCGGCGGCTCGGCGAGCCGGTCCGGCGACGGGCCCGGCTTGCGGTGGTCCAGCCGGGCGACGATCCGGCGGGCCAGCCGCAGCGCGTCCGCCTCGTCCGCCGCGAAGTGGTCGGCCAGACCGGAGGTGCGGGCGTGCATCTCGGCGCCGCCGAGCGACTCGTCGTCGGCCTCCTCACCGGTGGCCATCCTGACCAGCGGCGGGCCGCCGAGGAACACCTTGGCGCGCTCCCTGACCAGCACGGTGTGGTCCGACATGCCGGGGACGTAGGCGCCGCCGGCCGTCGAATTGCCGAACACCACGGCCACGGTGGGGATTCCGGCGGCGGAGAGCCGGGTGAGGTCGCGGAACAGCGCGCCGCCGGGGATGAAGATCTCCTTCTGGCTGGGCAGGTCGGCCCCGCCGGACTCGACCAGGTTCACCACCGGGAGGCGGTTGTCGAACGCGATCTCGTTGGCGCGCAGGGCCTTGCGCAGGGTCCACGGGTTGCTGGCGCCGCCGCGCACGGTCGGGTCGTTGGCGGTGATCAGGCACTCCACGCCCTCGATCACGCCGATGCCGGTGACCAGCGCCGCGCCCACCGGGTAGTCGCTGCCCCAGGCGGCCAGCGGCGAGAGCTCCAGGAACGGCGAGTCCGGGTCGACCAGCAGCTCGATCCGCTCGCGCGGCAGCAGCTTGCCGCGGGCGCGGTGGCGGTCCACGTACTTGGGGCCGCCGCCGGCCAGCGCCTTGGCGTGCTCGGCGTCCAGCCCGGCGAGCTTGGCGAGCATCGCGGCGCGGTACTCGGCGTACTCGGGCCCGGCCGGGTCGACGCGGGTGGGCAGCACGGTCACAGCAGGGCCTCCGGGATGTCGAGGTGGCGGGAGCGCAGCCACTCCCCGAGGGCCTTGGCCTGCGGGTCGAAGCGGTGCTGGGCGGCGACGCCTTCGCCGAGCAGGCCGGTGAGGGTGAAGTTGACCGCGCGCAGGTTCGGGAGCAGGTGCCGGGTGACGGGCAAGTCGGCGGTCTCGGGCAGGAGTTCGCGCAGCTTGTCGACGGTGAGGGTGTGGGCGAGCCAGCGCCATCCCGCCTCGGAGCGGGCCCAGACGCCGAGGTTGGCGTCGCCGCCCTTGTCGCCGCTGCGGGCGCCGGCCACCAGGCCGAGCGGGGCGCGGCGACGCGGGCCGGCGGGGGGTTCTGCGGGGAGTGCAGCTGGGAGTCCAGTTGGGAGTGCTGCGGGGAGTGCTGCGGGGAGCGTCGGCTCTTCGGAGGTCTCGGCCGGCCGGCTCGCCACCGGGGCCGGCGGGACGGCGAGCCGGCGGCCGTCCGGTAGCACGGCGGTGTGCTCGACGACCTCGGCGTCGACGTACGCGGCGGCGAACACCCCGTACGGCGCGCCGGGGCCTGGCGGCGCGGTGAGGTGGAAGCCCGGGTAGCCGGCCAACCCCAACTCCACGGCGGCCTTCCCCAGTTCGCGCCCGACCTTGGCCTGGTCCGGGTCGCGGGCGGTGAGCCGGAGCAGGGCGGAGGCGGCCTCCTCGGTGCCGGCGTCCGGGTGGTCGGTCCGGGCGAGCGTCCAGCGCAGTTCGGCGGGCCGGGCGGCGGGCGGCAGGGCGTCCAGGAACTGCCGCCGCACCAGGTCGGCCTTGGCTTCGATGTCGAGGCCGGTGAGGACGAACACCACCTCGTTGCGGTGGCCGCCGAGCCGGTTCAGGCCCACCTTCAGCGTGGGCGGCGGCGCCTCGCCGCGCACCCCGTCGATCCGGACCCGGTCCGGCCCCTCCTCGGCGAGCCGCACGGTGTCCAGCCGGGCGGTGACGTCCGGGCCCAGGTAGCGCGCACCGCCCGTCTCGTACAGGAGTTGGGCGGTGACGGTGCCCGCGGTGACGGCGCCGCCGGTGCCCGGGTGCTTGGTGATCACGCTGGAGCCGTCAGCGTGCAGTTCGGCGATCGGGAAGCCCGGGCGGGTGACGTCGTGCTCGCGGAAGAACGCGTAGTTCCCGCCCGTCGCCTGGGCGCCGCACTCCAGCACGTGCCCGGCGACCACCGCCCCGGCGAGGGCGTCGAAGTCCGTCGCCGTCCAGCCGAAGTGGGCGATCGCGGGCCCGGCGACCAGCGCCGCGTCGGTGACCCGCCCGGTGACCACCACCTCGGCGCCCGCGGCCAGGCAGGCCGCCACCCCGAAGCCGCCGAGGTAGGCGTTCGCGGCCAACAGGCCGTCAGGCAAGCCGAGTTCGCTCCTGCGCGGCAGCAGGTCGTCCCCCTCGACGTGGGCGACGGCCACCGCGAGGCCCTGGCGCTGCGCCAGGTTCCGCAGTTCGGCGGCGAGCCGGGCCGGATTCAGCCCGCCCGCGTTCACCACGATCCTCACCCCGCGCTCCTGCGCCAGGCCGAGGCACTCCTCCATCTGCCGCAGGAACGTCCGGGCGTAGCCGAGGGACGGGTCCTTCAGGCGGTCCCGGGCCAGGATGAGCATGGTCAGCTCCGCCAGGTAGTCCCCGGTGAGCACGTCCAGCGGCCCGCCGGTGAGCATCTCCCGCACCGCCGCGAAGCGGTCCCCGTAGAACCCCGAGGCGTTGCCGACCCGCAGTACCGAGCGTTCGCGCGCCAAAGCGCCTCCCCTGCCGACGGGTTGGCGACGCCCCCACACGAGCGCCGCCGGGCAGCAGCGTGGCACCGGGTGCGAAAAAAAGCAATCACGCCTGCTTGTTTCGAGCCGGTGGCCACACTCGACAGGGCCGCGTACGGCCCGATTCTCCGAAACCCGACTGACACCGGCCCGTCGGTGCGACACGATGTCCGTCCGTCGTACTGGCGAGTGAAAGGCAGTCCGCATGCCGCATCCCGCACCGCGACCGGCTCCCGACTCGACCCGCCTGCTCACCGCGGAACTGGTGGTGGACATGGCCGCCCCCGTGGCGCCGGCCATCTCGCCGGACGGTCGCCTGGTCGCCTACGGCGTGGTCGCGAACAGTGGAAGGGACGGACGTCCGCACAGCTCCGTCTGGGTCGCCGCCGTCGATGGCAGCGCCGCCCCGCGCGGGCTGACCGACGGCACGGCCCGCGCCGCCGCCCCGAGGTGGGCGCCGGACTCGGCTTCTCTGTTTCTCACCTCCGACCGCGAGGAGCGGGGCAGCGCTCAACTCCGGCGGATCCTTCCGGACGGCAGCGGGGACATCGCCCAGGCGGAGCCCCTGACCAGGTGGCGCGGGGGCATCTGCGACCACTACCCGCTCGCCGACGGCCGCACCGTGGCGCTGCTCGCCGAGGACGAGCCCACCCCGGAGGACGAACGCCGGGAGGCCGAGGGTGACGACGCGAAGGTCTGGGGCCGGCACCTCCCCGCCACCCGGCTGCGCCTGCTCGACCTGGCGACCGGCGTGGTCCGCACCGTGGACGGCCTCGGAGACCGCCATGTCGTGGAGGTGGCCCAGCGTCCGGACGGCGGCCCGCTGGCCGTGCTGAGCTGGGCCACCCCCGAGCTCGACCCCGGCGTGACGACGGCAGGACTGCACCTGGTCGCCCCGGAGACGGGAGCCGTCCAGGACCTGGGCCCGGTCGGATTCGAGGCCCGGTCCCCGGTCTGGTGGCATCACGACGGTGGATGGCATCTGGCCCACCTGGCGGTGACCCCCGGGCACTTGGTCGGCGCGCTCGCCGTGATCGACACCGTGCCGCCGGCGACCGGCCCGACCGTCGAACAGCGCGATCTCACGGTCGGCATGTCCGCCTGCCCCACCGAGCTGGTGCAGGTCGCCGACGGGCCGCCGCTGGCGCTGTTCGCCGACGGGCTGGACACCGCGCTGTACCGGCTCGATCCGCAGTCGCTGCGGTTCCACCGGTTGTCCTGCGCGCCCGGCACGCCAGGCACGTTCGGCACGCCCGGCACGCCAGGCACGTTCGGCACGCCCGGCACGCTCGCCGGGCTCACTGCGAGTCGCTCCGGAGCGACCCTCGCCGTGCTGCTGAGCACCGCGAGCGAGCCCAGGAACGTCCACGCGGGCCCCACGGGCGGGCCACTGCTCCGGCTCAGCGACACCAGCCCCGAACTGCGCGGGATCCGCTGGGGCGCCCAGGAACGGCTCGGCTACCAGGCGTCCGACGGACTCCAGTTGGACGGCCTGCTGATCCTGCCGACCGGCCGGACTCGGGGCCAGGGCCCGTTCCCGCTCGTCACCATGGTCCACGGCGGCCCCTACTTCCGCCATGCCGACGAGTTCACGCTCACCGCGGTCGACTGCGGCCAGTGGCTGGCGACCGCCGGATACGCGGTCTTCCTGCCCAATCCCCGGGGCGGGTCGGGCCACGGCCATGAATTCGCCGCCGTGGTGGCGGGCGCGGTGGGCGGCGACGAGTGGACCGACATCCTCGCCGGGATCGACCTGCTGGTCGCCGAGGGAGTCGCCGATCCCGAACGCCTGGGCATCTCCGGCTGGAGCCACGGCGGTTTCATGGCGGCCTGGGCCATCGGCCAGACCGGGCGGTTCAAGGCCGCCATGATGGGCGCGGGCATCACCGACTGGGGCATGCAGGCCGGGACCGGCGAGTGGGGAGTCATGGACGCGGCGCTCGGCGGCAGCACCGGCTGGAACGGGCCGGGACCGCACCTCCACGACCGGAACAGCCCGATCTCCTACGCGTCCCGGATCCGCACCCCGGTCCTGATCCTGCACGGCGAGCAGGACACCAACGTCCCCCTCGGCCAGGCCGTCCACTTCCATCGCGCACTGCGCCACTTCGGCGTCGAGCACGAGTTCGTCGTCTACCCCCGGGAGGGCCACGGGCTGCGCGAGCGCGCCCATCAACTCGACGCCCTCCGGCGCGTCCGCGCCTGGTACGACCGCTGGCTGTGAGCCCGTACCCGGGAGGGCATCGAGTCGTGATCGACGAGTGGCGGAACCCGAGCAGGATCAGCGGTGCTTGAACTCCTCGATGGCCTCCCGGACGGTGTTCTTCATCTCCTCGCTGCCGATGTGCCCCGAGTCCTCGGAGATGTGCAGCCGCGCGCCCGGCCACGCCTTCGCCAGCTCCCAGGCCGTCTGCACCGGGCAGCCCATGTCGTGCCGGCCGTGCACCAGCACCGCCGGGATCCCGGCCAGCCTGTGGGCGTTGCGCAGCAGTTGGTCCTCCTCAAGCCAGGCGCCGTTGCTGAAGAAATGGGCGCAGATCCGGACGAACGCGATCTGCTCGTCGACCTCCCGGGCGCTGTACATGCCGGGAGAGCCGTTGGGCTCGTTCGAGATGACCGCGTCCTCCCAGGCGAGCCAGCCGGCGGCGGCCTTCGCCCGGACCGCCCGGTCGGGGTTCTCCATCAGCCGCGCGTAGGCGGCGAGCAGGTCGCCGTCCCGCTCGTCCTCGGGCACGCCCTCGCGGAACCGGTCCCACGCCTCGGGGTAGAAGGACCCGGCGCCCCGGTAGAGCCAGTCGGTCTCGGCCCGGCGGGTCGTCGTCACCGCCTGGATGATGATCTCGCTGACCCGCTCGGGGTGCTGCTGCGCGTAGGCCAGCAGGAGGGTCGAACCCCAGGAGGCGCCGTTCAGCAACCACCGCTCGATGCCGAGGTGTTGGCGCAGCCGCTCCATGTCGTCGATCAGGTGCTGCGTGGTGTTCAGGCTCATGTCCGCCGCCGGGTCGCCGGCGTGCGGGGTGCTGCGGCCGCAGTTGCGCTGGTCGTAGCGGATCACGCGGTAGCACTCCGGATCCCACGCCCGGGTGGGCCGGTCCGGCGTCCCCGCGCCGGGGCCGCCGTGGACGTACAGGACGGGCTTGCCCTCGGGGTTGCCGAGCTGCTCGTAGTAGACCCGGTTGCCGTCTCCGGTGTCGAGGAAACCGTGGCCGTAGGGACTCGTCGGAGGATAGAGATCAACCATGACCGTCGATCCTAGGGCGCGGGCGCGCTCGGGGCCCGCGCTTTTCCGCCCAACCCGCTTCGCGGGAACGGCCGTTCGGCCGGCCTCAGGGCGTTTCAGTCCAGCGGGAGGGCCATCTCCAGGATGCGGGCCTGCGGGTCGAGCCCGTACGGGGTCTCCCCGCCGGTGTAGGTGAAGCCCCGGCGCAGGTAGAAGGCGGCGGCGCGGGCGTTCGCCTCGTGCACGCCGAGCAGCATCCGCTTGGCGCCGCCCTCGGTGCGGGCCCAGTCGGTGGCGGCGTCCAACAGGGCGTCCGTCACGCCGCGTTCGCGGCCGCGGTGTTCCGGGGCCACCCAGACGCCGATCAGGACGGCGGTCGCGGCCTGGTCCCGGTCGGGGACGGAGAGCATCGTGCCGACCCATTCGCCGTCCGGGTCGACGGCCACCAGGCCGACGCTGCCCGGCTCGTTCACCCGCGCCGTCCGGGCCCGCCAGTCGGCCTCGCCCAGGGCCTGCGCCGCGGCGTGGGTCTCGCCGAAGGCTATCGGGAAGTCGAGGAGCTGGGCCAGCCGCACCTTCCGCAGGCGCTGCCAGTCCTCGGCCCCCATCCGCTCGATCCGGTACCGCATGCTCTCCGACCCCCACTGCCGCAGCCGCCTTCGCCGGCGGTGGTCACCTCCGGCGAAGGCAGCATAGCCGCAGGTCAGGGCCTGATGCAGACCGGTCACGGCTTGACGCTCAGGGCTTGATGCGGACCGGTCAGGGCTTGACGCTCAGGGCTTGATGCGGACCACCTGCGGGTCGTGGTCGCTGGCCTGCTGGGCGAACTCGGCGTTGATGTGCACCACGTCGTACTTGGCGTAGCCGACCTCGGGGCTGACCAGGATGTGGTCCAGCACCTGCGAGTTGCCCTGGTAGACGTACGAGTACTGCTCGGTCTCCGGCAGTTCGTTCACCAGGTCGCGCAGCACGCCGTCCTTGGTGAGCGCGGCCAGCGCGGGCGAGAACTGGTAGTCGTTGAAGTCGCCGAGCGAGACGACGCGCGCCTCCTTGTCGGCGGCCAGCAGCTTGGCGACGAAGGCCTGCTCGATGGTGGCCTGCTTGACCCGCTGCACCTCGGAGCTGCGGGTGGGGGCCTGGAAGCGGCTGTCGATGCCCTGGTCGCCGCCCTTGCTGTTGAAGTGGTTGGCGATGACGAAGACCTTCTTGCCGCGGAAGGAGAACTGTCCGACCAGCGGCTTGCGGCTGTTGGTCCACGCGTCGTCGGTCGGGGCGATCCGGCCGGGCGAGGCGGTCAGCGCGGTGGTGGCGCCGCTGCCGGCGACGTCCACGGCGCTGGTGGCGGCGCCGCCGGGGATGTCGGTGAAGGAGACCTGCTGCGGGTTGAACAGGAACACCTGCCGGATGTTGCCGCCCGGCTCGCCGCCGTCCTTGCCGTCCTGCGGGTCGATCGAGCGCCAGTCGTACGCCGGGCCGCCGGCCGCCTTGATCGCGGCGATGAACTTGGCCACGGTCTGGCTCGCGTCGACCGTGCCGTCGTTCTTGGCGCCGTTGTTGTCCTGGATCTCCTCCAGGGCGACGATGTCGGGCGAGCGCAGGTTGGTGACGATGCCCTGGGCCAGCTCGGCGAACTTGGCGTCCGGGTTGCCGGGGGCCAGGTTCTCCACGTTGTACGTGGCGATGGCGAGTTCGCGGTCGGCCGCCTTGGCGGTGACCTCGCGCTGGAGGTGGTTGTCCTGGAGCGTGCCGAGGGTGCCGGCGACGAGGGTGTAGCCGCCGAACTGGTTGTAGTCCAGCGGGCCGGTGGTGGTGCCGGTCAGCACGTCGCCCACGTTGGCCGCCGGGAACGGCTGCTGCGGGGTGACCGCCGCCTGCTGCTGCACCATCAGGCGGCCCACGTTGGGCTCCGCGTACGACTCGTACAGCACGCCGCCGCGCTTGCTGCGCTGGTCCTGCCGGTCGGCGGCGACCCACAGCTCGTTGTACTTGTCCGTCGCCTGTATCACCCGGACGTCCTTGACCTGGACGAGCATGCCCTCCAGCGACTCGTAGAAGTCCAGGGCGTACTTCTCCGGGTCGAGCGGCAGCGCGTCGATGCTGCCGCCCGCGGGCGCCGGCGGGGCGTAGGTGCCGGGGATGTTGCGGGTGTCGACGACCACCGGGGCCGGCAGCGGGTTGCCGGAGGACAGCACGGTGACGGCGGGGCCGGTGAGCTCGGTGACGGACTGCGAGCCGCCCGCGAAGTTCGGGTAGTACTCGGTGACCTTGCCGCTGACCAGGACCGAGTCGCCGGCCTTCACGGTCGGGTTGCCGCCGGTGTAGACGAAGATGCCCTCGCTGGTGGCCGGGTCGGCGTCGGGGTTCGGGTCCTGCATCCAGAAGCCCTTGGCGCTGCCGTAGGCGCGCACGCCGGTGACGACGCCGGGCACGCCGGTGACGGGCTTCCCGGCCTGCGGGGAGATCCGGGTGGTGCCCTGGATGTCGTGGATGCGCAGCGGTCCGGCCTCGGTCGGCCCGGCCGGGGCGGCGGCGTTCGCGGCGGTGGGCGCGGCGTTCGCGGCCGGCAGCGGGACGAGCACCAGCGAGGCGGCCAGTCCGGCCGGGAGGATCGCGGCGCGCAGCAGGGCCCGGCGGGGGCGGGGAGCGGGGGCGGTGGTCACCGGGGCATGACTCCTAGCTCCGCCGTGCGGCACGGTCGTGGCACGGCGGTCGAGGGTGGAGCGGGGCACAGGGCGCGTCGTCCACCCGGCGGGTCTGCGGCCGCCGGGCCGTGACGCATGGTCAGGCGGCGTGCCCATGGCACGCGCTACCCGCGTAGATGAAGCGGAAGCCGGTCACCCGTCCCCCGCAGCGACCCCAAGATACGCGCGTAGAAAATGACGCGACAAGACCCCGTCAGTGAACTTCTGGTTCCGCTTCGGCGTCCGCCCCGGCCCCTGCTCCTACCCCCGCTCCTATCCCCGTCCCTTCAGCCCGTCCCTTCAGCCCGCTCCTTCAACCTGCCTCGACGGCCCCTCAGCCCGCCTCGATCCGCTCCACGATCAGCTCGCACAGCTCGTGGGTGCGCAGGGCGTCGTGCGCGTCCAGGGTCTTGCCGGCCCGGACGGCGTCCAGGAAGGACAGCACGCACTGCTCGATGCCGCGCTGGCGGGCGACGGACACCCAGTCACCACGCCGGCGGACGGTGGGCTGGCCGCGGTGGTCGATCACCTCGGCGAGGTTGTGCACCGCCCGCTTGGAGTCGGCGCCGGAGACCTCCAGGATCTCCTCCGTCGAGCCGGAGAGCCGGTTCATGATGCCGAGCGCCGTGAAGCCGTCCCCGCCGAGGGTCAGGACGACGTGCTCGACCAGCCCGTCCCGGACGCGGGCGCGGACGTCGACGTGCTCGATCTCGCCGGGGGCCAGGAAGCGCAGGGTGTCGACGACGTGGATGAAGTCGTCGAACACCAGGGAGCGGGCGGCCTCGGCGAGGCCCTCGCGGTTCTTCTGCAGGACGATCAGGTCGCGGGGGCGCTCCTTGGCCTGGGCGTAGCCGGGCGCGTGCCGGCGGTTGAAGCCGACCATCAGCGAGCGGCCCGTCCGGTCGGCGAGGTCGACGAGCCGGCGGGCACCGTCGACGGTGTAGTCGAGCGGCTTGTCGACGTAGACGTCGACACCGGCCGTCAGCAGCTGCTCCACGATCGGAACGTGCTGGCTGGTCGCGGCGTGCACGAACGCCGCCCGGATCCCGCTCCCGATCAACTCCCCGAGATCGGTGAAGCGATTCTCCGGCGCAATCCGGTGCGCGTCACCGATCCGGTCCAGCTTCGCCCCGTCCCTGGTCATCAACCGCAGGTCCAGCGCCGGCAACCCGCCCAGGACCGGCAGATACGCCTTCTGCGCAATGTCACCGAGGCCGATCACCCCGACCGGGAGCAGGCCGTCAGGAACAGAGGTCGAGCTCATACGAATCTCCATACTCATGCGCCGAAAACCATCCGCCCCACCCTATTCGCCCGCTCCCGCGCAACGGCGCCGGGCCGGCGAGCGACCGGCCCGGCGGCTCAGGGGATGAGGGCGCCGACCCCTTCGACCACCAGCATCCAGGTGGGCTGCCCGCCCGTGCCGAAGGCGGAGGCGAGGACGTACCCGATCGCGGCGTCGGCGGGGCGGGCGGGGGCGCCGTCCCGCCACTCCACGATGACGATCTGGTCGCCGTCGCAGGAGAAGTCGCCGAGGCGCTTGCCGTCGCGCATGAGCCGGCTGCTGGGGATGGAGTCCGGGACGAGGACGTAGACGGCGCCGTCGTACGTGGTCTCGACCCGGTAGGACTTCCGGCGGAGCTTGCCCCGGCCCGGCCGCAGCGGCACCGGCGCGCCGTCGACGGTCAGCGTCAGGTGGGCGGTGTCGCGGGTGCCGATGGCGATCTGCGGGTCCGGCTCGCTGCCCGGGTCGCGCTCCAGGACGGCGGTGGGGATCCGATCCCCGGAGACGGTCACCCGGTGCTGGCCTTCGATGCGGACGGTGATCTCGCCGAACAGGGTGTCCTCGGTGGTGAAGGGAGCGGGCGCCGGCAGGTCGGTCATCTGCGATTCCTTTGGTGGGTCGTAACTCCGGCCGCATGGAATGGAATTCGCGGGCCGGAATTCGCGGGCCGGGGTGATTCTCTCATTCGACGAGACGGACTCACCCGGTGGTGGGCGCCAGTTGACCTCCCGCCGGCTCGCGGTGGAAGCACGGCGGTCGAACGGTTTCCGGTGGGCACGACGGTCCCGGCAGGCCTGCGCCGCACACCCCAACAGCCACGGCCGGATCTTCCAACCCTCCTTCACCACTTAATAGTTGTCCCATTCGATGGCAATGGAATCACCTAGGCTTCGATCCATCCGGTGCCCGGCGCGGCGCACCGGCCGACAAGGGGAGGACATGATGAGGACCCCGGCAAGCGCGTTACGGCGCGGATCCCGCTGGGCCGTCTCGGCGGCGACGGCGGTGGCGCCGTCTGCGTCCGCCTCTTCGTGATGGCCGGCGGCTCCGGGCCGCCGGACTGCTTCCCGTCCGGCGGCGCCCCGGCCGGCTCCTCGCCCCCGGCCAGGGTGACCAGCGTGCCCGCGGGGACTCCGCACCCGCCCGAGCCCACCGGGCCCGCCGACCGGACGGTCATCGAGCTCGGCCAGTCGGTCACGCTCAGCTGGGGCCACGCCGCCGCGATGTCGCGCGTCTTCACCGGGCTGGGCGACGACGCCCCCGCTGCACCGCCTGGCTGAGCTCCGCCGCCTGCACGTTCACTCCCACCGCCGCCGGGCTGTACCGGTGGGAGGCGAGCACCGCGAACGCCGCCGAAGGACGGGCCGGCAGCGCGTGGTCCGAGGACCGGTTCCTGTTCGTCAGGGCGAAGGGCTCCTCGACGCCCGACCCCGGGCACGACACCCCGGCCGTCCCCCGCCTGCCGGCCCCGGCGGACCAGACCGTGGCCAAGGCCGGCCGGCCGGTCTCGCTGAGCTGGACGGCGAGCGGCTTCTCCTCCCACGCCTCGGTGCTGTCGCCCGACGGGACCCGACAGAACATGCCCTGGCAGGACGCGTCGACCTACCTGTACACCCCGCCCTCGCCCGGGATCTACGTCTGGAACGCGTTCACCGAGGCCAAGGGCGGCTGCGACGGCGGGACCTGCGCCAGCGGGGCGAGCGCGCAGCGGTACCTGATCGTGGAGTGAGGTCCCCACAGCCTTCGGCCACTACTTGAGGAACGCCGCCCCGGCGAAGAGCCGGGCGGAGTTGGTGCGGTCGATGGCGGCGCGGGTGGTGTCGGGGAGCGGGTGGTCGGCGACGTACGCGGGCACGCCGGGGACGCCGGGGCCGGGCAGTTGCGAGGGGTGGACCAGGGCGACGGCCTCCCGTCAGCTGGTTCTCCGGCACCGAGTCTGCCCGCCTCGTCTCGCGGCGCGCCAGTGATCCCGCCATCTCCGGATCATGAAGTTCTCACACTCCCGTCCGGTGGGATCCCGGGTTGTCCGGTAGGCCGCTCCTGGAGGCGAACTTGTTCGTTACGAACATGTTCGTTACTGTGAAGGAACGGGAGGCGAACCCACGCCGACCGACACGGACCGACACCGACCCGAGGAGTGGCCATGACCGTCCAGCACGTTCCCGTCGCCGTCATCGGAGCCGGGCTCGGGGGCCTCGTGCTCGCCCGGGTCCTGCACGTCCACGGCATCCGGGCCGCCGTCTTCGACCTGGAGCCCTCGCCCGAGGCCCGCGCCCAGGGCGGCCTGCTCGACATCCACCACGACTCCGGCCAGCAGGCCCTGCACGACGCCGGGCTGCACGACCGGTTCCTGGCCCTGGTCCACGCGGGCGGCGAGGCCCTGCGGGTGGTCGGACCGGACGGCGCCGTCCGGCTGGAGCAGGAGGACGACGGCACCGGCGGCCGCCCCGAGGTCGACCGGGGCCGCCTGCGCGACCTGCTGCTGGACTCCCTGCCCGCCGGCACCGTCCGCTGGGGCCGGAAGGTGGTCCGCGCCCACGCGCTGGGCGACGGCCGCCACCAGGTCGCCTTCGCCGACGGCACGGCCGTCACCACGGACCTGCTGGTCGGGGCGGACGGCGCGTGGTCCCGGATCCGGCCACTGCTGTCCGACGCCCGGCCCACCTACACCGGGATCTCCTTCGTCGAGGCCGACCTGCACGACGCGGACACCCGGCACCCCGAGGCGGCCGCCCTGGTCGGCGGCGGGTTCTTCCTCTCCGTGGCCGAGGGCCGCGGCTTCCTCGCCCACCGCGAGGGCGACGGCAGCATCCACGTCTACACCGCCGTCCGGGCCGGCGAGGACTGGCTGGACGGCATCGACACCACCGCCCCCGACACCGCCAAGGCGGCCGTGCTGGCCGGCTTCGACGGCTGGGCCGACGGCCTGCGGGCCCTGCTCGCCGACGCCGACGGCGACCTGGTCCCGCGCCGGATCCACGCCCTGCCCGTCGGCCACCGCTGGGACCGCACCCCCGGCGTCACCCTGCTCGGCGACGCCGCCCACCTGATGTCCCCGTTCGCCGGCGAGGGCGCCAACCTCGCCATGCTCGACGGCGCCGAACTCGGCAAGGCCCTCGCCCACCACCCCGGCGACCCCGAGGCCGCCCTGACCACCTACGAGCACGCCCTCTTCCCCCGCAGCGAGGCCTCGGCCGCCGCCTCCGCCGCCAGCCTGGAGCTGATGTTCGGCCCCGACGGCCTCCAGGGCCTGCTCGACCAGTTCGCTGCCCCGAACCAGCCCGCCCCGCCGCCCGGCCGGTAGCGGCGGCGCCGTTTCGGCGAACCAGTTCGTCACGAACACGGTCGCTAGGCTGGCCGGTATGACGAGCTCCCCCTCCCGACCCCGCAGCCGCCGCGAGCGGCCGGCGAAGCCCGCGCTGAGCCACGAGGCGATCGTCGCCGCCGCCGTACGGGTGCTGGAGGCGGAGGGCCTGCCACGGGTGACCATGCGGCGGCTGGCCCAGGAGCTGGACACCGGGCCGGCCTCGCTGTACGTGTACGTGGCCAACGCCGCGGAACTGCACGCCGCGATCCTGGAGGAGTACCTCGGGGAGGTGGACCTGAGCCCGGTGACGGCGGCCGGGGACTGGCGCGAGCGGTTGGCCGCCGTCCTCGACTCCTGCACCGGGGTGCTGCTCCGGCACCCGGCGCTCGCCCACGCCGCACTGGTGGCGAGGCCGTCCGGGCCGCACTACCTGGCCCTGGTGGAGGCGGTCCTGGCACTGCTGCACGAGGGCGGGGTGCCGGACGGGCAGGCGGCCTGGGGCGTGGACGTGCTGCTCCAGGTGGCCACCGCCACCGCCGCCGAGCAGTCCGCCCGGCAGGGCGAGCAGGCGGAGCGGGAACAGGCCGCGCTCACCGACGCGCTCCGCGCGGCGCCCGCCGCCACCTACCCGAGGATCGCCGCGCTCGGGGACGACCTGGTGTCCGGGGCGCCGGAGGAGCGGCTGTCCTGGATGTTCCGGGCGGTCGTCAACGGCACGCGCACGACGCCCCGACCCGCCTGACCCCAGCCGCCCGCCGCGCCCCGCCCGAGCTCGGACCCACCCGACCTCGGACCCTCAGGCGCCCGCCGCGGCCGCCTCGGCGAGGGCGTCCAGCACCGGGCGGATCAGCGGGTGCCCGTCGGCGCCGGCCCGGACGGCGGCGAAGACCCGGCGGGTGGCGAGTTCGCTGTCGACCGGCCGGACGGCGATCCGGCCGAGGTCGACGCCGCGCAGCGCCGAGCGCGGCACGAGGGCGACGCCGGCGCCCGCCGAGGCGAGGGCGACGACGGCCCGGAAGTCGTCGGAGGAGTGCACCAGGCGCGGCTGGAAGCCGGCGTGCTCGCAGGCGAGCAGGACGACGTCGTGGCAGGGGTTGCCCGGGTAGGGGCCGATCCACCGTTCGTCGGCCAGGGCCGCGACGGCGAGCGGAGCGCCGTCGGCGGCCAGCGGGTGGCCGAGCGGCAGCACCGCCTCGAACGGCTCGGCGTACAACGGGACGCGGGTGAGCCGGGCGTCGTCGGCGCGCGGGGCGCCCCGGTACTCGACGGCCACCGCGAGGTCGGCCCGGCCGTCGAGGACCATCGGCAGGCTGGCGTCGCCCTCCGCGTCCAGCACCTTGAGCCGCACCCCGGGCGCCTGCGCGGCCAGCAGCCCGATCGCCGGGGCGAGGACGAGCGCGATGCCGGTGGCGAAGGAGGCGACGGTCACCTCGCCGGAGACGCCCGCGCTGTAGGCGGCGAGGTCGGCCTCGGCGCGCTCCAGCTGGGCGAGCACGGCGTCGGCGTGGCCGAGCAGGATCTCCCCGGCGGCGGTCAGCCGCACCCCCCGGCCCTCGCGGGCGAGCAGGTCGTGGCCGGTCTCCTGTTCCAGGGCGGCCAGCTGCTGGGAGACGGCGGAAGGGGTCAGGTAGAGGGCAGCCGCCGCGGCGGTCACGGTGCGGTGGTCCGCCACGGCCCGCAGGGTCCGCAGCCGTCGGGCGTCGATCACAGGCCAATTCTGCCAGCGCGCCGGGGTCAGCCGGACCGGGCCCGGAGCCGGGGCGGGGTCCGGGCCCGCTTCCGCGTAAGGGGCGATACGACCGGTGGCGTATTTCCGGACGAGATCGCTTCGCCCGGTTGACCACCCGGCCCGGGCGACGATTGGCTCTTCCCGAGCCGGGCCGCGGGGGTGACGAGGGCCCGGTGCCGTCATCAGGGGAGGATGTCCATGACCACCGCACGAACCCGCCGTTGGCTGGCCCGCACCGCCGGCGTCCTGGTGGCCGCCGCCGTGGCCGGGGCCGCGATGCCAGCCGCCGAGGCCCGGCCGCTCAAGGGCGACACCTCCCGGGTGAGCGAGGGGCCCAAGGGCGAGCAGCTCGACGGCACCTCGTCCGCGCTCGGGCTGAGCGCCGACGGCCGCTCCGCGCTGTTCACCTCGACCGCGACCAACCTGCTGCCCGGGGCCGGCACCCCGAACTCGGACGAGGTCTACGTGCGGGACCTGCGCAACGGGCACGTCGAGCGGGTCAGCGTCGCCGCCGACGGCTCCAAGCTGGACGCCGCCACCAACCAGGCCGCGATCAGCGGCGACGGCCGGTACGTGGCGTTCAGCACCGCCGCCACCAACGTGCTGCCCGGCCAGCCGAAGCACGGCAGCGACGTCTTCGTCCGCGACCGCTGGACCGGCCGCACCGAGCTGATCACCACCGCCGGCCCGGCGAGCACCGACGACCAGAGCATCCGCACCGCCGACAGCCCCACCCTCAGCTGGGACGGCCGCTTCGTCGCCTACGCCTCCAGCCGCACCGACCTCGCCCCGGGCGTGAAGCGCGGCAAGAACAACATCTACGTCACCGACCGCTGGACGCACACCACCCGGCTGGTCACCTCCGGCACGGAGGGCGAGGGCGCCGACAACAACTCCTTCAGTCCGACGATCAGTGCGGACGGCTCGACCGTCGGCTTCGGCTCCCGGGCCGGGAACCTGCTCCCGGGCACTCCGGCCCCGGCCACCGACCCGGCCACCGACGCCGATTCCGCCCCCGGCGCCGGGTCACCCCAGCTGGCCGGGCCCAAGTTCTACCCGTACTACGTCTGGAAGGCCGGCACCGGCAAGATCGCCGGCGCCAGCCTGGACGACACCGGGGCGCTGAGCGACGGCGGCCGCGACGGCCGGGTCAGCCCGGACGGCCGCTACGCGATCTACAGCCTCCCGGTCTTCATCGGCGGGGCGCCCGCCCCGGCCCACGGCATCCGGATGGACGTGTACGTCCACGAGCTGGCCACCGGCAAGATCACCAAGGTCAACACCGACCTGCCGGGCACCACCGCCAAGTGGTCCTCGTCCGGTGGCGTCATGACGCTCGACGACCGCTGGGTCTACTTCGACTCCGCCGCCGAGAACCTCGTCCCCGACGACACCAACTCCGCCAGCGACGTCTTCCGCCGCGACCTGTGGACCGGGCGGATCGAGCGGATCAGCCTCACCCGGAGCGGCGGGCAGAGCACCGCCTCCTCCTACGGCCCGTACGTGGACGCCACCGGCGACACGGTGATCTTCGACGCCTCGGACGGTGACCTGGTGCCGGGTGACACCAACACCTTCCTGGACGTCTTCCTGCGCCGCCTGTGACGTCCTGACTCCCCTGCTGCATACGTCCGTTGACGTATTTTCGGCCGAGATCACCCGTGGGCGTTGACCACCGGCCCTCCCGACGATTGGCTCTCCCGAAAGCCCGTCGCCGGGAGGGAGCCCGGCCGGGCGACCCCCGGGGAGGCAGACGTCATGACACGCAGCACCCGTACCACCCGCAACCGGTGGCTGGCCGGCGGCGGCAGCATTCTCGCGGCCACCGCCGTACTCGCCGTGACCGCCGCACCCGCCCAGGCCGACCGGGCCGACCGGGCGCGGCGCGGCACCGTCCAGGTCAGCGTCGGGGTGAACGGCGCCGCGCCGGACAACCAGTCGTGGAGCCAGGCGATCAGCGCCGACGGCCGCTACGCCCTGTTCACCTCCTGGGCCACGAACCTGGTGTCCCAGCCCGCGAAGAGCGCCCGCGACGCCTACGTCCGCGACCTGAGGACCGGCCGCACCGAGCGGATCAACCTGGCCGCCGACGGCAGCGCGCTGAACGGCTTCACCGACAACGTCGCGATCAACGCCGACGGCCGCTACGTCGCCTTCGACAGCGACGCCGAGAACGTGGTGCCCGGCATGCAGGTCCAGGGGCGCACCGAGGTGTACGTCCGCGACCGGAAGACCGGCCGCACCGAGCTGATCAGCGGCGGGCTCACCGGCACCGACACCGACAAGTTCCACGCCTCCTACGCGCCCTCGATCAGCGCGAACGGCCGCTACGTGGTCTTCGGCTCCAGCCGGAAGGACCTCGTCCCCGACCTCCAGGGCGACGCCCCCTCGCTGGCCAGGCCCTACACCTGGGACTACAACATCTACGTCACCGACCGCTGGACGGGGAAGACCAGGCTGGTGACCCGCGGCGTGGACGGCAAGCCGGGCGACGGCATGTCCCTCCACCCGACGATCAGCGCGGACGGCCGCACCATCGGCTTCACCTCCATGGCCGACAACCTGCTGCCCGCCGACCAGACCCCCGCCCCGGCCGCCGGGGGCGCAGCGGCGCCCGCCGACCTGGAGCTGGCCCCGGGCATCGCCCCGGCCCTGCCCCACAGCGCGCAGAAGGGCCTGGCCCAGCCGAACCTGGCCCGGCCGGTGACCGCCCCCTACTACACCTACGACGTGGAGTCCGGCCGGATCTCCGCCGCCAGCCTCGACCTCGACGGCAAGCTCGGCGCCCCGAGCTTCGGCGCGACGATCAGCCCCGACGGGCGGCGCGCGATCTACGCCCTGCCCGAGCCCGGCGGGTCGACCGGCGGCCACCGGTTCCACACCGTGCTGTACGTCCGGGACCTCGGGAAGGGCACCGTGACGAAGATCAGCGGCGGCCTGCCCGGCACCACCTCGGTCGGCTCCTCCGACCACGCCCGGATCACCGCCGACAACCGCTGGGTCTACTTCGCCTCCGCCGCCGACAACCTGGTGGCGGGCCCGCAGCACCCGGGCTGGGACGTCTACCGCCACGACCTGCGCACCGGCCGCACCGAGCGGGTCGCCACCGCTGCGGACGGCTCGCTCGGCAACGGCTCCTCGACCGACCCGGTCGTGGACGCCCGCGGCCGCACGGTGGTGTTCAGCTCGACCAGCGGCAACCTGCTCGCCGGCACCGGCGGCCCGGCGAGCACCGACTCCCTGGTCTTCGCCCGCGCCACCGCGCACCACGGCCACGGCGACGACCAGGGCGACGACCAGGACCAGGACCAAGGCCAGGACCAGGACAGCGACGACTGACCGTCAACCGCCGCTCGCACCGTGAACCGCGTACGGGGGCGGGACGTCGGCCGGGCCGGCGTCCCGCCCCCGAAGCGGGAGGGTGGGGCAGATGGTTGGTGGGCCGTGCGGTGGGGGCGGATCGATGCGCCCCCACCGCACGACGGTGGTGAGCCCGCGGGCCGGTCCGGTTCCGAGCGGACCGGCCCGCGGGCAGCTCATGGGGCTGCCGGGCCACCGACCGCCGGGCTACTCGCCCAGCGCGGCGCGCGCGTCGACGAAGGCGGCGACGGCGCGCTCGACGTCCTCGGTGGAGTGCGCGGCGGACAGCTGCACCCGAATCCGGGCCTGGCCGTGCGGGACCACCGGGAACGAGAAGCCGATCACGTACACGCCGCGCTCCAGCAGCAGTTCGGCGAGCCGGCCGGCCTTGGCCGCGTCGCCGATCATCACCGGGGCGATCGGGTGGTCGCCCGGCAGGATCTCGAAGCCGGCCTCGGTCATCCTGCCGCGGAACAGCGCCGTGTTGGCCGCCAGCCGCTCGCGCAGTTCGTTGGACTGCTCGACCAGGTCGAGCACCTTCAGCGAGGCCGCCGCGATCACCGGGGCGAGCGAGTTGGAGAACAGGTACGGGCGGGAGCGCTGGCGCAGCAGGGCGACGATCTCCCGGCGGGCGGCGACGTAGCCGCCGGAGGCGCCGCCGAGCGCCTTGCCGAGGGTGCCGGTGATGATGTCCACGCGGTCCATCACGCCGTGCAGTTCGGGGGTGCCGCGGCCGCCGGGGCCGACGAAGCCGACGGCGTGCGAGTCGTCGACCATGACCATGGCGTCGTAGCGGTCGGCCAGGTCGCAGATCTCGCGCAGCGGCGCGACGTAGCCGTCCATCGAGAACACGCCGTCGGTGACGATCAGGCGGCGGCGGGCGTCCTGGGTCTCCTTGAGCTGCTGCTCCAGGTCGGCCAGGTCGCGGTTGGCGTAGCGGTGGCGGCGGGCCTTGCTGAGCCGGATGCCGTCGATGATGCTCGCGTGGTTGAGCGCGTCGGAGATGACGGCGTCGCGGTCGTCGAGCAGGGTCTCGAAGACGCCGCCGTTGGCGTCGAAGCAGGAGGAGTACAGGATGGTGTCCTCCTGGCCCAGGAAGGCCGAGAGGCGCTCCTCCAGCGCCTTGTGGACGTCCTGGGTGCCGCAGATGAAGCGCACCGAGGCCATGCCGTAGCCCCAGCGGTCCAGCGCGTCCTTGGCGGCGGCGAGCACCTCGGGGTGGTCGGCCAGGCCGAGGTAGTTGTTGGCGCAGAAGTTCAGCACCTCACCGGGGCGGCCGCCGCCGGTGACGGTGACCGCGGCGCTCTGCGGGGTGCCGATGACCCGCTCGGGCTTGAAGAGCCCGGCCTCGCGGATCTCGTCGAGGGTGGTGGCGATGTCGGCGCGCACGTTGTCGAACACTGCGGACTCCTAACGAGGACGAACGGGGGGGCTCAGGCGGTCCAGTCGAGGATGATCTTGCCGCAGCGGCCGCCGGCGGCCTCGTCGAAGGCGGCCGCGAAGTCGTCGGCGGCGTACCGGCCGGTGATCACCGGGGCGAGGTCCAGCCCGCCCTCCAGCAGCACGGACATCGCGTACCAGGTCTCGAACATCTCGCGGCCGTAGATGCCCTTGATGGTGATCATCGAGGTGACGACCGAGGCCCAGTCGACCGGGAACTGCTCGGCGGGCAGGCCGAGCACGGCGATCTTCCCGCCGTGGGTCATGTTGGCGATCATCGACTGCATCGCCTCGGGGCGGCCGGACATCTCCAGGCCGACGTCGAAGCCCTCGCGCAGGCCGAGCTTCTGCTGGCCCTCCTCGATGGTGTGCTCGGCGACGTTCAGCGCCAGCGTGACGCCGACCTTCCGGGCCAGGTCGAGGCGGTACGGGGAGACGTCGGTGATCATCACGTTGCGGGCGCCGGCGTGCTTGGCGACGGCGGCGGCCATGATGCCGATCGGGCCCGCGCCGGTGATCAGCACGTCCTCGCCGACCAGCGGGAAGGAGAGCGCGGTGTGGACGGCGTTGCCGAACGGGTCGAAGATCGCGGCCACGTCCAGGTCGACCGGCACCCGGTGCACCCAGACGTTGGAGGCGGGCAGGGCCACGTACTCGGCGAAGGCGCCGTCCCGGCCGACGCCGAGGCCGACCGTGTTGCGGCACAGGTGGCGGCGGCCGGCCTGGCAGTTGCGGCACTTGCCGCAGACCAGGTGGCCCTCGCCGCTGACCAGGTCGCCGACCGCGATGTCCGCGACGCCGGCGCCGATCTCGGCGACCTCGCCGACGAACTCGTGGCCGAGCACCAGCGGGGTCGTGATGGTCTGCTGCGCCCAGCCGTCCCAGTTGCGAATGTGCAGGTCGGTGCCGCAGATGCCGGTCCGCAGCACCTTGATCAGCACCTCGCCGGGGCCGATCTCCGGCTTCGGGACGTCCACCAGCCAGAGCCCGGGCTCGGCCTTCTGCTTGACGAGTGCCTTCACGGGCGTCGGCTCCTGACGTGCGAGTGGGGCGGCCTTCGCGGGTGGGCAGGCCGAGTGGCCCCGGTGTGGCCGTTCCTGGCGGACGCGATCCGGGCAGGCAGAAATCTGCCTGGTGAGGGTGGGTTCGGTCCATCGAGGAATTCTTAAGGGCGGCCACAGCTGGGCTAAACGATCGTGCCCGAG
Source organism: Kitasatospora sp. NPDC091276 (assembly GCF_040684355.1). Classification (NCBI taxonomy): domain Bacteria; kingdom Bacillati; phylum Actinomycetota; class Actinomycetes; order Kitasatosporales; family Streptomycetaceae; genus Kitasatospora; species Kitasatospora sp. NPDC091276. The sequence goes on along the minus strand of NZ_JBFBFU010000017.1, from coordinate 99,297 downwards.
CCGGGGCCGGGGGCGGGTGCGGCGTGCCGGTGCTCACCTGTTCGGCCGAGCGCGAGCCCGCTTTCGCGACACCAACCCCCCAGTGGGCAGTGGTCCTTGACAGCACGGGAGGCGATGTGCGCCAGCCGGCTGGGGCAGTCGGCTGACCGCCGGTCCGTTCGGGTCAGCCCTGCGGCGGTCGACGAGCGGGGCCGCACCGGCGGTGCTTACGGTGGCGGCGCTCCCCCGTCGGCCTCGTGGAGCAGCGCTCCGGGGCCGTCCGCCGCAGAGAGGCGCCTCGACCTATGACCACGCTCCGACGGCCGCATCCGGCCGCGTCCCGTTCCACCCGCCGAGCGGCCTGCGCCGCCCTGGCGCTGACCGGCCTGCTCGCGACCGCGGCCTGCTCCGGCGGGTCACCGCCGAAGCAGGCCGGCGGCGCGGCCCTCACCGCCGAGCCCGCCGCGCTCAGCCCGTCCGCGTCGGGCTCCAGCGCCGGTTCGGGCGCCGCGAGCGGCTCGGCGAGCGGCTCGGCCGGCGCGGTGGTGCCGCTGACCCCCGACGTCGCCAACCAGCTGGACGCCGCGATCAAGCAGGTGCTGAACCAGACCTCCACCCCCGGCGTGATCGTCGGGATCACCACCCCCGACGGCAGCTACCAGCGGGCCTTCGGCCAGGCCGACAAGTCCGCCGGCACCCCGATGTCGCCCGACCTGAACATGCGGATCGGCAGCGAGACCAAGACCTTCACGGCGACCGGCGTGCTGCGGCTGGTCGACCAGGGCAAGGTGGGCCTGGACGACCCGGTCTCCAAGTACGTGGACGGCGTGCCCGGCGGCGACAAGATCACCATCCGCCAGCTCGCCGGGATGCGCAGCGGCCTGTTCCCGTACACCTCCGACCCGAACTTCGTGAACGCGCTGATCAGCGACCCGAACCGGGTGTTCACGCCCGACGAGCTGCTCGCCTACGGGTACAAGCACCCGGCGAACTTCCCGCCGGGCAGCAAGTTCCAGTACAGCAACAGCAACTACATCCTGCTCGGCAAGGTCATCGAGAAGGCCGGCGGGGAGCCCGTGGACCAGTTCCTCAAGGACCAGGTGTTCAGCCAGGCCGGACTGAACGGGACGGTCTTCCCGACCGACGCGACCTTCCCCGACCCGCACGCCCGCGGCTACACCGACCAGACGCCCAACGGCCAGACCACGGACGCCACCGACTGGAACCCGTCCTGGGCCTGGTCGGCCGGGGCGGTCATCTCCAACCTCACCGACCTGCAGAACTGGTCGAAGTCCCTGGCCACCGGCTCCCTGCTGAAGCAGGACACCCAGTCCCAGCGGTTGAAGACCCAGCCGACCGGGGACCCCGGCGTCGGCTACGGCCTCGGGCTGTTCAACAACAACGGGTGGATCGGGCACAACGGCTCGCTGCCCGGTTACGAGACCGTGGCGGTGTACCTGCCGCAGTCCCAGGCCACCCTGGTGGTGCTGCTCAACACCGATGTGCCGTACCGGGGTTCGGAGCCGTCCTCGCTGTTCGCGAAGGCGATCACGCAGATCGTCTCGCCGAAGAACGTCTACTCGATCCCGCCGGTGAACAACACGGCCTCGCCGTCGGCCTCGTCCTCGGGGTCCGCGTCGCCGTCACCCTCGCTCTCGCCCTCGGGGTCGGCCTCGTCCCCGGCCTCGCCCGGCGCCCCGGGGTCCCCCTCCGGCGCGCCGTCCACGGTCAACGCCTGAGCTCCGGACCGACCGGGCGCCCTGAACGCCAGACCGCTTGAGGCCCGGCCCGGATCACCGGGCCGGGCCTCCGAGGCGCCGTCACCTGCCCAGCACGCGGGCCAGATCGTAGGAGACCGGCTCCTCCAGCTGCGCGTAGGTGCAGCTCTCCGGCGTGCGGTCCGGCCGCCAGCGGCGGAACTGCGCGGTGTGCCGGAAGCGGGTGCCCTCCATGTGGTCGTAGGCGACCTCGACCACCCGCTCGGGGCGCAGCGCGACCCAGGAGAGGTCCTTGCCGCCGGTCCACCGGCTGACCGCGCCCGGCAGCCGGCCCTCGGCGTGCGCCGCCTCGTCCGCCCAGCCGCCCCACGGGTGGCGGGAGAGGTCGGTCATCCGCAACGGGGCCAGTTCCTCGGCGAGTTCGCGGCGGCGGGCCATCGAGAACGCGGCGCAGACGCCGACGTGCTGGAGCCGGCCCTCGGCGTCGTTGATGCCCAGCAGCAGCGAGCCGACCACCGGGCCGCTCTTGTGCTCGCGGTAGCCGGCCACCACGCAGTCGGCGGTGCGCTCGTGCTTGATCTTGAACATGGTCCGCTCGCCCGGCCGGTACGGCTGGTCCAGCGGCTTGGCGACCACGCCGTCCAGCCCGGCGCCCTCGTACTCGGCGAACCAGGTCTGCGCCACGTCCCGGTCGGTGGAGGCGGGGGCGGTGAACACCGGGTCGCGGGCGGCGCCGAGCGCCGTCTCCAGGGCCGCGCGGCGCACCGACAGCGGCTCGTCCAGCAGCGCGACGTCACCGAGCGCGAGCAGGTCGAAGGCGATGAAGGAGGCGGGCGTCCGCTCCGCCAGCAGCCGCACCCGGCTCGCCGCCGGGTGGATGCGCTCCAGCAGTTCCTCGAACCGCAGCCGGCCGTCCCGGGCGATCACCACCTCGCCGTCCAGCACGCAGCGCGGTGGCAGCTCCCGCCGCAGCGCGGCGACCAGCTCGGGGAAGTACCTGGTCAGCGGTTTGCCGGTGCGGCTGCCGAGCTCCACCTCGTCGCCGTCGCGGAACACGATCGTCCGGAAGCCGTCCCACTTGGCCTCGTACTGCATCCCCGGCGGGATCTTCGCCACCGACTTGGCGAGCATCGGCGCCACCGGCGGCATCACGGGCAGGTCCATGGCTCCGATCCTCGCGCGCACGGCCGGAAGGCGCGCGACGAGAGGGCGCAGGGCGAAGAGGGCGCACCGCGGAAAGGGCCCACGGCGAAAAGACGCGCGCGGGGCACGGCGCCCTTAGCGTGAGGGGCATGGGCTCAGCCGTGGAACTGGATGTCGCCGGGCGCAGCGTCCGGCTGTCGAACCCGGACAAGGTGTACTACCCCGAGCGCGGCTTCACCAAGCTGGACGTCGCGCGGTACTACCTGGCCGTCGCCGACGGGGTGCTGCGCGGACTGCGCGACCGGCCCACCACCCTGCAGCGCTTCCCGGACGGCGTGGACGGCGAGTTCTTCTACCAGAAACGCGCCCCCAAGGGCCTGCCGGACTGGCTGCCCACCGCCCGGATCCACTTCCCCAGCGGCCGCTCCGCCGACGAGATCTGCCCCACCGAGCCGGCCACCGTGCTGTGGGCCGCCAACCTGGGCTGCCTCACCTTCCACCCCTGGCCGGTCCGCCGCTCCGACACCGAGCACGTCGACGAGCTGCGCATCGACCTCGACCCGCAGCCCGGCACCGACTTCCACGACGCCGTCCGCGCCGCTCACGAACTGCGCGCCCTGCTGGAGGAGTACGGGCTGCGCGGTTGGCCCAAGTCCTCCGGCGGGCGCGGCCTGCACGTGTACGTGCCGCTGGTGCCCGAGTGGACCTTCACCGACGGACGGCACGCGGTGATCGCCCTCGGCCGGGTGCTGGAGCAGCGGATGCCCGGGCAGGTCACCACCGTCTGGTGGAAGGAGGAGCGCGGCGAGCGGATCTTCGTCGACTACAACCAGATGGCCCGCGACCGCACCATCGCCTCCGCCTACTCCCTGCGCGCCCGCCCGCGCGCCACCGCCTCGACCCCGCTGCGCTGGGAGGAGCTCGACGACGCCTCCCCCGAGGACTTCGACCTGCGCACCGTCCCCGCCCGCTTCGCCGAACTCGGCGACCTGAACGCCGAGATGGACGATCGGGCGTACCGCCTGGACGGCCTGCTGGAGCTGTACGACAAGCAGCTGCGCGACGAGGGCCTCGGAGAGCTCCCGTACCCGCCCGACCACCCCAAGGCGGCCGGCGAGCCGACCAGGGTGCAGCCCAGCCGGGCCCGCAAGACGTAGGCACTGTCCGGCCGATCTCGCCGGGCTCACACCCCCGTCATGGCCAGCACGAACCAGAAGACGCCGCCCAGCACCATCAGGGTGAACAGCAGGACGCCCACGACCGCGCCGGAGAGCAGCAGCCCCCGGCCGACGCGCCGCGCGCGCAGGCCGACGCCGGTCAGCAGCACGCCCGCCACAACCGGTGCCAGGGCCAGCGCCAGCAGCATCACCGTCCGCGCCACCTCGGCGTCCGACACCAGGTGGCACTCGTCGCCCTCGCACACCGCCCAGACGTCCTCGCCGACCGGCGCGCCCGCCCGCATCCTGGCGTGCTCGTGCGCCGGGCCGCCGCCGCCCGGGCGGAACACGCCCCGGCAGTCCGAAGGAGGCGGGCCGTCCTCGTTCGCCGGGATCAGACACCGCTCCGCGCGGAACGTCCCGGGCGCCCCCACCAGCCCGGCCGCCTGCCCGAACTGCCGCACCGGCCCGCCCACCAGCCATCCGGCCAGCAGCACCAACAGCACCCCGGCCGCCACCGGCCCCCACCGCCGCACCGCCACCCCCATCGACTCACCCCCGCTGGGGTGACGCCACCGACGGCCGGACGGTTGCACGGGCGGCCGGGCGGGCGGCCCTCCCGGCCCAGGTGTCAGCCGACCCGGGCGCCCTCCGGCGCCAGCTCGGCGATGATCCGGACCGCCTCCGCGAGCTGCGCGTCCGTCAGGTCCCCGCGCGCGGTGAGCCGCAGCCGGGACACCCCGTCCGGGACGGACGGCGGGCGGAAGCAGCCGACGGCGAGCCCGGCCCGCCGGCAGTCGGCGGCCCAGGCGACGGCGGCCTCCGCGCCCGGGGCGCGCACCGACACCACGGCCGCGTCCGGCTCGCAGGCCCGGAGCCCGGCGGCGGTCAGCCGGGCCGCGAGGCCGCGGGCCACCTCGCGGGTGCGGTCGGCGCGGTGCGGCTCGGCGCGCAGCAGGCGCAGGGCGGCGAGGGCGGCGGCGACGGCGGCCGGGGCGAGGCCGGTGTCGAAGATGAAGGTGCGGGCGGTCTCGGTGAGGTGGCGGATCACCCGGCGCGGCCCGAGCACGGCGCCGCCCTGCGAGCCGAGCGACTTGGAGAGCGTGACGGTGGCGACGGTGTCCGGCTGCCCGGCGAGCCCGGCCGCCGCGAGCGCCCCGGCGCCGCCGGGGCCGAGGACGCCCAGCCCGTGCGCGTCGTCGACCAGCAGCGCGGCGCCGTGCGCCCGGGCGGCGGCGGACAGCCCGGCCAGCGGGGCGGCGTCGCCGTCCACCGAGAACACCGAGTCGCTGACCACCAGCGCCCGCCGCTGCGTCCGGCGCTCCAGCGCCTCCCGGACGGCCTGCGGGTCGCTGTGCGGGGCCCGGTGGACGTCCGCGCGGGCGAGCCGGCAGCCGTCGATCAGCGAGGCGTGGTTGTAGGCGTCCGACACGATCAGCGTGTCCGGGTCGGTGAGCGCGGTCAGCGCGGCCAGGTTGGCGGTGTAGCCGGAGGAGAACACCAGCGCCGCCTCCACCCCGCAGAACGCGGCGAGCTCCTCCTCCAGTTCGGTGTGCAGCGCGGTCGTCCCGGTCACCAGCCGCGACCCGGTCGACCCCCCGCCCCACCGCAGCGCCGCCTCGGCGGCCGCCTGCGTCACCGCCGGGTGCCTGGTCAGCCCCAGGTAGTCGTTCCCGGCCAGGTCGAGCACCGGGTCCTGCGCCGCGCGGCTGCGCAGCCGGCGCGTCAGCCCGGCCTCGGCCCGCAGCTCGGCGGCCTCGTCGAGCCAGTCGAAGACGGCCGCCGGGGCGAGGTCGGTGGTGTGCGTTGCGGACGCGAGCGGTTGGACCATGCCCGGCACTCTGGCACGGCGCCGCCGCCGCGATCAATGTGCGGCCGCGCACAGCTTCGCGGCCGCCGGTGCGGCGATCCGGACAGTCCCGGGGCGGGTGCCGGCGGAGGGCGGGCTTTGCCCGGGGTGGCGGCGAGCAGGCAAGATAGCCGGGTGACCCTCCTTGATCTGATGCCGAAGCCCGCCACGCCCGATGCGCTGTACGAGACCTTCGCCGCGTGGGCGGAGGAGCGCGGGATCACGCTGTACCCGGCGCAGGAGGAGGCGCTGATCGAGCTGGTGTCGGGGAACAACGTCATCCTGGCGACGCCGACCGGGTCGGGCAAGAGCCTGGTGGCGGCCGGGGCGCACTTCGCGGCGCTGGCGGAGGGGAAGCGGACGTTCTACACGGCGCCGATCAAGGCGCTGGTGTCGGAGAAGTTCTTCGACCTGGTCAAGATGTTCGGCACCGAGCAGGTCGGCATGATGACCGGCGACGCGAGCGTGAACCCGACCGCGCCGATCATCTGCTGCACGGCCGAGGTGCTGGCGCAGATCGCGCTGCGCGACGGGCTCCGGGCGGACGTCGGCCAGGTGGTCATGGACGAGTTCCACTTCTACGCGGAGCCGGACCGCGGCTGGGCCTGGCAGATCCCGCTGCTGGAGCTGCCGCAGGCGCAGTTCCTGCTGATGTCGGCGACGCTCGGCGACGTGCGCCGCTTCGAGGAGGACCTGACCCGCCGGACGGGCCGCCCGACGACGGTGGTGCGCAACACGACCCGCCCGGTGCCGCTGTTCTACGAGTACCGCCGCACCACGATGCACGACACCCTGGAGGAGCTGCTGCAGACCGGCCAGGCGCCGGTCTACGTGGTGCACTTCACGCAGAAGGAGGCGGTGGACCGGGCGCAGTCGCTGATGAGCATCAACATGTGCTCGAAGGCGGAGAAGGACGCCATCGCCGACCTGATCGGCGGTTTCCGCTTCACCACCAAGTTCGGCCGCAACCTGTCCCGTTTCGTGCGCCACGGCATCGGCGTGCACCACGCGGGCATGCTGCCGAAGTACCGCCGGCTGGTCGAACGCCTGGCCCAGGCAGGCCTGTTGAAGGTGATCTGCGGGACGGACACGCTGGGCGTCGGGGTGAACGTGCCGATCCGTACGGTGCTGTTCACGGCGCTGTCCAAGTACGACGGCAACCGGGTGCGGATCCTGCGCGCCCGGGAGTTCCACCAGATCGCAGGCCGGGCCGGCCGGGCCGGGTTCGACACCGTCGGACAGGTGGTGGCGCAGGCGCCCGAGCACGTGATCGAGAACGACAAGGCGATCGCCAAGGCCGGGGACGACCCGAAGAAGAAGCGCAAGGTGGTGCGCAAGAAGGCGCCGGAGGGCTTCGTCGGCTGGACCGAGGAGACCTTCGACAAGCTGATCGGCGCCGACCCGGAGCCGCTGGTCTCCCGGTTCAAGGTGAGCCACGCGATGCTGCTGTCGGTCATCGGCCGCCCCGGCAACGCCTTCGAGGCGATGCGCAAGCTCCTCACCGACAACCACGAGGACCGCGCCGCGCAGCGCCGGCACATCCGCACCGCGATCGCGATCTACCGCTCCCTGCTGCAGGGCGGCGTGGTCGAGCGGCTGCCGGAGCCGGACGCCGAGGGCCGGATCGTGCGCCTCACCCTCGACCTCCAGGAGAACTTCGCGCTCAACCAGCCGCTCTCCACCTTCGCCCTGGCCTCCTTCGAGCTCCTCGACCCGACCTCGCCCTCGTACGCGCTGGACGTGATCTCGGTGGTCGAGGCGACCCTCGACGACCCGCGCCAGATCCTCGCCGCGCAGCAGAACAAGGCGCGCGGCGAGGCCGTCGGCGAGATGAAGCGCGACGGGATCGAGTACGAGGAGCGGATGGAGCGGCTCCAGGAGATCACCTACCCGAAGCCGCTGGAGGAGCTGCTCACCCACGCGTACGAGGTGTACCGCCGGGCGCACCCGTGGATCGGCGACCACGAGCTGAGGCCGAAGTCGGTGGTCCGCGACCTGTACGAGCGGGCGATGACCTTCTCGGACTACGTCGGCTTCTACGAACTGGCGCGCACCGAGGGCATCGTGCTGCGCTACCTGGCGAGCGCGTACAAGGCGCTGGAGCAGACCGTCCCCGAGGACGTGAAGACCGACGACCTGAAGGACGTCATCGCCTGGCTCGGCGAGCTGGTCCGCCAGGTCGACTCCAGCCTGCTGGACGAGTGGGAGCAGCTGGCCAACCCGACGGACCCGCAGGCCCCCGAGGTGACGCTGGACGACAAGCCGGCGCCGGTGACGGCGAACGCGCGGGCGTTCCGGGTGCTGGTGCGCAACGAGCTGTTCCGCCGGGTCGAGCTGTGCGCCCTGGAGCACTACGAGGAGCTCGCCGAGCTGGACGGCTCGTACGGCTGGGACGCGGACCGCTGGGCGGACGCCATGGACGGGTACTGGGAGGAGTACGACGACCTCGGCACCGGCCCGAACGCGCGCGGCCCCAAGATGCTGATCATCGAGGAGGAGGACTCCGCCTGGAAGGTCCGGCAGATCTTCGACGACCCGGAGGGCGACCACGACTGGGGCATCAGCGCCGAGGTCGACCTGTACGGTTCGGACGAGGAGGGCCGGGCGGTGCTGCGGGTCACCGCGGTGGACCGGCTGGGCGGCTGACGAACCGTCGACCCCCGCTTTCGGAGTCGCCGGCCCCCCGGAGCGGGGGGGCCGGCGCGGCGTCACATCCAGACGAACGGCGCGCCCGCCGCGTAGGAGAGCGCGCGGGTCGCCTCCTCCAGGGTCTGCTCGGTGGTGAGCGCCGGGCCCGACGATGTCGCGGCCGGGGTGGACGCGGTGCCGGGGCCGGGCGTGCGGGCCTCGCTGAGCCGGGAGCTCGCCACCGTCACGTAGTGCCCGACCGCCTCGACCCGCGGCTCCGCCGACTTGGGCCCGCCGGACGACGGCGCGGGGGCGGCGTTGGTGTCCGGAAGGATGAAGGCGAGCGCGCCGGGCTTGCCGCGCAGGGTGTCGGCGGCCCGGGTGGCGGCGGCCTGGTCGCCGAAGCGCAGGACGGTGACGCTGCTGAGCACCGGGCGGTCCTGGCCGGTGAAGCTGACGGTCAGGTAGGCCTGGCAGCCGGTGTCCTTGAGCAGTTCCTGGGTGCGGTCCTGCAGCACCTCGGTGCAGTTGCCGCCCTGCCGGATGCCGTTGCGCCGGGCCTTGTAGGCGCCGACCTCGACCGGGCGCTGAGGCGGGAAGAAGGTGTCCGCGTTGAGCCCCTCGGGGTCGGTGCGCGGCGGCGGGGTGCCGACCACCGGGGGCGTCCTGGCCGCATCCTTGGTGGACGGGCCGAGCCCGGGTATGTAGTCGCCGGGCATCGGGCGGGTGATGATCCATCCGCCGGCGGCCACCACTCCCACCACGACGACCCAGCCCACCGCCCGGCGGGCCGTCAACCGCCTGCCCCTGCCGCCGCCCCGACTACCGATCAGGTCCGTGCCCGCGCCGGCGGGGGCCCCGCCGGTCCGCCGCACTGCCTGGCCGTTCTGGCCCTCTCCCGGAGTCGGGGTGCGCTCCCCCTGCGTGGTCATGGCGCAGATTCTAAGCAACCGTCGGGTGGCGTGGATCACTGGGTGGGCGGTTGCCGGTCACCGCCGCGCGCGGGCGTCCGCGACCGTCCGGCACGCGTACCGGCGACCGCCCTGCGCCGGCCTCCCCGGCCCTTCGCCGCGACCACCGCCTACCGGCCGGTAACCTCCGATTCGTACCGGCGTCAAGCTCGTGACCAGCGGCGACACCGTGAGCTTCGACACTGTGGCAAGTGGCACATCCTTCCGCCGATCTTCTGGCGGGTTTCCTCTGGCGCCATTCAAGCGCCACCAGGCAGGATCGGCCCCATGGATCTGCTCGATACCCTCACCGCCAAGGGCCTGCGCGGCGAAGTCCCGACCCGCGAGGAGGCGCTGGCCGTCCTCGCCACCACCGACGACGAGCTGCTGGACGTCGTCGCCGCGGCCGGCAAGGTCCGCCGGAGGTGGTTCGGCCGGCGCGTGAAGCTCAACTACCTGGTGAACCTCAAGAGCGGGCTCTGCCCGGAGGACTGCAACTACTGCTCGCAGCGGCTGGGCTCCAAGGCCGAGATCCTCAAGTACACCTGGCTCAAGCCCGACCAGGCCGCCGAGGCGGCCCGGGCCGGGGTGGCCGGCGGCGCCAAGCGCGTGTGCCTGGTCGCCAGCGGCCGCGGCCCGACGGACCGTGACATCGACCGGGTCACCGACACCATGGCCGCCATCCAGGAGGCCGACCCCGAGGTCGAGATCTGCGTCTGCCTCGGCCTGCTCTCCGACAACCAGGCGGAGCGGCTGAAGGCGGCCGGCGCCGACGCCTACAACCACAACCTCAACACCTCCGAGAAGACCTACGGCGACATCACCACCACCCACACCTACGCGGACCGGGTGGACACCGTGAAGAAGGCGCACGGCGCGGGCCTGTCCGCCTGCTCCGGCCTGATCGCCGGCATGGGCGAGAGCGACGAGGACCTGGTCGACGTGGTGTTCGCGCTGCGCGAGCTCGGCTCGGACTCCGTCCCGGTCAACTTCCTGATCCCGTTCGAGGGCACGCCGCTCGCCAAGGAATGGAACCTCACCCCGCAGCGCTGCCTGCGCATCCTGGCGATGGTCCGCTTCGTCAACCCGGACACCGAGGTGCGGATCGCCGGCGGCCGCGAGGTGCACCTGCGCTCGATGCAGCCGCTCGGCCTGCACCTCGCCAACTCCATCTTCCTCGGTGACTACCTGACCAGCGAAGGCCAGGCCGGGCAGACCGACCTCGACATGATCAAGGACGCCGGGTTCGAGGTCGAGGGCGCCGGCGAGGCCACCCTGCCCCGCCACCGCGCGGACGTCGCGGCGGCCTCCTCCGCCGCGTCGGCCTGCGGCAGCGGCGGCGGCTGCGGCCCGTGCGGCGGGCACGCGCACGCCCCGGCCTCGGAGGACACCCCTGCGTCGGCCGCGGAGGACACCGACGCCTCGGACGGGGAGCTGCGCAGCGACCTCGTCAAGGTCCGGCTGCGCGGCGCCGGCACCGAACTCGCGCCCAATGCCTGATAGTTCTGGAGACTGACGCATCATGCCCCAGCTGTCCGCGGACACGCTGCTCGCCCTCGACCGCGCCCACGTCTGGCACCCGTACGGGCCGATGCCCGGCACCGCCACCCCGTACGTGGTCGAATCCGCCTCGGGGGTCCGGCTGCGCCTCGCCGAGCCCGTCGCGGGCGGGCGGCGCGAGCTCGTCGACGGGATGTCGTCCTGGTGGGCGGCCATCCACGGCTACCGGCACCCGGTGCTGGACGAGGCCGTGCGCGAGCAGCTGGGGCGGATGAGCCACGTCATGTTCGGCGGGCTCACCCACGAGCCCGCCGTCCGGCTGGCGGCGACGCTGGTCGAGATCACGCCCGAGCCGCTGCAACACGTCTTCCTCGCCGACTCGGGCTCGGTGGCCGTCGAGGTCGCGATGAAGATGTGCCTCCAGTACTGGCAGTCCACCGGCCGCCCGGCCAAGCGCCGGCTGCTGACCTGGCGCGGCGGGTACCACGGCGACACCTTCCACCCGATGTCCGTCTGCGATCCGGACGGCGGCATGCACCACCTGTGGGGCGGGGTGCTGCCCGGGCAACTGTTCGCCCCGCAGCCGCCGGCCGGGTTCGACGCCCCGCTCGACGCCGGGTACGCGGCCGAGTTCGAGGAGTTGATGGCCCGGCACGCCGACGAGCTGGCCGCCGTCATCGTCGAACCGGTGGTGCAGGGCGCCGGCGGGATGCAGTTCCACTCCCCCGCCTACCTGCGGATGCTGCGCGAACTCTGCGACCGGTACGGGGTGCTGCTCGTCTTCGACGAGATCGCCACCGGATTCGGCCGCAGCGGCGCGCTGTTCGCCGCCGACCACGCGGGCGTCTCGCCGGACGTGATGTGCCTGGGCAAGGCGCTCACCGGCGGCTACCTGACCCTCGCCGCCGCGCTGTGCACCGGCGAGATCGCCGACGGCATCAGCCGCGGCGAGATGCCGGTGCTCGCGCACGGGCCGACCTTCATGGGCAACCCGCTGGCCTGCGCGGCCGCCAACGCCTCGCTGGAGCTGCTGCTGGGCCAGGACTGGACGGTCGGGGTCAAGCGCATCGAGGCCGGGCTGGCCGACGGGCTCGCGGCCGCCGCCGGCCTCCCGGGCGTCCGGGACGTCCGGGTCCAGGGCGCCATCGGCGTCGTCCAGTTGGACCACCCGGTGAACGTCCCGGCGGCCACCGAGGCGGCCGCCCGGGCCGGCGTCTGGCTGCGGCCCTTCCGGGACCTGATCTACACCATGCCCCCCTACGTGACGGAGGACGAGGACGTGGCACGCATCGCCGCCGCCGTGACCGCTGCGGCGGTGGCCGGATGAGCGCCCGCATCCTGTTCGTGACGGGCACCAACACGGACGTCGGCAAGACCGTCGCCACCGCAGCCCTCGCCTCGGCGGCGCTGCGCGGCGGGCAGAAGGTCGCCGTGCTCAAGCCCGGGCAGACCGGCGTCGCGCCGGGCGAGCCCGGGGACGCGGCCGAAGTCCGGCGCTTGGCAGGCGATCTGACGATCCGTGAACTCGTCCGCTACCCGGAGCCGCTGGCGCCCGACACCGCCGCCCGGCGGGCCGGGATGCCCTTCCTCTCCCCCGCCGAGGTGGCCACCGCCGTCGCCGAACTGGCCGCCGCGCACGACCTGGTCCTGGTCGAGGGCGCGGGCGGGCTGCTCGTCCGCTACGACGACGAGGGCCGCACCCTCGCCGACCAGGCCCGGGCCGTCCTGGACGCCGGGTTGCCGGCCGAGGTCCTGCTCGTCGCCTCCGCCGGGCTGGGCACGCTGAACATCGTCGCGCTCTCGGCGGAGGCCCTGACTTTGCGTCAACTCCCCCTCGCGGGCGTGGTCGTCGGCTCCTGGCCCTCCTCCCCCGGGCTCGCCGAACGGTGCAACCTCGCCGACCTGCCGCGCTCGGCCGGCGCCCCGCTGCTCGGCGCCCTGCCGGAACGCGCCGCAGCCGCCGCGGACTTCGCCGCCCTCGCGCTCGCCTCGCTGGCCCCGGAGCTGGGCGGCAGCTGGGACGCGAAGCACTTCGCGCACACCCATCGGCCCGAACAGGCCCCGCTTCGCTCGAAGGGGTGATTCCGGCGCCCGAACCCTGGGTTCGGACGCTACGGGCTCAATACCGTTCCTCCCATGACAGACGGGATGACGGTAGACGAGTCTCTTCGGGCCCTGGCCGCCCTGGAGGCTGCGTGGAAGGACGACGACGAGGCGCTGTCCGCCCTCGCCGCGGGCGGTGCGGACGAGCGGTCGCTCCCGGCGCTGGTCGCCGCGTACGGCGAGCACGCGATGGACACCCTGATGGCCCTGGCCTTCGGCCTGCGGTCCACCATGAGCGACGAGGAGATCGCCGAACTCTCCGACGCGGTGAGCTCCAACATCGGCGCCCGGATGAGCGCCCTGCTCACCCAGGCCCTGAAGACCTGGGGCGCCCTCGCGCCCCCGGACGACCTGGCGGTGACCAAGGCCATCGCCCGCGCGGTGATCGACTCCATGCGCGCCGTGACCGAGGACCCGAGCCAGACCGAGGTCCTCCCCCTGCTGGCCACCTTCCGCACCTACGCCCTCAACGGCGCCTGACACCGGAACCTCGGCGCGGGCTTCGAGACCTCTCGAAGCCCGCGCCGTCATGTCTGCACCCTCATCCAGCCTGCGGCGAGCGCGAATCCACCCGTCGAGGAGGCGAAGAGGATAAGGACGAACACCAAGGCACTCGCCGCGGTGGGAACACGCTCAGGAATCGCGAGGAAAACCACACCCGCGAGCGCGAAACTCCCGATGGCGATGGCGCCGGAGGCGATTACGGTCGCATTCCCCTGCGGAGGACGACGACCAGCCGCTCGATGACGTCCTACCAGCCGGGTCCGGTCGGGGTGGTGTACTTGATCCAGGCCGCCGGGTGGCGTTGTCGTTGCGCAGGTGGAAGGCCTGGCCGCCAGGCAGGTCGGCCGGTTCCGCGAGGCGTCTACCCCTTCTCTTCGAACTCTGCACGATATACCGTACATAACGCTTGTTACGTACCGGGCAGGTCAGCGTAGCGAAGCACCTCGCATCCACCACCCTCACCTGGAGAGTCTGCTGTGACCGAACCCGCCGAGACCATCAAGTACCGGAAGAACGGCCTCACCCGCGGCGTCACGGACGAGCTCGCCGAGCACATGAAGCAGGGCTGGGCCGACACCGAGCGCAGCGCCCTGGAGCCGATCCCGCAGGCCGCGCACACGGCCCGCCGCCGCGCCGAGCTGTCCGCGGCCTTCCCCGGCGAGCTGCTGGTGATCCCGTCCGGCAACCCGAAGGTGCGGGCCAACGACACCGACTACCCGTTCCGCCCGTCCTCCGACTACGTCTACCTGACCGGCGACCAGTCCCAGGACGCCGTGCTGGTCCTGGAACCGACCGGCGACACCGGCCACCGGGCCACCGTCTACCTGCGCGACCGTTCCCGGACCGACAACGGCGAGTTCTGGCTGGACAACCACGGCGAGCTGTGGGACGGCCGCCGCAACAGCCTGACCGAGAACGAGCAGCTGCTCGGCCTGCCCTGCCGGGACGTCCGCACCGTCCACGCCGATCTGCGCGCGGCCACCGGCCCGGTGCGCGTGCTGCGCCGCCACGACGCGGGCGTGGAGCAGTCCCTCCAGGGCCTGGCCGTCGCCGAGCGGGACGCGGAGTTCGAGGTCTTCCTGTCCGGACTGCGCCTGGTCAAGGACGAGTTCGAGATCGCCGAGCTGCGCTTCGCCTGCGAGGCCACCGCCCGCGGCTTCGAGGACGTGGTGCGCATCCTCGGCACCGACACCGAGACCCCCGAGCGGCTGATCGAGGGCACCTTCTTCGTCCGGGCCCGGATCGAGGGCAACGACATCGGCTACGGCACCATCGCCGCTGCCGGTCCGCACGCCACCACCCTGCACTGGGTGCGCAACAACGGCCACGCCAAGCCCGGCGACCTCCTGCTGCTCGACGCCGGCGTGGAGACCAACCGCCTGTACACCGCCGACGTCACCCGCACCCTCCCGGTCAGCGGCCGCTTCACCGACCTGCAACGCAAGGTCTACGACGCGGTGTTCGCGGCACAGGAAGCCGGCATCGCCGCGGTGAAGCCCGGCGCCGACTTCCGCGACTTCCACCACGCCGCCCAGCGCGAGCTGGCCGAACACCTCACCTCCTGGGGCCTGTTCGGCGACCTCACCGCCGACAAGGTGTACGAGCTGGGCCTGCACCGCCGCTTCACCCTGGCCGGCACCGGCCACATGCTCGGCCTCGACGTCCACGACTGCGCCCACTCGCGCACCGAGGAGCACGTCGACGGCCCGCTGAAGCCGGGCATGGTGCTCACCGTCGAGCCGGGCATCTACTTCCAGCAGAACGACCTGACGGTGCCCGAGGAGTACCGCGGCACCGGCGTCCGGATCGAGGACGACATCCTGGTCACGGAGGACGGCAACGAGAACCTGTCGGCCGGCCTCCCCCGCACCTCCACCGAGGTCGAGGCCTGGCTCGCCGAACTGCGCGGCTGAGCCCCGGAACGACAGCTGCGGCACCCGGGAACGCCCGGGTGCCGCACGTCGCGGTGCCGCGTGCAGAGCGTGAGGCGTCAGAGTGTCGGCAGCGGTTCGTCGAGCCCCGGCTCGCGCCCCTCGGTCAACCAGAAGACGTAGCCCCGCAGGTAGTCCTCCAACCCGTCGTCCAGGTACGCCGCGTACCCGCGCAACGCCTCGGGGTCGTTGCGCCCGTCGGTGTCGGCCAGTTCGGCGGCGATCCACTCCCGGACGGCGTCCCGCCCGTGCCACCACGCCGGACGGTCTCCGGCGTCCAGTAGTCGTCGCCGTCGCAGTTGAAGCCGCCGATCGGCTCCATCTGGGCGACCCCGACGAGGGCCGCCAACTCCCGGAGTCCGCCCGGCTGGCGGTAGACGAACTCGCAGTGCTCCTCGCCGGAGAGGACGTGCGCGGGCAGGTAGAACGGCCCGTTGAGGCCGGTGTCCGTCATCCCGGCGTAGAACGGTCCGGGCACGCCCAGCCGGCTCCGGTCCTCCCAGCGCCCGTCACCGACCCCGCCGCCGGAGAGCCGGACGGCCGACAGCGGGTCCCAGTAGGCGACTTCGTCCCAGGGCCCGTCGGCGGGGTAGTTCAGCAGATCGCCGTGGAACCGCTCCAGCGACCGCTGGAGCCCGTCCTCGAAGGCCTCATCGTCGAAGTCCGGCCGACGGAACCACCGCCTCGGCATTCGCATACGTCCCACGGTATCGACCGTCGCGCGCCCTCCTCCCGCCGCCAGGGCAGGTCCCGGCGGGCTGCGGCTACTTCAGCTTCCCCAGCGCCGTCCCCACCCGCTGGACGGCGTCCACGGACGGGGGCGGGATCAGGCGGTCAGCGGCTTGACCCAGCGGCTCCACTGCGGCTCGGGGCGGTAACCGGCGGCCTCCCAGGTGCGGTGGCCGAGGGCGTTGTCGTCCAGCACCATGGCGTCCGCGCGTCGGCCGCCGAGCGCGGCGAAGCGCTCCTCGGCGGCGGCGAGCAGGGCGGCGCCGATGCCCCGGCGGCGGTGGTCGGGGTCGACGGCGAGCCGGTAGAGGTGGCAGCGCCAGCCGTCCCAGCCGGCGATCACGGTGCCGAGGACGGCGGCCGGGTCGCCCGCCGGGGTGGCGACGATCAGGCACTCCGGGTCCCGCGCGAGCAGCGCGGCCACACCTGGGGCGTCGTCCGTGATACTGGCGCCCTTCGCCGCCCGGGCCCAGAGGGCGAGGAGGGCGGGGATGTCGTCAGGGGTGGCGGTGCGCAGGGCGATCTCGTCGGGGGCAGCGGCGCACGGGGCGGTCTCGTCGGTCATGGCGGCCTGTCTAGCAGGCGGTTCCGCCCGGCGGCCGGGAATTCCGCAGCGTGGACGGACGGGCCGTCAGCCCAGCCGCCACACCGTGGTGGTCTTGACGGCGGTGTCCTCCAGGTCGGCGACGACCGGCACCTGGTAGGCGGCGAGCGCGGTGAACCGCTCCCGGGGCAGGTAGGCCCGGCCGGGGTCGCCGACGATGACGGTGGCGCCGCGCGCGGCGGCCCGTTCCAGGAAGGGCAGGAAGCGGGCGGCCATGGCCCGTTCGTAGAAGACGTCGCCGGCGAGCACCACGTCGGCCGGGGCGCCGTCGCCGTCCACCAGGTCCACCAGGGCGGCCTCCACGCGCACGCCGTTGGCCTCGGCGTTGAGGCCGATGGCGGCCACCGCGTAGGCGTCGATCTCGGCGGCGCGCACGGACGCGGCGCCGCTCAGCGCGGCCGCGACGGCGACCACCCCGCCCCCGGCGGCCACGTCGAGCACCGCCCGCCCGGCCACCAGCTCGGGGTGGTCCAGCACGTGGCGGGCGACGGCCACCCCGCCCGCCCAGGCGAACGCCCAGAACGGCGGCGGCAGTCCGACCTCCCCCCGCGCCCGCTCGGTGGTCTCCCACAGGGTGATCGCGTCCTCGGCCATGTGCAGGCCGACCTCGGGGACGAACGGGACGGGCTTCAGCTCGGTCTCGCGCCGGATGAAGGCGAGGTCGGCCTCCGACTGATCGGCCTCCGACTGGTGGGGATCCGGCTGATCGGTCTCCGGCTGATCGGTCTCCGGCTTGAGAGTGCGCAGCTCACTCGGCATCTCCGCAGCATAGGGCCCGCGCGGGGGTGCTCACGCCCGCCGCAGCTACTGGAGGCCGGCCGCGGAACAGGCGGCGGCGTAGTCCGGCGTGCAGATCTGGGCGACGGTGAAGAGGCCGTCGGCGACCACGGTGGCCTTGATGTTGTCCTTGGTGAGCGCGACCGGGGCGATCAGGCCGGCCGGCACCTTGTCGCTGCTGCCGCTGGTCACCGTGGTCGGCACGAGGGCGCCACCGAATTCCTGGCCGTAGGCCAGGTCGACGGCCAGTTGCGCGGCCACGTCGGCCTCCGACTTGAAGGGCTTGTAGACCGACATGGCCTGGGTGCCCGCCAGGATCCTTCGCACGCCGTCGAGTTGGAAGTCCTGGCCGGTCAGCGGGACACTCAGGCCGGACGCCTCGGAATCGGACGCGCTGGGGGCGGCAGCGTTGGGGTCGACCGCGTTGGGATCGGCAGCGCTGGGGTCGGCAGCGCTGGGGGCGGCAGCGCTGGGGTCGGCAGCGTTGGAATCGGCGGGCGAGCCGCTGGTCGTGATCGTCTCGCCGCCGTCCGCCGTGCCGTCCACCGCCGCCGCGGCCTGGCCCCGCAGTTCGACGACCTTGCGGTTGTCGAAGGACACGTAGGCGTCGACCGGCCCCTGGGCGAGGCGGTCGTAGGCGACCACCTTGACGCCCGCGTCGTGCGCCTTCTGGATCGACGCCTGGATCGACTTGGCGTCCACCGCGTCCAGGATCAGCACCTTGGCGCCCTTCTTCACGGCGGCGTCGATCTGGGTCTGCTGGACGGCGGTGTCCTGGCCGGCGTTGTAGTAGTCGATCTGCGCGTCCGGCGCCAGCTCCTTGATCTTCTTCTCGATCAGCGGCCGGTCGAACTGCTCGTAGCGGGTCGTCGTGGCCTCCGGCAGCAGCAGGGCTATCCGCCCGGCTCCCCTCCCGGCCGCAGCTGGGAGGGGCGCCGGGCCGCCGCCGGAGCCGCCGCTGGACGACTGCAACGCGCTGTCGCAGGACGCCGCGCCCAGGCCGAGGGAAATCGCTGCGGTCACCGCGAGGACGCGGCGCAGCCCGATGCTCATGAGGATGCCTTTCCGATTGGTTGGGTCCACCCCTCTTTCGTTCGAGTCTGGGAACCTTCGGCCGCGACCACGATCCCGGTGCGCCGAATGGGTCTCAAGCTTCCGTCGGCGGGTGTCCGTCAAAAGGCGTCCGTCAAAAGGCGCCCGCGAGGCGGAGGCTGGCGGGACGGCAGGCAGCGGCCGGGGGCCAGCGGGACGGCGGGACGGCAGGCAGCGGCCGGGGGCCAGCGGGACGGCGGGACGGCAGGCAGCGGCCGGGGGCCGGCGGGACGGCGGGACGGCGATAGACGCCGGAGGCGTAGGGCATCCCCCCCCCGGACAGCCCTACGCCTCCGGCAGGCCCCAGGGCTGCGGGCCCCCGTCGGCCTCACCCCCGTTCGTCGACCACCCGCCGGATCTTCCCGACCGAACGCTCCAGCGCGTACGGCTCCACCACCTCGACCGCGACCGTGACGCCCACCCCATCCTTGACCCCCCGGACGATCGCCTCCCGCGCCGCCGCCCGCTGCTCGGCCGGGGCGTCCGGCCGCGCCTCGACCCGGACGGTCATGCGGTCCAGCCGCCCCTGCCGGGTGAGCCTCAGCTGGAAGTGCGGCGCGACGCCCGGGGTCCGCAGCAGGACCTCCTCGATCTGGGTCGGGAAGACGTTCACCCCACGCAGGATGATCATGTCGTCGCTGCGCCCGGTGACCTTCTCCATCCGTCGGAAGGCCGGGCGCGCGGTGCCGGGCAGCAGCCGGCTGAGGTCGCGGGTGCGGTAGCGGATGACCGGCAGCGCTTCCTTGGTGAGCGAGGTGAAGACCAGTTCGCCGCTCGCGCCGTCGGGCAGCACCTGGTCGGTGAACGGGTCCACGATCTCCGGGTAGAAGTGGTCCTCCCAGATGTGCAGCCCGTCCTTGGTCTCCACGCACTCCTGCGCGACGCCGGGGCCGACCACCTCGGAGAGGCCGTAGATGTCGACGGCGTGCAGGTCGAGCCGGTCCTCGATCTCGCGCCGCATCTCCTCCGTCCACGGCTCGGCACCGAAGATGCCGATGCGCAGCGAGGTGCTGCGCGGGTCGACGCCCTGCTTCTCGAACTCGTCGAGCAGGGTGAGCAGGTAGGAGGGGGTGACCATGATGATCTCGGGACGGAAGTCCTGGATCAGCTGCACCTGCCGGGCCGTCATGCCGCCGGAGGCCGGGATGACGGTGCAACCGGCCCGCTCGGCGCCGTAGTGCGCGCCCAGGCCGCCGGTGAACAGCCCGTAGCCGTACGCGATGTGCACCTTGTGCCCGGGCCTGCCGCCAGCCGCGCGGATCGACCGGGCGACCACGTCGGCCCACATCGACAGGTCGTGCTCGGTGTAGCCGACGACGGTCGGGCGCCCGGTGGTGCCGCTGGAGGCGTGGAGCCGGCGGACCCGCTCCATCGGGACGGCGAACATGCCGAACGGGTAGCCCTCACGCAGGTCGGCCTTGGTGGTGAAGGGGAAGCGGGCGAGGTCGGCCAGGGTGCGACAGTCCTCGGGGCCGACGCCGGCCGCGTCGAACTTGCGGCGGTACAGCTCGACGTTGTCGTACGCGTGACGCAGGGTGGCCCGGAGGCGGGTGAGCTGGTGGGCGCGCAGCTCGTCGACGCCCATCCGCTCGCCGGCGTCCAGCAGCGCGGGCGGGATCGGCTCACCCAGGCGCCGGGCGGGTACTTCGCCGCAGGCGGGCTCTTCACCGTGGACGGGCTCTTCACCGTGGACGGGCTCTTCGCCGTAGACGGGCTCTTCGCCGTACGGGCGCGGGGCGGGTGCGCTGCCGGTCATCGTCGCTCCTCCGCAGGTCGGCCGGGACGGGTGCGCCGACCGATCGTTCGGTCAGGGCGACCTCCACGCCAAGTAACCCAGCGCCCGTACCGGCTGTCAAGGGGTCGCACACCGGATCCGGAATGCGAAGTTCCGACCACTTCGGGTGGAGATCGGACACCCACCTTGGCTGTCCGATATGAAAATCATTACAGAAGTTTGACCCGTGCACGGCATCACCCGGCCCGACCACGTGGTTCAGTAGTGCGGCTTCTCCCCCGCACCCCGGAGTGATCACCGTGCCCACGACTCCAGCCCTGGTCAGCGCGCTGCGCGAACTCGGCGACCGACCCGCCGTCGTCGCCGACGGGCGCGCAATCAGCGGCATCGGCCTGCTGCTTGGCGTCTCCCCGCCGGGCGGCCTGCCCCGGGCCCTCGCCCAGCGCGTCGCCGCCCACGCCGCGCTGCCGCCCTCCGCCGCCCGCACCGCCGAACAGCGGCTGCGGCACTGGGCGGGCGTCCTCGGCCCGCCGCCCATCCGGCACACCGTGCTCCACCCCGCCACCGACCTCGCCGTCGAACTCGCCCTCGCCACCCTGCTCGCCGGCGGCACCGTCCACTGCGGCGACCCCCGGCAGGACCCCGAGCGGCAGCTCGTCGACCTCGCCGCCAGCGCCGCCACCCACCTCAGCCTGCCCTCCACCCTGCTGTGGCGCCTCAGCCGCCACCCCGACCTGGCCGACCACGACCTCGGCGCCCTGCGGCTCGTCCTGCACGTCGGCCCCGAACCCCGACAGGACGACGTGTACGCCGCCGTCGACGCGCTCGGCGCCGTCCTCGCCCACGTCCGCGCCCCGCACAGCCACGCCGAAGCCGCCGACCGGCGACTGCGCACCGCCGCCGACGCCGCCGACGCCATCGCCTGGAAGCACGCCATAGGCGTCACCGCCGAACAGGTCCAGGCCTTCGGCACCCACCTCGACCACGCCGTACTGTCCGCGCTGCTGCTGACCCTCCAACAGAGCGGAGTCCTCACCGACCCCGGGCGCGGACACACCGAGGCCGAGATCCTCGCCGCAGCCCTCGTCACCCCCGCCCAGCGGCCCCGGGTCGGCCGCTGGCTCGACGCCCTCACCCGGCACGGCCTGATCACCCGGCACGGCGACGTCCACTACGGCCGACCCGAACTCACCGCGGCCGAGGTCCGGGAGGCCTGGCGGCCCGCCGTCGAGGCCTGGAACGACGGACTCGGCCCGGTCGCCGCCCTGGACCGGATCCGGCGCGGCGCACTACGGCTGCCCCGGCTGATCACCGGCGAGGAGGCACCCCGCCCGGCCGCCGCCCCGATCCGCTGGACGGCCGCCCGCGGCTACCTCGGCGCCGCCCTCGGCGCGCTGGTCCGCGGCATCGCCGAGACCCACGACGGGCCGCAGCCGCTGCGCATCCTCGAACTCGGCCAGGACGACGCCGACTCCACCGTCGCCCGGGCCCTCGCCACCCGGCCCCGCCCCGGCGCCGACCACCACCAGCTGCCCGACGGCGGCCGCTACGACCTCGTCGTCGCCACCGTGACCGGCCACCCGAACACCGTCGTCCCGGAGCTGGTCGACCAGCTCGCGCCCGGTGGGCAGCTGCTGCTGCTCGCGCCCACCGGCGAACAGCTCGACCTGCTGATCACGGGGGACGCCGAGGCCCGCACCGACTCCCCAACCTTCCCCGCCTCCCCTGTCCACCCTGCCGCCCCTGTCCACCCTGCCGGTCCCGCCTTCCCGGTCTCCGCCGTCCACCCTGCCGGTCCCGCCTTCCCGGTGTCCCCCGCTGCCCCCGGCTTCCCCGCCTTCCCGGCGCTCCCCGCCGAGCGCTGGCGGGCCGCCCTCACCTCCGCCGGCTGCCCGACCGTCCTCGCGCTGCCCGAGGACGGGCACCCGATGGGACTGCTCGGGCAACGGCTGTTCGCGGCGCGGATGCCCTGAGCCGCCGCTACCATCGGGCCGTGCCCGACTCCCCCGTGGCGGCCGGCTCCGTGCTCAGCGCCCTGTCGGCCGGCTCCCGGCTGAGCCTCGGCTCGCTGTTCTCCGCCCGTTCCCGCTGGTCGGTACGGTCCCGGCGGCCCGGCGGCGGGCGGCCGGTGGCCGGGCCGTGAAGCCCGGGTCGTGCACCACCACCCGATGCGTACCATTTCGATACCGAAGCCTGGATGAGCTGCAAGGATTCTCGCCCAGCGGGCCCACCCCCGGGTAGGCTCCGCTTGTCCTCCGGCCCTGGCGCAGGCGGCCCCGCGCCGCCGTGCCGCGTTCCGGGGGTGGCACACCCCCGCGGGCCATTCGGTGGGCACCGCGCACTCGACACCGCGCGCCAGGGCAGTCGCGCGAACGGCGAAGGGCATCGCATTGGCGGATCGGCTCACCGGAGGAGACTCCTCGCTGCTGCGGCGGATCAACGCGGCGGTCACGCTTCGGGCGCTGCGGACCGGCCACTCCGTGACCCTCACCCAGCTCGTCGGCGAGACCGGGCTCTCCCGCCCGACCGTCGAGGGCGTCATCGAGGGTCTGGTCGAAACCGGGCTGGTCGCCGAGGTCGACCAGCCCAAGGAGGACGGCCAGCCCGGCACCGGCCGGCGCGGCCGACCGGCCCGCTGGTTCCGCTTCCGCGCCGAGGCCGGACACATCCTCGGCATCGAGGTCGGCGTGCACGACATCCACGTCATCCTCGCCGACCTCACCGGCGAGGTGGTGGGCAGTCACTTCAAGCCGGTCGACGAGACCCTGGACGCCGAGGACCGGCTCGCCGCCGTCCGCACCGCCGTCGCCGAGGTCCTGCGCAAGGCCGGCATCTCCCGCGACAACCTCTGGGCCGTCGGCATCGGCACCCCCGGCATCGTCGACCGCGACGGCACCATCCAACTCGGCACCGCCATGCCCGGCTGGACCGGCCTCGACCTCGGCGCCCGGCTTCGGCGCTCCTTCCGCTGCCCCGTCCTGATCGAGAACGACGCCAACCTCGCCGCCATCGCCGAACACTGGCAGGGCGCGGCGGTCGGCGCCGGTGACGTCGTCTTCGTCATGGCAGGCCTCAGCCCCGGCGCCGGCTCCCTCATCAACGGCAG
Source organism: Kitasatospora sp. NPDC091276 (assembly GCF_040684355.1). Classification (NCBI taxonomy): domain Bacteria; kingdom Bacillati; phylum Actinomycetota; class Actinomycetes; order Kitasatosporales; family Streptomycetaceae; genus Kitasatospora; species Kitasatospora sp. NPDC091276. The sequence continues at coordinate 75,792 of NZ_JBFBFU010000017.1, read as the reverse complement.
GCTGCACCGCGGCTACGGCGGGGCGGCCGGCGAGATCGGCGCCCTCCACCTGCTCGGCCAGGAGGTCACCCCCGAGCGGCTCCTCTCCACCACCGGCAAGCCGCTCAACCCGCTCGACGAGGCCGCCGTCGCCCGCGTCCTGCGGCTCGCCAGGGAGGGCGACGAGGTCGCGAAGGTCGCCATGGACCGCTTCCTCACCCGCCTGGTCCAGGGCGTCGCCGCGCTCGTCCTCGCCATCGACCCGCAGCTCGTCGTGATCGGCGGCTGGGCGGCCGGCCTCGACGGCGTCCTGGAACCGCTGCGCGAGCGCCTCGCCCAGTTCACCCTCCGCGCGCCCGAGGTGGCGCTCGCCGCGCTCGGCTCCGAGGTCGTGGCGATGGGCGCGCTCCGCGTCGCCCTCGACCACGTCGAGGACCAGCTGTTCGCCGTCGACCCGCCGACCACCGGCAACGGCCGCGCCTGACGGGCCCGGACCGCCCCGCCCTGGGTTGAACCCGGGGCGGCGGTCCGGACCCAGCTCCGCCCGGGCAGCGATCCGGACCCAGCTCCGCCCGGACCACTCCGCCCACAGAACTCAACCCACACAACGGCCGAGGCCCGGAGGCCAGTTGGGCGTCCGGGCCTCGGTCTGAGGGTGTCGGAAAAGTGGTTCAGGAGGCGGTGCGGACCTCGGCCGCAGCGCCGACCGGGGTGACCTCGACCAGCCCGGTCGAGCCGAAGGTCAGCTTGCAGGTGTCGGCCCGGTAGGTGGCGACGGCGAGCGCCACCAGGCGGCCGGCCGACGCGTACTGGGTGGTCATCACCAGCACCGGCGAACCGGGCGGGCGCTCCAGCAGGGCGGCCTCGTCGGCCTCGGCGACACCCAGCTCGACCGCGCGGGACTCGCCGTCCACCTCCAGCCGCTCCAGCTGGCGCAGCACCGAGCGGGCCCGGTCGCTCTCTGCCCGGAAGCCGGGCAGGTGCGGCAGCGCGGCGGCCGGCACGTGCAGCGACTCGGTGGCCACCGCCCGGCCCTCCACCAGGCGTACCCGGCGGACGGTGTGCACGGTGGCGCCCTCGGCGATGCCGAGGCCCTTGGCCAGCTGCGCCGGGGCGGGGGCGGTGGTGCAGTCGACCGTCCGCCAGGCGTGGCTGCGGCCGACGCCGGGCCAGCCCTCCTCCTGCCGGTTGACCGGGACGCCGACCCGCGGGGCGGCGATCAGGGTGCCGATCCCCCGGCGACGCACCAGGCGACCCTCCAGCTCCAGCTGGTCGAGGGCCTGCCGCAGGGTCGCCCGGGCGACCCCGAAGCGGGCGGAGAGCTCGCGCTCGTTGGGCAGGACCTGGCCGGTGGAGAACTCCGAGTCGATGGCCCGCAGCAGCACCGTGCGCAGGTGCCAGTACTTCGGTTCCGGCACCGCCGAAAGCTGTCCAGTCGTCCCCACCGTGTCCTCCACCCTGCTTCGTCCACCCTGCGGTAAGGAGGGCGGATCCCGGGCCCGCTGTCCGCGGATGCGGCAGGTGGGAGAGCGGGCTTTTATCCGTCCTTCTTTATTAAAGGTCTTTGCAGTAAGCGACCCTAGGGGCATCGTCCGGAGATGGTCAAGACCAATGGCGCGGCTTGGTGCGACTGTCGCACACATTCATGCCGCGTTCACGTCATCCCGCGGCGGCGCGCGTCACGCTTCGGCGCAGGCCCCGGCACTCGGTAGGCTGCCCGGGTGATCGTGGTGACGAGTGTGAACGTGAACGGAATCCGGGCGGCGGCCAAGAAGGGCTTCGTCGAGTGGCTGGCCGGCACCGAGGCGGACGTGGTCTGCCTCCAGGAGGTGCGCTCCGAGCCGGAGCAACTGCCCGTCGAACTGCGCGACCTCGACGGCTGGCACGCGGTCTGGGCCCCCTCCGTCGCCAAGGGCCGGGCCGGCGTCGCCGTCCTGTCCCGCCAGGAGCCGCAGCGGACCGTCATCGGATTCGGGTCCGAGGAGTTCGACAACACGGGCAGGTACGTCGAGATCGACCTGCCGGGGCTGACCGTCGCCAGCCTCTACCTCCCCTCCGGCGAGGTCGGCACCGAACGCCAGGACGAGAAGGAACGCTTCATGGCGGAATTCCTCGTCCACCTCACCGCCCTCCGCACCCGCGCCGCCGCCGACGGCCGCGAGGTCGTCGTCTGCGGCGACTGGAACATCGCCCACCGCCCCGAAGACCTCAAGAACTGGAAGGCCAACCAGAAGTCCGCCGGCTTCCTCCCCGAAGAACGCGCCTGGCTCTCCCGCGTCTACGACGAAGCCGGCTACGTCGACGTCGTCCGCACCCTCCACCCCGACCGCACCGGCCCCTACTCCTGGTGGTCCTACCGCGGCCGCGCCTTCGACAACGACTCCGGCTGGCGCATCGACCTCCAGGTCGCCACCCCGGGCCTCGCCGCCCGCGCCACCGACGCCCGCGTCGAACGCGCCGCCACCCACACCGAGCGCTGGTCCGACCACGCCCCCGTCACCGCGGCCTACGACCTGGGCGACAACTGACCGGCAGGCAGCCACAGTTGAGCAGAGCCCAGGGGTGGCCCCGGCTGACGGCGCCTCCCTGGGTTCAAGGCCGCTCGGATCACCTGACGAGGCCTGCCAGCTCGCCCGGGCCGGTTTGACAAGTCGGTTCGTTTCACCGCTTCTCGACGATGGCAGCTTCAGACCGCCAGTCGTCCGACAAATCTCCCGCGCTCCGGACGGCGCCGCCGAACGGTCTACCCGGGTGCATCCGCCTGTTCGGGGCCGTCGCGGGGCCAGGTGCCGAGGGCGTGAATGGTGGCAGGCGGGGAGTTCGGCGGCGAGGACACCGACGTGGGGCGCACGGTCGCCGATGGCGTAAAGGCGGCGTTTGACGCGGCTGGCGGCGACGTCGAGGAGGTCGGTGGTCCAGGCGGTGAGGCTGCGGCAGGTTCCGCGGGCTTCGCGGTCGAGGGCGCGGAAGGGGCGGTGACGCGCAGGCGTTCGGGGGTGACGCCGTGGCAGTCGAGTTGCCGAAGGCCGGACGGCGTCGGCGTCCTCGTCGTCTCCACGCTCGGGGCGACCCACAGGGCGGATTCGTAGCGCAGGTCGGAGATCAGCTCGTCCAGTCCCCTGTGGGGCAGGCCGGCGGCGCGTTCGACCGCGATGTGCAGGGCCAGGGACAGGGGCAGTTTGGCCCAGACCCGGGCGAGTTCGGCAAGCTGGGCGGGGTCGCCCCGCGGCCGGTGGCCCGCGGTGACGGTGCGCAGCAGGGCGACGGCTTCAGGCTCCGGCAGGGTGCCGGGGATGAGGCGGCGGGCGCCGTCGCACACGGCGAGGCCGGAGAGCCGGCTGCGGCTGACAACGACTATCCGGCTGCTGGCGCTGCCGGGTAGCAGGGGGCGAACCTGGCTGACCGTGGCGACGTTGTCGAGGACGACCAGGACACGGAGTTCGGCGAGCAGGGAGCGGCAGAGGGCGGCGGCTGCATCAAGGCCCTGCGGGGGGGAGACTGGGTGCGGCCCCCGAGGGAGGTGAGGAGGCGGTGGCGGCCCGGACAGATCCTTTCACCACGCCTGGCGCACAGCCGGCCCACCTGCCGAAGGCGCCAGCCGCAACAACCACTTCCGAAACCGCCACGGGAAACACGAACTGTTCCCGATCGGACCCACGCCAACCCTGGTTCCGCGCACCTCACGTCACCTCCTCCACGGCCTCGCGCACCCGCTGCGCCCGGATCCCACCCGGCCCAGCAGGCGCAGTCCACACCTCCCAGCGCTTACGAAACTGGGCGGTCCACAGGCCCGGCGGCAGCGAACCGTACGTATAGGGCGATCGGCCCCGCACGTCACCGACACGTGGGATGATTCGCAAGCCCTTTGACACCTCAACACCTCGCCAGCGACGTTGAGACGTCCCCACGACAACGCGCCAAGCCATGCAAGGAAATGGCAAAGCCGCCGCAACGTCCCAGGTCGCGAAGGGTTCTCCCCGCACCCGCGGGGGTCAGCCGGCGGGCGGTGGTGCAGGCCTTGGCTCCGCTCAGTTCTCCCCGCACCTGCGGGGGTCAGCCGGTCGTCGCCGACCAGGCCGGGGTGGTGAGGGACTCCTCCCCGCACCCGCGGGGATGGCCCGACCGGTGTGACGGAGGCCAGGCATGCGGCCGTTCCCGGGGCGGGGCGCGGTGCCGTAGGCGGGCGGGGTGGTAGGGGCGGGTGTGGGGCCGCTTCGGCGTGTGGGTGTCGGGGCGGGGCGGCGAGGGTTCATCCTTCGGGGGGTGTGCTGGAGCGTCGTGGCGCGTGATCGTGCGGGGGCGAACGATGGGCGAGGGCGATTCGGGCTTCGGGGTGGTGTAGTTCGTTCACCCGGCGAGTCGAAACGGACGGGTGCCGGGGCCGCATCTGCTGTTCATTACTTGTTTATTGCCAGGAGCCAGAGTCATTCCTGATCTTCCTGACTCGGGCGGCCGGACGGTGCCCGGCAGGCAACTCTGGAGAACGTACATCATGCCGCGCACGCTACCTGGAGCCCCGGTCGCCGCCGCTCCGGCGACCGCCGGGCTCTCGCTCGTCACACCGGCCCGAGCCTCCGCCGCCGCCATGGGGTGGGACGTGTCGACGGAATCAGCGCGCCGATCGTGCGTACACCGACCCGGGTTCGGCGGCCGGCGGCGCCTTCTCGGAATCGACTTCGTGAAGCCGCCGATCGACGAGGCCGGAAAGAGCGCCGAAGTTCGCGGAAAACCGGCCGAATCGCGTGAGGGCGTGTCCGAATCGCCGCAGCACCTCACCATGAGCGAGTACACCATCAGCGCCTTCCGGTGAGACGAGGGCTTCCCGTCACGTCGCAGCCGAGGCGGAGCACCGACGCCAGGCCGATCGGGCCGACCCGCGCGCGTGAAGGGCCGTGAACCGGCCCCGGAAGCCGTCCGCCGATTCCCCGAGCCGAACCGGAGACTCCGCTTCCCGCCGTCCGTCTGACCGGCATTCTCCGAACGGCCACGACGTTCCCGTACGTCAACACAGATAAGGCGACCGGCCCTCACCCCGGTCGTAGCCACCGGTCGACCGGGTTGCCTCCCCCACAGGCCTGGCCCGACCGACCGCGCCAGTGCGTTCGCATCCTGTTACCCCCACGAAGAAGGAGGGTTTCCAACATGACCGAGATTTCCACGCTTGCCGTCGTACGCTGCCTCGGCGGCTTTTCACTGGACTTGGGGGGACTCCCGGTCAGACGCTGGCGGGCCGGCAAAGCGCGCACACTGTTCCTTTACCTCCTCATCAACCGGGGCCGCACGGTCGACCGCGACGAACTGCACGCCGCGCTGTGGCCCGACCGCACCCGGTCGGCGGGCTCCAGTTCCCTCAAGGTCGCCAAGCACGCGGTGCACCAGATACTCAGCGGGCAGCAGGCCGCGGAGGAGCAGCCGGCCGCGGAGATCGTCTGCAGCGAGTACGGGTACTCCCTCAAACTCCACGACGCCTGGCTGGACTTCGAGGAGCTGGAGCGGCTGTGCAACGAAGGGCACCGGGCGGCGGCCCGAAGTGATCCGCGCGCGGCCGCGGAGTACTACCGCAGCGCGCTGGATCTCCACACCGGGGACTTCCTGCCCGGTGAGACCGCCGACTGGGCCAGGGAGCAGCGGGACTGGGTGCGGTCCCTCGCGCTGGGAGCGGCGGACTTCCTCCTCCAGGAGGCACTGGACCGGGGCGAGCTGCCGAAGGTCATCGACATGTGTCGCCGCACGCTGGACATCGACCCGTACCAGGAGGACGTCTACCGGACCCTGATCCAAGTGCACGGCGATCTGGGCCAGTTAGCGCAGGCCAGGTCCTGGTACAAGCTGTGCCGGGCCCGGATGTCGGACGGTCTGGACATCGATGTCAGCCCTGACACCCAGCGGCTTCTGGACCGGGTTCTGCGCACCCAGGACGCGCCCGCCCGCACTGCGGACCAGACCTCCGGCCCACGCGTAACCAATGCATAACCCACGCATAACCAGCTCATAACCAGCGCATAACCACCCTGTCTAGACTCCGAAAACCGCGACCGGTCAAGGAGATTGGTGTAACCGTGCTGGAGACGAACCAGGGTTCCGTTCTTTCGGTGGAGAATCCCGGTGTTGGTGCCCCAGCCGATGCCGGGCCCCTGATCGTCGGCATCGGGGGCACCGTGCGCTCCGGTTCTTCGACGGAACGGGCGGTCCGGGCGGTACTCGCGGCCTCCGCGGCGGCGGGGGCCCGGACCCTGCTGCTGGGTGCCGAGGAACTTCAACTGCCGCTCTACGCCCCGGGGGAGTCATTGCGCACCCCGGCGGCCCGGCGGCTGGTCGAGGCCGTCGCCCTCGCCGACGGCCTGGTGATCGGCACGCCCGCGTACCACGGGGGCGTTTCCGGTCTGGTGAAGAACGCCCTCGACTACCTGGAGGACCTGCGTGAGGACGCGCGTCCCTATCTGCACGGCCGCGCCGTCGGCTGTGTCGTCACCGCACGCGGGACGCAGGCCGCTTCGACGCTGGCGGGGCTGCGCTCCGTCGTGCACGCCCTGAGGGGCTGGCCCACTCCCCTGGGCGTGGCCATCAACACGGAGAGCGTCACCCTGGCGTCCGGCGACAGCACCGGCGACAGCACCGGCGACCCGCATCTCACCGCGCAACTGGCCACCGTCGGACGGCAAGTGGTCGAGTTCGCCCGGATGCGCACGCCGGTCGGCTGAGCGTCCGGGGGCTTGCCTCCGACCGCTACCGCCCCCGTACGTCCGCCGTCACGATCCCCGCCCACCCCTTTGGTTCCGGCTGCCCTGACACCGGATCCCTCGCATCCGCATTCCCACGTCCGACCGTGATTCCGAATGGAGCGCGCCATGGAAGACACCGCGAAGTCCACCGCGAAGTCCACAGAGCCGGAGGAGACCGCCGAGGCTCTCGCCCTCGAAGCGGAAGCCCCCGAAGCGCAAGCCCCCGAGGTGGAAACCGCCGGGACGGAAACCCCCCAGGCGGAGACCGCCGGGACGGAAACCGCCGAGGACACCGAACTGGACGCGCTGGACGAGCTGGACGACGTCGACTTCGACCTCGACGAGGTCGAGAACAAGATCGCGCCGCTCGCCCTCGCCACCACCGAGCCCTCGCGATGGTGACGCGGGCGGCCGAGGTGAGCCGCGCATCCACCGACTCCGTCCTGGTCGACGTGAACACCGGCCCGGCCGCCTCGTACACGGGGCTGCGGGCGGGCATCGACGCCCTGCGCGCCGAGGGCGCCGACTTCACCGCCCTCGCGGCCGGGCACCCGTCCGAATGGGCGGAGCTCTTTCCCGCCGAGACCGCGCCCGGCACCGCGCCACTGGAGGAGATCGCGCTCGCGCCCTCCGAACGGCGGCTGCACCGGGAGAGCGAGCAGGTCTACCGCGTGCTGACGGTGGCCGCGACCGCCCTGTGCACGGGCACCGCGCAGTTGGGCAGGCCCCTGCTGCTCAGCGGGATGGGCGGCACCGACCTGTCCTCGCTGCGCGGTTTCATGCGGGCCTTCGAGCACGCGCAGCTCGTCGAGGGCGCCGAACTGCTGCTGGACGCGCCGACGTCCGTGCGCGTGCCGGTGGGCCGGTACGCCGACTACCGCGGGGAGCGGGTGCGCTGTCTGCGCCGCATGGGGCTGCCGGTCACCGAGGGCGACCTGGCCGTGGACCTGGGCACGGCTCCCGACGCCGGATTCGAGCCGGTGTCCGAGGAGGGCGAACTCTTCCTGCGGGCAAGGGACTCCGAGGGCTCCGCCGTGGACCGGGTGGCCGCCGCACTGGCCTACTGCCGCCGGGCGTTCTTCTCCACGAACTGGGAGGGCATGGCGGTCGTCGCCGACGAGGCGATCGGGCTGCTCGCCGGCATCCCCGAGTCGGGCATACCCGGGCTGCTCGCCGAGGCGGAGCGCGAGGAGGAACTCGTCCACGCCATCGAGTTCGAGACGGCGATCCTGCGCGGCACCGCCGACGTACGCGGTTTCCTGCTCAAGGTGCTCGGCATCCAGGCGGGCTTCCGCGGGGACCAGGACACGGCCCTCGCCTGCTTCCGGGCCATCCGGGAGGACGCCGCCGGCCTCTCCCCGGAGCTGCGTGCCCAGTCGCACCTGTACTCCGCGCTCACCCTGTCCAAGCGCAAGAACCGGCTGGCGGAGGCCGTCGCCGAGGTGGAGCAGGGCTTCGAGGTCGTCGGGGAACGTCCGGGCGAGGCCGAGAGCGTACGCCGCGAGCGCGGCTGGCTGCACAACCTGCGCGGGCTGACCCTGTTCGCGGAGCGGCGCCTCGGGGCGGCCTTCGAGCACGAGAAGCAGGCGCTGGCCTGCATGGCGGGTCTGACCGACGCCAGTGCCGCGCATCTGCGGATCAACCTGTACTCGAACATCAGCGTGCTCCAGGAGAAGGCGGGCAAGCACGCCTCGGCCCTGGCGACCTGGGAGAAGTTCAAGCAGGCCGCCGGCTCGTCGAACGCGGGCTTCCGCAAGCACCACGCGTACCGCAGCGCCGGGCTGCGGCTGCTCGTCGGCGAGCGGGACGCCGCCCTGGCGGACCTGGACACCACGCTGGAGAACGCGGCCGAGCTCGGTGACCGCTTCCACGAGACCGAGGTGCGTCTCGAACTGGGCATGCTGCACGCCTCCGGCGGTGACGCGAGGACGGGCGCCGAGCAGTACGAGCGCGCCGAGTCCGCGGCGCGGCTGCTGGGCGACCCGTACCGCATCGCGCTGGCCCAGGCGGGTCGGGTGATGACGACCGGCTCCGTGGCCGCGGCCGGGTCGGTGGCGGCCATGGCGCCGCTGAGCCTCACCCGTCCCGGTGCGGCGGACGCCCTCGCCAAGGCCGTCGCCGACGGCGGTGACCTGCAAGGGCTGCTGCCCAAGCCGCGGACCAAGCTCAACCGCCCGTTCGACCTGATCAACTTTCAGGACTGAGGCCATGACCGACCATGCGACCCAGGGGGAGACGGGACAGCGGGCCAGGTGGCAGCTCTACGATCGGCTGCTGCTGCGGAGGGCGGGCTTCGGCATCGGCCTGCTGACCGCTCTCGGTGACGGGCCGGCGGGTGCCGCGGCCGCGGAGTACCGGGAGGCGGTGGCGCGGTTCGAGCGGAGCCGCGCCCGGCTCCAGGAGGCGATCGCCAAGTCCGTCACCGGCGCCGACCGCGAGCGGGACCGGGCCGGACTGCGCGAACTGTCGAAGCTGCGCGGCCGGGTGGGCCGTCGGCTGCCGGTGGAGCCCGACCCGCGCGGCGGCGACGTGGCATCGGCAGTGGCGTCGGCGGTGGCGTCGGCGGTGACATCGGCGGTCGACGGCTACCGCGCGGCACACTCCGCTCAGCAGCAGGCGGGCGAGCGGCTGACCGCCGCGCTGGGTGAGGAGGTGCTGCGGCGGCCGGAGCGGGTCCGCGACCTGCTCCGCGACGAGCGGGTGTGCGACGCCCTGCTCCAGCTGTCGCCGTCCTTCCACACCGAGGCGGTGCGCTGGGTCGACGGCTGGCAGCAGCAGGACAGCGCGACGGGCCGCAACCGCGCCAAGGACCGGTCCTTCTACCGCCGGGTCTACCTGTACGGCCAGCGGCTCGGCGCGAAGAACGAGACGACCAGCTTCTTCGGTCCGCTGGTGCACGGCCGGGTCGACCGTGGGGCCCAGGGCACCGTCCTCGGCCCCGAGACGGCCTGCGGCTACCACGTCCTGGAGGCGCAGACCGCGTTCTGGGCGGTGTGCGAGCTGGCCAAGCTCATCGGTACGGACCCGCAGGTGCGGGACCGCCCGCCCGTGGCCTGGATGCCGTCCTGCCGCAGGACACCGAGCGGGACACCGGGCGGGACACCGGGCGGGACACCGGGGCCGGGCGAGGTGCCGGGGACGGCGTCGGGGACGATCCAGTCCGCCGACGGCCGCCGGATCACTCTGTCCGGGGTGCGGTGGCAGCTCGCCGAGGCCGTCGACGGGCGGCGTTCCCCCGTCGAACTGGCGGCGCTGGCGGGACTCGACCTCGCGCAGACGCGCCGGGTCCTGGACCGGCTGCGGCAGGCGGGGGCCGTCCGGCTCTGGCCCGAGCCGCCGTCCACGGCGGCGCGGCCGCTGGACTGGCTGGTCTCCTGGGCCGACCGCTACGCGGAGGGCACCGCCTGGCCGGTACGGCTGCGGGAACTGCGCGACCTGGGCGACGCCTACGCGGCGGCCGACGGCCACCGCGCCCGGGCGGCCGCGCTGGAGCGCGTCGAGGAGTGCTTCACCCGACTCACCGAAGTCGACGCACGTCGCGCCGGCGGCCGGATGTACGCGGACCGGCTGGTGGTGTCCCTGGACGCCAAGGGCGACCAGAGCCCGGTGGTGGTCGGTGGCGACGTGGCCGGGCGCTGGGAGTCCGAGCTCAGCCCGGTACTGGACGTGGCCGCCCGCTACGGCGAGCTCCAGCAGCACGCGGCGGCCGAGCTGTGCGCGGGGATCCTGCGCGAGGCGGGCGGCGGCGCCATGCCGTACGACGAGCTGATCCGCCGAATGCGCGCCTCGGTCGAGGCGGGCGGTCCGGACCGGCTCGCCGGGCCACTGATCGGGTTCAAGCGGGACTACGCGGCACTGGTGGAATCCGCCGTGCGGGGCCAGGAGGCCCGGCTCTCCCCCGCCGAGCTCGCGGGGTTCGCGCCCGAGCCCGGCCGGCCCCGTTTCGTCAGCCCTGACCTGATGCTGGAGAGCCGGGAGGACGGCGGCGGACTGCTGGTGCTGGGCGAGCTGCACCCGTACGTCTTCGCCTGGGGTTCGCAGGGGCTGTTCAGCGACGAACAGGACCGGATGCTGGACGACTTCGCGGCGGGTCTCGAACCGTGGGGCGGCCCCGAGCGGCTGGCCACGGTGATCCGCCGCAGGCGCCACAAGGGCCTGGTGGCCGACTGGTTCCCGGGCCGCTTCATCGAGATCACCTCGGTGGCCACCGACGACCGGGAGCGGACGGTGCCGCTGACCGATCTGACCGTCGTCCTGGTGGACGGCACACCCCGGCTGCGCACCCCGGACGGGGAACTGACCCTGTACGCCGGCGAGGACGACCACGTGCACCTGCGGGCGTTCGCCGCACCCGGAGTGGGGCTGCCGCTGGTGCGGATCGGGGACTTCGCGCCCAGGATCGTGGTCGGGGACCTGCTCGTGCAGCGGGCGCGCTGGTGGTTCGACCGGGCCGACCTCGGGGTCGACGCGGCGCGCGACCCCGCCGCCGCCTTCCTCGCCGTCCAGTCGCTGCGGGCCCGGCACGGAGTGCCCCGGTTCTGCTTCGCCTCCCTCGCGCACGAGCCGAAACCGGTCGGAATCGACCTGGACAGTCCGCTGGCCGTCGACGCACTGGTGGCGATGGTGCTGGCCGGTGACAGCGCGACGGTGTCGCTGGCCGAGATGAGGCCGGCGCCGGACGCGCTGTGGCTGCGCCACGGCGGGGCCCCCGTGACCTCGGAGTTCCGGATCGCCATGAAGAGGGCATCGTCATGACCCACCGATCCCACCGATCCGACCGGCCCGACCGGCCCGACCGATCCGACCTGTCGCCGCAGGAGTCGGCGCCGGCGCCGCGGCGGCACGGCTGGGAGCTGCTGCCCACGGTCGTCCTGCGCAGCGCCGGGTTCCCCTGGCAGATGGTCGAGCGACTGGCCTGCGAACGGACCCGTCTGCTCGTCGAGGAGCTGTTCGCCCTGGAGGCCCGGTCGGCCGACGTGGCGTCACGGCTGCACCCGGCGGGGCGGCTGTCCCGGGGCCAGCAGGCGAAGTTGCGCGGTCTGCGGCCGCTGCCCGCGTCGGACAACCTGCCCGCCGACTGGCTGGCCGAGTGGAACGCCGCGGCGGAGCGGGTGAGCGCGGTGCGGGAGCGGCTCGCCGCCACCGTCGAGGCCGACACGGCGGCGGTCGACGAGGCGCTCGCCGCCGTCCGCACCGATCCGCGGGTCAACGACGCCATCGTCTGCTCGTCGCCCGCCGTCCACCGCGATCTCGCACGGGGTGCGACCGGCGGCCGGATCCGGCGCCAACTCGCCTCCTACGCACAGCGGCTGGCGTCCAAGAGCGAGACGATGAGCTTCTTCGGGCCCATCAACTACGGCAGGCTCAGCCCCGGCTCCGACGCCGCCACGGCGCTGGACTGGGAGGGCCACACGGCGATCCGGGTCCGCCAGGCGCACACCGCGGCCCGGGTCAACGACGCCGTGCAGGACCTGCTGCTGGGCGACCCGGCGCTGGCCGAGCGGCTGGCGCCGGTGCGCAAGACGATGACGGGGCCGCCCCGCGGCACGGGCGTCGGCGCGGCGCTGCTGCGGGAGGCCGACGGCGTACGGACGGTGGCCGGGATCGCGTCCGGGTGCGGCGCCGGCGCCCTGGAGGCGGTGGAGGCGTTCGCGGCCGCCGTGGCGAAGGGGACGCTGACGCACACCCTGTGCCCGCCGGCGACCGTGGTCGACCCGCTGCGCTGGACCCTGGAGCGCATCGACGCCTCGGACACCGGGACGGCCGCCCGCGCGGCCGGGGTGCGGGCCCTGCTGGTGAAGGTGCTCGAACTGCTCGACGGCTACCCGTCGGCACCGCCCGAGCGGAAACTGACCGTCCAGGCCGAACTGGAGTCGCTGCTGCCCGTCACCGACCGCTCGGCGGAACGCGGCCGCTTCTACAACGACCGGGTCATCATCCACGAGGCCGCCGTCGGCACGGCCGGGCTGGAGGTCCGTGGACCGCTGGCCCGCGACATGTGCGACGCCGTCGCGCCGGTGCTCGACCTGCTGGCCCACGAGGCCGAGGCGACCCGCGTACGCACCAACCGGGCGGTCGCGGCCCGGCTGGGAGCGGGAAGGATCCCGCTGCTGCGGGCGCTGCGGGAGTGCGCGGACCTCGCCATCGAGCCGGGCGGAGAGCTCGGCGCCGAGCTGAGCCGGGTGATCGAGGCCGAAGGCGCGGACCGGGCCGAACTCGACGTGGCGGGACTGCTCGCCACACCGCCACCGCCGGCCGCCCCCGTGCTGTGCTCCATCGACGTCCTGATCGCGGCGCCCGACCTGGCCGGGTACGAGCCCGGGGTGACCCCGCTCGTGCTCGGCGACATCCACGACGCGGCGCTGCTCACCCCGTGGGCGCTGCAGTTCCATCCGGACGCCGCGGCGCTGCTCGCCGAGCGGGACGCCGGGGTGCGCCGGGCCCTGGGCGACCAGGTGGCCGTCAACGTGATCTCGCGCCGTACGACCGGGCTGCCGCCGCTGGAGTTCCCCGGTGTGGTGCTCGAACTGGGCGGCAGGGCCGGCGCGGACCGGGAGCGGATCGGCCTGGACCAGCTGTGGCTGGAGAGCGACGGCGAACGGGTCGTCCTGCGCGGCGACACCCACCCCGGCCGGAGCCTGCTGTTCCACAACGGCGAGCTCGACACCGCCGTGCACACCGCGCTGGCACTGCCCCGGATCCGCCGCCCGGTGCTGCCGGACCTGCCGCACGTGCCGCGGCTGCGCTGGGGCAACGTGGTGTTCTCGCGGCGCCGCTGGGCGCTGCCGAGCGCGGCGCTGCTGGAGGCGCACGGCAGCCGGCGGGAGGCCGAGCGGCTGCTCGCCACGGCCCGGCTGCTCCGGGAACGGGGCCTGCCCGACCGCTTCTTCGCGAAGTCACCGGCCGAACGCAAACCGGTGTACGTGGACACCGCGAGCCCCGAACTCCTCAAGGGCATGGCCCGGCTGGCGGGCACGGCGGAACAGCTCCTGCTGTCCGAGACGCTGCCCGCACCCGAGGACGCCTGGCTGCGGGACGGGGAGTTGCGCTTCGCCTCCGAGCTGCGCTGTGTGTATCTGCGGGGCGGTGGTGAGCGGTGACGCGCCGGGTGGTGCTCCCTCCCCTGTTCGATCCGAGTCTGGAACCGGAACTCGGGCCGGACGACGAACTGATCGACGTGAACGCGCACTTCGTCGCACGCCTCGCGGGCACCGGGGCACTCGCCGCGCTGGCCGACGACTACGCCCTCGGCAGGCGCGGCGGGAGCGACCCCGCGGAGGACCGGACCAGGGCGCTGTTCGCGCGGGCCGCCGCACGGGTCACCGCGCTGGTCACCGCGCGGGGCGGCCATGGCGCGGGCCGGCTGCGCGCCATGGGCATGGCGCTGCGGCTGGCGGGCGAGGCCGATCCGGCCCTGCGGCTGGCCGCGGACGACGTGGAACTCGTCGACGGCACCACCGAGTGCGGCGCCGATGTGGTGCTGGCCGCGCAGCGGACCGAGTTGCTGGGGCCCGAGGCGCGGTGGACGCGCGCGGCGGCCCCGGACGGGCGGGTGCACCTGGTGATCGAGACCGACCAGCAACTCCCTGCGGCCGCGGTGCTCCTGGAGGCGCTCGGCCCCGGAAGGGTCGTGCTGTGCGGGCGTTTCGCCACCGCGCACCGGGAGGCGCTGCGCGCGCTCGCCCCGTTCTCGGCGGCGGCGGGCTTCGACGACTGGGCTCCGGCCTGGCGGCTGGGCAAGGAGTGGTCGGGGGACGACACGCCGGTCCGCTGGGTCCGCCGCGCGGCCGACTGGCAGGCCGGCGCCCCCTGGGCGGGCTGGCTGGCCCCGGACGAGGCGGCGGCGCTGCCCGCCGGGGCGTGGCGCGAGTGCCGGGGCGCGGCGCTGACCGTGGCACGGCTGGCGTCCTGGGCCGAGGTGACGGGGGAGGACGGCCGCCGTACCGATCTGCGGGCCGTCCTGGACGCGGCGGACGCGGCGGACGGGGCGGACGGGGCCTTGCTCCGGGTCGAACTGCTCGTCGGGGCGCCCGGGGTGAGTGCCGAGGAGACGACCGGCACGGCGCGGAGCCTGCTGTCCGGGCCCGGCCCCCGGCTCGCGGGGCTCAGCCCGTTCCGACTGCCGACGGCCGGTGGCGGTGCGGCACCGCAGGCCTGGAACGGCGTGCCGCTGATCCGGCACCCGGCCCCGGGGCACGATCTGCCCCGCTGGGACCGGTTCAGCGGGCCCGGGACGCTCGACGAAGCGGCGCGCACCGCGGCGATCGGCGCACTCAACGCCGAACTCGGTGCCGTGGCCGACCTGTTCCCCGGCCGGTTCGCCTGCTGCGTGCTCGCCGCACCGGACGGGACCTCGGTGTGGGAGCCGTCGGCCGCCGTCGTGGCCGGGGAGGGGCCCGGCCCGGACGGCCAGGGCCCGGGTTCGTTCGTGGTGAACCTGCGGACGGGCAGCGCGTTCCGGCTGCATCCGAAGCTGACGCCGGTCGTGGAACGGCTCTCGTCCGGCGACACCGCCGTCCTGGACCGGATCAGCGACGGTGCCCGAAGGAAACTGACCGACCGGCTGGTCCAGGCCGGTGTGATGCGGAGGAGCCAGTGAGCCGACAGTGGCGCATCGGGCGGGAGTTCATCCTGCGCCATGCGGGAATGCCGTTCGACTGGCTGGAGGAGCTGGGCGCGCCCCACTCCCTGCTGGAACTCGCGGACGAGCTGCTCGACCGCGAGCGGACCGTACTGGAGCTGGTGGAGGCGCAGTTCAGCGGGCCCCGCGCCGAGTCGCTGCGCTCCGACGTGCTGCGCGGACGGGCGCGGCAGCTGCCGGCGTCCGGCGGGGCGCAGTGGAGCCGGGCGGTGAGCGCCTGGGCCGACGCCTGGGAACGCTACGCGCTCGCCTGCCGGCAGGCCGACGACGAGGCCGGCAAGCGGCTGCGGGACCTGCTGGCGGATCCGGGGGTCTCCGAGGCCGTGTTCCTGTCCAACCCGGACGCGTACCGCAACATGCTGCTCCCGCTGCTGGCGTACGAAGGTCCGCTGACCTCGCGCTGGCGCCGGGTGCGCCGGCAGATGTTCACGTACGTGCAGCGGTTCTGCGCGAAGAACGAGACGGTGAGCTTCTTCGGGCCCATGGCGTACGGCACGGTGGGCGAGGGTGAGGGCGCCGTACTGCGCGACGACGTGCCCCGCGTCCGCCGGGTGTTCTTCTCGCACTGGGCGGCGCGTGCGCTGGCCACGGCGATCGCCCGGGACCCCAAGATCCTTCCGCATCTCGCGTTCCACTCCACCGGACGTGGTGACCCGGCGCGGGAGCCGCTGCTGCCGCTCGTGGCCCCGGACGGAACGGTGTTCCGCGACGTGGTGCGCGCCGCCGGGCAACCGGCCCGCGACGTGGCCAGGACGCTGATGCGGCTGGTGGCCGAGGAGGCCGTCACCATCGGCCTCGGCGGCGGCGACTACGACCTGGAGCCCCTCGCGACCCTGCGGGACCAGCTCTCCGCGCTGCCCGCCTCACCGGCCCGCGAGCTGTGGCTCGGCCGGACAGCCGAACTCTCCTCCCTCATCGGCGAGTTGGCGGAGGTTCCGCTGGAGCGCAAGGCGGCCGCCGTCGCCGCCCTGGAGGAGCGGTTCACCGAGTTCACCGGCAGGCCGGCCAGGCGGGGCGCCGGTGCGGCGTACGCCGACCGCGCGGTGTTCTTCGAGGAGTGCGCGTCGCCCTTCGCACTGACCCTCGGAGCCGGGCTGGTCGGCGACTGGGAGCGGCAGCTCGCCCCCGTGATGGAGGTGTGCGCCGCGCACGGGCAGGCCGCCCAGCGCGCGGCGGCGGCCGCGGTGCGCGACGCCTTCACGGACGGCACCGCGGGAGCGGTGGTCCCGGTCGGGGCGCCGGCCACGGAGTTGGACCTCCTCACGTACGCGACCCGAGCGGCCGCGAGCCGGTCCGACTCGACCAGCACCTTCCAGGCGGCCCACGCACCCGTCTACCCCGGCGCCGACTGGCGGTCCGAGGTCGAGCGGCTGACCGAGGAGGCCGGGGCGCTGGACGGCGACCGGTACGCGGTCATCGACCTGTGCCCCGCGGCGCCGGACGCCTCCGGGCTCGGCGCCGCCGCCCCGCTCGTCCTCTCCCGCGCCCACCACCACCTGCTGGTGCGCAGCTGGCTGAGCACGATGCACCCGGATCCGGACCGGCTCGGCGCGGACGCCGCCGCCTGGACGGCGGCGCAGGACGGCGCGGTCGTCGGCCTCGACTTCGGGCGCCGCAACAAGGGCTACTACCGCTTCCCCGGCCGTGAGGTCGCGATGCGCCCGCTGACCTGGACCGACCACGATCAGCCGGAGCTGCTGAAGCCGGAGGACCTCACCGTCCGCATCGGGCCGCACGACGTCACCCTGCACGATCCGGACGGCAAGGCGGTCAGCGCGTACGTCCCGCTGAGCGACTTCGTCAAGTACGCCCCGATCGCCGCCCTCTCGCATCCGCAGGTGCTCCACCCCACCTTCACCACCGAGGACGCGCAGCCCGAAGTGGCCCTGGGGTCGGTCGTCCTGCAGCGGTCCCGGTGGCAGGTGCCCACCGCGGCGCTCGCGGCACCGGAACCCGAAGCGCGGTTCCTCGCGCTGCGCAGGCTGGCCCGGGAGACCGGAACGCGGTTCGTCTTCTGCCGCAGCGCCCATGAGCGCAAGCCGTACCTGATCGACCTGGCCTCACCGCTCGCGGCCGACCTGGTCAGCCATGTGGCGCGCGGCGCCGAGCAGTTGGGCGTGGAGCGGATGGCGCCGGGGCCGGACGAGCTGTGGCTGCGCGACGGCGAGGGCCGGCGCTACACCAGCGAGCTGCGGATGCAGATCATCGGCAGCAGCGGCAGCAGGAACAGCGACGGTGGCACCAGCAGCGACGGGAGCAGCACGCGATGACGCACACCACGCTCTTCGCCGAGCACTCGCTGCGGATGCGGGCCGACGTGCTCCCGGACGGCGCCGTCTCCACCGAGCGGACCTCGGTGCGCGGAATGAGCGTCGAACGGCACCTCGACCGGGGCTTCACCGAGCACCGCTTCGCCGACGGCGACGACCTGCTGGCCTCGGGCGCCGCCGGAGCGGGCCCGGAGGCCGCCGACGCGCTGCGCGAGGTGCAGGAACGGCCGCTGTTCGAGCTGACCCCCGAGCTGCGCGCCGAGCTCGCCGGGATCGCCGCCGAGACCGGCGCGGAGCTGACCCTGGGCGTGGCCCAGCAGCACGTCGCCGCCGGCAGCGCGGACCGCGTCGCCACCACGGAGCGGATCGTCACGACCCTGGAGACCAGGCTGACCGGCGACGACGGCACCGTCCACTCCCGGTCGCTGTTGTGCGCCCCCGCGGGCTCCGCCCCGGACGGGCTGAGGGACGCGGCCATACGGACGGCCGACGCGGTGCGCGAACGCCTCGCACTGCCGCTCGCCACCGAACTCCCGGACGGCGCCGACCTCGTGCTGCTGCCCGGTCTCGCCGGGGCGTTCTTCCACGAGATCGTCGGGCACCCGATGGAAGCCGACGTGGTCGCGTCCGGAACGAGCTACCTCGGGGCGCGCGCCGGGCGGCCGGTCGCACCCTCGTGGCTGTCGGTGGTCGACGGCGGTGCGCACGACGGGCCGGGCTACCGCAGTCCGTTCGACGACGAGGGCACCGCGTGCCGCACCCTGCGGCTGATCGACCGGGGCACGGTGGGGCGGCCGATGACCGACCGGACGCTCGCCGCCCTGCTCGGCGGCGGCCCCGGCACGGGCCACGGGCGCAAACAGAGCTACCGGCATCCGGCGATCCCCCGGATGACCCACACCGTGGCCCTGATCGAGCCCGCGGCCGAGCCGGAGCCGCCCTCGGGCGACTGGATCGCCCCGTACGGCCTGCGGCTGGACATGATGAACATCGCCTCGGGCGCCTTCGTCTTCCACGCCCCGTTCTCCCTGCTGCACCGCGCCGACGGCAGCACCGCCCGGCTGGGCCCGCTGACGGTGACCGGTGACGGAGCGCGGGTGCTCGCGGGCCTGCGGCCCTACGAGCACCGGGTCGCCGCCTACCTGCGGGCCACCGGAGGCTGCGGGAAGCTGGGGCAGTACCCGGTGCCGGTGTCGTTCGCCAACGCCGGATTCCGGCTGCCGGCCGGACTCGTCGGGCTGCGGGCGGTGGCCCGTGGCTGAGACCAGGACACGTGCCTCCGGAATCGTCACGCCCACCCGCGGCGCGGCACGGCTGACCGTCTCGCTCGACACCCTGCGCCTCGAACGGGACGCGAAGGGCCGGGTCACCGGCTCCCGCCGGGTCGCCGGGTCGCCGGACCAGGACGCGGGCAAGGAGACCGGGCTGCTGCTCACCGAGGCGGCCGAACGGACGGCGTCGGCCGTCGCCGGACTCCAGAGCGCGGTGGCGCAGGTCCACGAGTGGCGTGACGGCGACGGCCTGCCGGTGTCGAGGCGGGCCGAGCTGCTGGCCCGCGTCGAGACCCCCGGCGGTCCGGTGCTGCTCGGCACCAGCGGCCAGGGGGATCCGGCCGGGCTCGTGGAGGCGCTGCCCTGGGACGAACTCGGGGCGCTCTCGGAGCCGTTCGTGCCGGCCGACCCGCCGGACGACTGGCGCGAGCGGCCACTGCTGCTGCGGCCCTCCGCGGCGGCGGTGCTGGTGGCCGGTGCGGCCTTCTCGCTGACCTCGCGCGGGGGTCGCGCGACCGCTGCCCGGCTGGCGGGGCGGCGCATACTGCCGCAGCTGACCCTGACCGATCTGCCGTCGGCGCCGCCCGAGTCGGGGCTGGACGACCGGGGCGACCCGGCGGCGGCCACCGTCCTGGTCGACGGCGGCCGGATCTGCCCGCCGCCCCCGCTCGCCGAGGGCATCGCGCTCGGCCGGGCCGTGTGGGACCACGACACCGGCGGGTTCGGCCCGCCGCCGCTGGCCCGGCTCGAACTCGGCGGGCCCCGGGCCGAGGTGCCCCCGGACGCGGTGGAACTCGTCTGGTGCGTGGAGGGCCTCCAGCGCTACCACGGCGACGGCACCGTCCGGCTCCAGTGCCTGGCCAGGGTCGCGGACCGGCCCGGCGGCTGGTTCCGCCTCGCCCTGCGGGGCAAGCCCGTCCACCTGCTGCGCCAGGCCCGCGGCCTGGCCGGCCCACCCATGGCTGTCCACAGCGACAGCGACGTGACCACCCGCTCGCTGGTACTCGCCGGCGCGGCCGAAATGGAAGGTGCAGGACATGCCGTCGTCACCGTCATCACCCCCTGACTTCACGCTCATCGGCGGAGGGATCGTCGGCGCCTGCCTCGCCGAGGAGTTGAGCGACAGCGGGGCGTCGGTCCGGGTGCTCGACTCCGGTGCCGAACCCGGGCACGCGACCAACCGCGCGGCGGGGGTGGCGGTTCCCTCGCTGCGCTACCTCACCGACCGGGAGTTCTACGACTGGCTGCGGACCGCCAAGCGGGACCTGGACGCCGACGTCGCCCGGCTGGAACCGGAGTACGGCGCGTTCAGCGTGGCCAGGCCCATCCTGCGCGCCCTGCGCGAGACGGACGTGGAGGCCCACGGCGACGTGCTGAGCGGGCTCGGCGTCGGCGGCTGGGTGGAGGGCGGCGCCCTCGCGCAGGCCGCGCCCGGGCTCAAGCTGCCGACCAGCAGGCGCTACCTCCTCGACCCGGACGGGCTGATGGTCGACGGCCGCCGCTACCTGGACGCCGTACGGCGCCGGTGCCTGGCCCGGGGCGTCGACTGGCGACAGGGCGTCACGGTCCGGGAGGTGCGCGAGGAGGGCGCGGCCGTCTCGGTGGTGACCTCCGACGGGACGCTCCGCGCGGACCGGGTGGTGATCACGGCCGGCGCCTGGAGCTCGGGCAAGGGCCTGGCCGAGGCGACCGGAGTCCGGCCGCAGCGCGGGCAGATGGCGGTCCTGCGGACCGACGAGGAGCTGAACTGCATCCTGTCCTCCGCCTACTACCTCGCGCCCGGGGTCGGTGACGACGTGATCGTCGGTGCGACGGAGGAGGACACGGGGTTCGCCGAGCACGTGACCACCCAGGGCGTCGCGCACCTGCTGCGGTTCGCCACGACCGTCATGCCGGGGCTCGCGGACTCGGTGCCCGTGGAGCTCCGTGCCGGACTGCGCCCGGTGTCCGGCACCGGACGGCCGCTGGCGGGCGCGCTGCCCGGCCACGAGCGGATCTTCCTGTCGGCCGGCCACGCCGGGCACGGGCTGCTCTCGGCGCGCGCCACCGGCAAGGGCATGGCCGCCGGCCTGGTCGGCGACGACTGGGAGGCCCTGCCGTACAGCATGTGCCCCTCGCACGCCCTGGGCGGTGCCTCCTGATGCGCATCGACCACGTGATCCTCGGCGCGCGGACCATCGAGCCGCTGCGCGAACTGCTGTGGGACCGGTACGGGTTCGGCATCACCGACGGCAGCCCCAACCCGGACGGCACGGCGAGCTGGGTGGTGCCCTTCGACACGCCCGACGTGCAGTACCTGGAACTGCTCGTCACCCACGACGAACGGCGGCTGGCGGGCGAGGACTTCGGCCGGCTGTTCCTGGAACGGACCGCGGACGGGCCGGACTTCCTCAACTGGGCGGCGCTGACCGACGACATCGAGTCCACCGCGCGCGAGGTGGAGACGGTCACCGGAGCGGATCCGGACCTCTTCCGCGGCGAGTCGGTCCGGGCCGACGGCCTGAGCGTGCCGTGGGCGGAGGCGGCGTTCGACCTGTCGTGGCGCAGCCGGGTGCTGCCGTTCTTCCTGAGCTACGGCGACCCGCAGGCGCGCGCGGCACGGGTGCCGGGCGATCTCGAGGCGGCCGGGCACCGGGTGTGCCCGACGTCGCTGCGGCGCCTGGAGACGGGCCCGGCGCCGGAGCCGGAGCGGGACTGGGCGGACCGGTGGCCCGGACTCGCCGCGCTCGACGTCCTCGTCGACCCCGCGGCGGGCCCCCGCATCTCGGCGGTGCACATCGACACCGCCGAGGGCGAGACGGTGGTGCGGCTTCCGTGACCCCCGCACGCCCCGCACCCGCGGGGGCACCGGGCGGCCTCCGCCGCAGCACCGCCGCGGCCGGGGCGTCCGGACCCGCCCGGCCGGGCGGGTCCGGACGGCGGCGGTCAGCCGGCCGTGCGGCCCGCGTCACGACGAGCCGCGTGGGCCGTGAGCAGCCGCTCCCGGGCCTGGTCGTCCTCGGCGGCCCGCGCCGCCGTCCAGGCCAGTGCGACGGACGCCTGGAGCAGCGCCCGGTCGGCGGCCGGGGTCACGCAGGCCCGGGCGAACTCCGGCTGGTGGTTGACCGCGCCGCCGCTGCCGATGCCGATGCTGGGGTGCACGCTGGGCAGGACCCGGCTGACGTTGCCCATGTCGGTGCTGCCGGTGGGCATCGCGCGCTCCTCCTCCGGGGACACCAGGGGGCGGCCCAGTTCGGTCGCCGCCGCCCGGTAGGCCGCCACCAGGAACGGGTCGTGCGCCAGTTCGGCGTACGCGGGTGTCGAGCGGACCTCGTGGGTGCAGCCGGTGGCGACGGCGCCGCCCTCGAAGCAGGCCCTGACGCGCGCTTCCAGGCGTCCCAGGGAGTCCATGTCGGCGGCCCGCAGGTTGTACAGCGCGCTGGTGTGCGCGGGGACCACGTTGGGCACCTCGCCGCCCCTGGTCACGATGCCGTGCACCTGCTGCCGCGGCTCGAAGTGCTGGCGGCCCACGCCGACGGCGACCTCCGCCACGGTCAGGGCGTCGGCGGCGTTGACGCCCAGGTGCGGGGCGAGGGCGGAGTGCGACTCGCGGCCGGTGTAACGGACTTCGAGCTCGACCAGGGCGAGGGGGCGGGGAGCGCAGTTGTCCTCGGGGGCCGGGTGGACGAGCATCGCCATCGACACCTCGTCGAAGACCCCGGCCTCCAGCATGGCGATCTTGCCGCCGCCCTCCTCCTCGGCCGGGGTGCCCAGCACCATGACGGTGATGCCGAGGTCGTCGGCCACGTCCCTCAGCGCCAGGGCCGCGCCCACCGACGAGGCGGCGATGATGTTGTGGCCGCAGGCGTGGCCGAGGCCCGGCAGCGCGTCGTACTCCGCGCACAGCCCGACCGTGAGCGGGCCGCTGCCGTAGCGGGCGGTGAACGCGGTGTCCAGGCCGCCGGCGCCGGGCACCACCTCGAACCCCTCGTCCCGCAGCAGGCCGCTCACCTTGGCGGCGCTGCGGTGCTCCTCGAACGCGGTCTCCGGCTCGGCGTGAATACTCCTCGACAGCGCGATCAGTTCGTGTTCGGCGCGTTCGACGCTTTCGCGACAACCACGCATGATCCGAGACGAGATTCGCATCTTCTCTTTCCCCTCCGAATGGCCTGGATCGCCGCCGGCCGGATGGCCGGACAATTCCCTGGCCTTTTCCTTCCTACCGGAGTCTCCGACGAAAAGCGAGACCAGTCTGGAGAATTGACATGGCGTCACTGAAAACGTCACTGGCAACATCACTGACGGCGTCACTGACATGGAAGGTGCGGGCGGGCGACGGGGAACTCTCGGTCGAGATGATGCCCTGGTCGCTGCTGCGCGCGACCGGCTTCCCCGCCGGGCTCCTGGACGGGCTCGCGTCCGAGGAACTGCTCGGCACCGCCGCCGGGGTGCTCGCGGCCGAGCAGGCGGTCGCCGCCGAGCGTGCGCACTTCCTGGACCAGCTGTGGCCGGGGCTGCGCAAGGCCGTACGGACGGTCGAACCGCGCCAGCGGTCGCTGCGCGCCCTCCAGAGCTGCCGCCGGCTGGTGGACGGGGGCGCGCCCCTGGACGAGCGGTGCGCAGCGGTCCTCGCGGCGACCGGCGAGCCGGACTGGGCGCCCCGCTGGAACGCCCTGGTCGCCGCGCTCGACGAGCGGCTGGCGGCGGCCGGGACCGAGCTGGCGGCGGCCCTGCTGCGGGCCCGGCTGCACACCGCACGGGCCGCCGGCCGCGACGACTTCGGGCACGCCGTGTTCGTGTCGAACCCCTCGTTCCACCACACGGCCCTGGAGGCCCCGCCGCTGACGCACCCGGGCTGGGCGCAGGCGCGGGACGGGGGCGGCGCCCTGCCGCAGACCCTGCGCCGCCGGGTCGACACCCTGCACCGCTATCTGCGCCGGTTCGCCACCAAGTGCGAGACCGTCTCGTTCTTCGGCCCGGTGCTGTTCGGCCGTCTGGTGCCGGAGCAGGAGGAGACCCTGCTGGTCGGCGCACCCGGCCGCGAGAAGGTCGTGGTGGAGGCGAGTGCCTGGCTGGTGGAGGAGCTGCGGGAGCAGGCCGCCCGCGAGGTGCCGCTGACGCGGCAGCGCGTGTGGCCCAGCCCGCTGTTCCGCCGGCCGGACTCGTCCCCGGTGCTGGAACGGGCCGTGGACGGGCGCAGGTTCAGGGTCGCGGCGCCCGCGCTGGCCCTGTGGAGTGCCGCCGCCGCGGCGCCGGGGAGCCGGCTCGACTCGCTCGTCGGCGCCGCCGGCCCCGTGCCGCCCCCGCATCGGGCGGGGGCGGACGGCGCGTACGCCGCCGGGCTGGTGAAGGCACTCGGACCGGCGCTGGTCGTCTCCCCCTGGCGGCTGCCGGCGACCGAGCTGCACGCGCTGACCAGGCTGGCGGCCGAGCACCCCGCGGACACGGTGGTGGACCTGGCGGAGGTCCGCGACACGTACGCGCAGGCGCCCTGGCCCGAGCGGGCGGCGCACCTCCTCGCCGTGCGGGCGGCCCGCGCGGCGGACGGCGGGCGGGTCTCGCAGGACAGCGGACGGCACTACGCCGACCGCGAGCTGTTCCACGAGGACAGGTCGAGTCCGCTGAGCGAGCGGGTCGGCTTCGGGGCGCCGGTCGTGGAGCGCATCCGGGAGGTCACCGAGGCGGTGTTCCCGCTGGTGTTCCTCGCGGCGCTGCTGGCCAGGGAGGACGCCCGCGACGCCCTGCGCGCCGAGCTGGCGGGCGCCCCGGCGCCGCTCGCCGCACTGGCCGCACGGGAGATACCCGCTCGTTCACCGCGCCGGGACCGGCTGGACGCGGTGCTGCGCCGGCTGGTCGGGCGGGCCGTGGAGGCCGCGGGAACGCCCGACGGCCGCCCCCCGGTCGTGGAGCTGAGCCGTAGCGAACTGGCCGAGGCGCTGGCGCCGCTGTGGGACACCGTGACGTACGGCCCCGACGACGCGTGCCTGCCGAGCCCCGACCTGATGGTGGCGGGCCCCGACCCGGCCACCGCCGACTGGGTGCTCTCGGAGCTGCACGACGACTGCAGCTCGATCTTCGGGGGGCTGGAGCGTCCGCTGCACAGCGACCCGGACAGGCTGTGGGCCGGCTTCACCGAGCGGGTGGCGCGAGCCGTGCCGTCCGGGACCGCCGCGACCATCGTCTCGCGCCGGCGCAGCGCCCACGTGACCCCCGAACTCCCCGGTGCCGCCATCGAACTGAGCGGCCTCTCCGGCAAGGACCGGGCCGACGTGGTGCCGATCGCGGATGCCGTCGTGCCCGCTTCGGCCGACGCGGTGGTGGTGGACGGCCGGCGGCGGCTGCTCTACCCCGGTGACCTGTCGTCGACGCTGCACCGCGCGGTGTCCCGGCCCGCGCTGGTCCCGGTGCCGGTCGACCTCGGGGCGTACACCCCCAGGATCGTGGTGGACGGTGTCGTGGTCCAGCGGGCCCGCTGGCGGCTGAGCATTCCGGAAAGGGCTCCGGAGAAGAGCGCGGACACCGTCACCCAGTGGTTGTCCGTACAGCGGCTGCGGGCCGCCCGGGGAATGCCGCGCCACGTCTACGTGAAGCATCCGGCCGAGCCCAAGCCGCTGTACGTCGATTTCGCCGATCCGCTGTCGGTGATCGATATCGCGCGACTTCCCGGAGGGGAAGTCGTCGTGTCCGAAATGCTGCCCACCCCGGACCAGTTGTGGTGGCGCGTGGCGGACGAAACGCATTGTGCCGAATTCCGTCTCGGCTGCATCGTGCGGCCGGTGACGTCCGACAATCCGCCGACCCCGGAACAACAGGAAGAGAGCGCGTCATGACCGAGGACCTCCGCATCACCTCACTGGTGAGGGACGCTTACGACAAGGCCGCCGAGCAGTACGAGTCCGCCGGTCAGATGATCTTCCACCCGCTGGGGAAGATGGTCGCCGACACCCTGGAGCTCTCGCCGGGCGAGCGGGTGCTCGACATCGGTTGCGGGCGCGGCGCCTGCCTGTTCCCGATCGCCCACGCGGTGGGCCCGGAGGGCTTCGTGCTCGGCATCGACCAGGCCCAGGGCATGGTCGACGCCTGCACGGCCGACATCACGGCCCGCGGGGTGTCCGGCTGGGCCCGCGCGGAGCTGGGCAACGCCCAGGACTTCGCCTTCGCCGAGCCGTTCGACGCGGCGAGCGCCGGGATGGTCCTGTTCCTGCTGCCGGAGGCGGAGAAGGCCCTGTCCTGCGCCGTCGCGGCGCTGCGCCCCGGGGGCAGGTTCGCCGCGACCACCTTCCCCACCGAGAACGGCAGGCTGGCCGCCGGCTGGGAGTCCGCCGAGATCCTCGCCGGAGTGCTCGCCAAGCACCTCCCCGAAGGTGTGGACGACCCGTGGCAGGTGGTCCTGGGCCTCGGCGGCCCGCTGGCCGGTGAGGAGTCCACGGCCGCCGCCTTCCTCACCGCCGGCTTCAGCGATGTGCGGATCCGCCACGTCCCGGCGGACTCCCGCTTCGAGACCATCGACGACTACCTGGCGTGGACCAAGACCGTGACCACCCGCGTGCAGTGGGACCTGGTGCCCGCGGAGCGGGTGGCCGAAGCGACCGACGAGGCGCGCGAGGCGCTGCGGGTGCTCGCGGGGCCGGACGGCTCCCTGGAGTTCTCCTGCCCGACCAGGACCGTGCTGGCCGTTCGCTGACGGCACGACCGCAACCGTCTACCAAGCGCTGAACACAGAGCCGAGAGGTGCGATGACATGGCTCCTGACACGACCCCTTCGCTGATCCGTCCGCTGTCCGAACTGCTCGGCGGACACGCCGCCCGGATCGGGGACAAGGTGGCCTTCACCGACGCCCGGCGGGGCGTCGGCTACCGGGAACTGGATCTGCGGACCTCTCGGCTCGCCGGCCGGCTTGCCGCGCTGGGACTGGGGAACGGCGGCCGCGCCGCCGTCCTCATGGGCAACAGCGTGGAGATGGTGGAGAGCTGCCTCGCCGTCATCCGGGCGGGCGGCATCACCGTGCCGCTGAATCCGCAGGCGTCCGAGGCCGAACTGGTCCACTTCCTGCGGGACTCCGGGGCGTCGGTGGTGCTGTGCGACCCGGCACGGCTCGACGTGCTGCTGCGCGCGGTGGCCGCGTCCGGCCTGCCCCGGCCCTCGATCGTGCTCACCGGCGACTCCCCCGGCGCCGCCGCGCACGACACCGCGGACACCGCCGGGTACGACGTCACCGCGTACGAGACGCTCGCGGCCACCCCGTACGACGGGCCGGTGCCCGAGGAGAACCCGCTCGACGCTCCGGCCTGGATGCTCTACACCTCGGGCACCACCGGCCGTCCCAAGGGGGTGCTCTACTCCCTGCGCAGCTCGCTGTGGCTGGTGGAGGCCTGCCACGTGGGTGTGCTCGGGATGACGCAGGACGACCGGCTGCTGTGGCCGATGCCGCTGTTCCACGGCCTGGGCCAGAACCTGTGCGTCATGGCGGTCGTGGCCGTGGGCGCCGGCGCCCGGCTGATGAGCGGCTTCGCCCCTTCCGAGGTGCTGGACGCCCTGCGCGACGACGGGGTGACCTTCCTCGCCGGGGTACCGACGACGTACCACTACCTGCTGGACCGCGCCCGCCAGGAGCACACCCGGCTGCCTTCGCTGCGGCTGGGGTTCGTCGCCGGTTCGGCCGGCGGCGCCTCCCTCGGCAGCCGTTTCGAGGAGGCGTTCGGGGTCCCGCTGGTGGACCAGTACGGATCGACCGAGACCGGCGCGATCACCTCGAACCGGCCGACGGGCGACCGGGTCGCCGGGGCGGCCGGGCCGCCCGTTCCGGGGGTGGACATCCGCCTGGTGGACGGCGGTTCCGGTGCCGAGGTGCCCGACGGCGAGCAGGGCGAGGTCTGGGTCAGCGGCCCCAACCTGATGCTGGGCTACCACGGGCAGCCCGACGCCACGGCGGAGGTGCTGCGGGACGGCTGGTACCGCACGGGCGATCTGGCCCGCCGGGACGCCCTCGGGCAGGTGACCCTGACCGGCCGTCTCAAGGAGCTGATCATCCGGGGCGGCGAGAACATCCACCCCGTGGAGATCGAGGACGTGGTGCGCACGGCGCCGGGCGTGGCCGACGCGGCGGTGGGCGGGGAGCCCCACGAGGTGCTCGGCGAGGTGCCCGTCGCGTACGTGGTGCCCGGTCCCGAAGGCGTCGACGTCCAGGCGCTGTTCGAGCACTGCCGGACGCGGCTGTCCTTCTTCAAGGTGCCGGAGAAGGTGTACGCCGTCGAGCGCGTTCCGCGCACCGCGTCCGGGAAGGTCACCCGGCATCTGCTGGCGGACGCGGATGCCCGGTTGCTCGGTACGGCGTCCACCGGCGCGCCCGGGGAGCACGGGGAGCGCGGGGCCGAACCCGACCGGGGCGAGTGGGCGGGCCGTCTCGCGGCGCTCACGGCGGCCGAGCGGGCCCGGACGGTGCTGGACCTGGTCCGCGCCGAGGTGGCGCTCGCGCTCGGCGTCGAAGCCGAACGGGTCACGCCCACAAGGCCGTTCGTGGACCTCGGCCTCGGCTCCCTCGCCGTCGTGGCGGTCGGGCGGCAACTGTGCGCGCTGGTCGGGCTGCGGCTCCCGGCGACCGCCGTGTTCGACCACCCGACGCCCGCCGCCTTCGCGGACCGGCTGCTCTCCGAGCTGACGGAGCCGTCGGAGCCGACAGAACCGTCGGAGCTGACGGCGCCGACGGGCACCCGCACGGCCGCCGAAGCGTTCCCGGCCGAGCGCACGGCCCCCGCGGGGCCCGACCCGGACGGCGCCGAGCCGATCGCCATCATCGGCATGGCCTGCCGCTTCCCGGGCGGGGTGGAGTCGCCCGAGCAGCTGTGGGACCTCGTCGCCGCAGGCCGGGACGCCACCTCGGACTTCCCCGCCGACCGGGGCTGGGCGCTGGACACCCTGTTCGACCCCGACCCCGACCACCACGGCACCAGCTACGTCGCGCGCGGCGGCTTCCTGGCCGACCCGTCCGCGTTCGACGCCGGATTCTTCGGCATAGCCCCGCGCGAGGCGACCGCGATGGATCCGCAGCAGCGGCTGATGCTGGAGGTCGCGTGGGAGGTCTTCGAACGGGCGGGCGTCGATCCGACCGGCCTGGCCGGCTCGGAGACCGGCGTCTTCGTCGGCACCAAGGGACAGACGTACAGCACGCTCGCCGCGCCCGGGTCCGAGTACGAGGGCCATCTCGGCTTCGCCACCTCGGGCAGCGTGATGTCCGGCCGGGTGGCCTACACCCTCGGTCTGCACGGCCCCGCCGTCACCGTCGACACGGCCTGCTCCGCGTCCCTGGTGGCCCTCCACCTGGCCTGCGGCTCCCTGCGCTCCGGTGAGTCGCGGCTCGCGCTCGCGGGCGGGGTCACGGTGATGTCCACCCCGGACGACATGATCACCTTCAGCAGGCACCGGGGCCTCGCCCCGGACGGCCGGGTGAAGGCCTTCGCCGGCGCGGCGGACGGCACCGCCTTCGGCGAGGGCGCGGGGGTGCTGCTGCTCGAACGGCTCTCGGACGCGCAGCGGGCGGGCCACCGGGTGCTCGCCGTGATCCGGGGCAGCGCCGTGAACCAGGACGGCGCGTCCAACGGGCTCACCGCGCCCAACGGCCGGGCGCAGCAGCGGGTGATCCGCCGGGCGCTCGCCAACGCCCGGGTGGCCGCGCACGAGGTCGACCTGGTCGAGGCCCACGGCACGGGGACCACGCTCGGCGACCCGATCGAGGCCGAGGCGATCCTCGCCGCGTACGGGCGCGGCCGGGACCCTCAACGGCCGCTGTGGATCGGCTCGGTGAAGTCCAACATCGCCCACACCCAGGCCGCCGCGGGCATGGCCGGTGTCATCAAGCTGGTGGAGGCGATGCGGCACGCCGTACTCCCGGCGACCCTGCACGTGGACCGGCCGTCACCGCACGTCGACTGGTCGTCGGGGAACGTACGGCTGCTCGACGAGGCGCGGCCGTGGACGGCGGCCGACGGACGGCCCCGGCGCGCCGGGGTGTCCTCCTTCGCCATCAGCGGCACCAACGCCCATGTCGTCCTGGAGGAGGCGCCGCACTCCCCCTCGGCCGAGGAGAGCCCGGCCCCGGTCCGGGCGCTCACCGCCGTACCGTGGCTGCTGTCCGCGAAGTCCCCGGCCGCGCTGCGCGACCAGGCCCGCCGGCTGGAGTCGTTCCTGCGCGCGGCGCCCGGGCGGGATGCCGTGGACGTGGGGCGCACCCTGGCACTGTCCCGGGCCGGGCTCGAACACCGGGCCGCCGTCGTCGCGGACCTCGGCCGCGGCGCGGATGGGGCGGGCAGCGCGGAGGGCCTGCTGCGCGCCCTCCGCGCGCTCGCGGAGGGCGAGCCCGCGGCCGGGCTGACCACGGATCACGCCGGTGCCGCCCGGACCACGGCGTTCCTCTTCACGGGCCAGGGCTCCCAGTGGGCCGGCATGGCCCGTGAACTGTACGAGGCGTTCCCGGTGTTCGCCGAAGCGCTGGACGCGGTGTGCGACCATCTGGCGCCGCAGGTACGACAGTTGCTCCTCACCGCCGGCGACGCGGCGGACGACGGGCGCATCCATCGCACCGGTATCGCCCAACCCGCCCTGTTCGCACTGGAGGTCGCGCAGTTCGCGCTGCTGCGGTCCTGGGGGGTGCGTCCCGACGCGCTCGCCGGCCACTCCCTCGGCGAGCTGGCCGCCGCGCACGTCGCCGGGGTGTTCTCGCCGGCGGACGCGGCCAGGCTGGTCACCGCCCGGGGCGAGCTGATGCAGGCGCTACCCGAAGGCGGTGCCATGATCGCGCTGGAGGCCACGGAGGACGAGGTCCTGCCGCTGCTCGTCGGCCGGGAGTCCCGGCTGGCGATCGCCGCCGTGAACGCGCCCCGGTCCGTCGTGGTCTCGGGCGACGAGGACGCCGTGGCGGAGGTCGCCCGGGCGGTGTCCGAACGGGGCGGCAGGACCAAGCGTCTGACGGTGAGTCACGCTTTCCATTCGCCCCGGATGGACGCGGTGCTGGAGGAGTTCGAGGCCGTGGCCCGGACCGTCACCTACCGTGCGCCGGACGTGCCGATCGTCTCGACGGTCACCGGCGCCGTCGCCGGTGCGGAACTGCTGACACCCGCGTACTGGACCGGGCAGCTGCGCTCGGCCGTCCGGTTCGCCGCCGCGGTGGGGACCCTGCGGGAGCGGGGCACCGACACCTTCGTCGAACTGGGCCCGGACGCGTCCCTGACGGCCCTGGTGCGTCAGATCGCCGACGACGCCGACAGGGGTGACGGGGGTGACGGGGGTGGCCGCACGGGCGGCCACCGTGCGCTGCCGGTTTCCCGGCGTGACCGGCCCGGTGCCGCGACCGCCGTCGGTGTTGCCGCCGCGCTCCACACCGCCGGCGTCCCGGTCGACTGGGCGGCGTTCTTCGACGGCACCGCCGCCCGCCACGTCACGCTGCCGACCTACGCCTTCCAGCGCAAGCGTTACTGGCTGCCCGCACTCGCCGCCCCCGCCGCGTCACCGGTACCGACCGTGGCCGTGGAGTCGGCGGCCGGGGAGGCGGCCGGGGAGACCGCCGGGGAGACCGCCGAGAAGACGGCCCCGTCCGGGCGGGTGCTCAAGCCGGGTGAGCGCCCGGAGGTCGCCGCCCGCCTGGCCGGCGTGCTCGCCGGACTGGACGAGGAGAAGCAGCTGCTCCACATGATCGACCGGATCGCCACCCGGATCGCGGCGGTGCTCGGCCATGACAGCGCGGACGCCATCGACCCCGACGTGCCGTTCCTCGAACTCGGCGTCGACTCCCTCATGGCCGTGGAGATGCGCAACCAGTTCAGCGACTTCTGCGGGGTGAGCCTGCGCCCGACGCTCGTCTTCGAGCACCCGACCCCGGCGGTGCTCGCCGACCACCTGCTCGCGAAGGTGCTGGCCGCGGTGTCCGCCACGCCGGGCGTCGACGAGGACGCGGTGGACTTCGCCGCCGAGGTCGTCCTGGCGGCGGACGTCTCCCCCGCCGACGAGGTGATCCGGGTCGCGGACGACCCGCGGGAGGTGCTCCTCACCGGTGCGACCGGGTTCCTGGGCGCGTACCTGCTGCGCGACCTGCTGCGGACGACCCGTGCGACCGTGCACTGCCTGGTCCGCGGGGCCGACGAGGCGGACGCGTGGGCGCGGCTGCGCGAGAACCTGGAGTGGTACGAGTTCTGGGACGGCATCGACCCGGACCGGTTGTCCGTGGTCGTCGGCGATCTCGCCCGGCCGCTGCTGGGGCTGGCCCCCGAACGCTTCGACGCCCTCGCCCGCAGCGTGGACAGCGTCTACCACGCCGCCGCGACCGTCAACGGCCTCTACCCGTACTCGGCGTTGAAGGACGCGAACGTCACGGGCACCGCGGAGATCCTGCGCCTGGCCGCACGGCACCGCACCGTGCCCGTCCACCACGTCTCGTCCACCGGCGTGTTCGCCGCGGAGGCGGTCCCCGGGCAGGCCCTCCAGGTGACCGATCCGCCGGGCCCCGCCGAGGCGCTGTCGTCCGGCTACCGGCAGACGAAACTGGTGGCGGAGCAGATCATCGAACTCGCCAGGGGGCGGGGCCTGCCGGTCTCGGTCTACCGGGTGGACGAGATCTCCGGCGACTCGGAGCGCGGCTTCTGCCAGACCCACGACTTCGTCTGGCTGAGCATGAAGGGCATCGTGCAGGCCGGCGCCGTACCGCAGGATCCCGCCGGCATCTTCCACCTGGTGCCGGTCGACCACGTCAGCGCGGCGATCCTGCGGCTGTCCCGCGACGACCGGGCGGCGGGCCGCAACCACCACCTCGCCAACGGGACGCACCTCCCGTTCTCCGCGATGACGGAATCCCTCCGCTCCCTCGGCTACCACCTGGACGAACTCCGCTGGGACGCCTGGGTGCGGCGCATCCGCGCCGACCGCGACAACGCGATGGTCCCGATGATCGACGCCTTCGAATCGACCATCTACAGCGGACGCAACCACTACCTGTCCGTCGACACCTCGCAGACCCGGGAGCTGCTGGCCGGTACCGGCGTCGACTGCCCGCCGATGACGCGTGAACTCTTCGAGAAGTACGTCGGGTTCTTCGTCCGCGTCGGCTACTTCCCCGAACCGGGCGCCGGCCGCTGCCCCGAACCGGGCGTCGGCTACTTCCCCGAACCGGGCGTCGGCGACCTTCCCGGCGGCGACGCCGTGGACGGCGGTGCACAGGCCTTCCGGGTCCGGAAGGCGGCGTGGGAGGACCTTCCGGCGATGGCGGGCATCTGCTTCGAGGCCTTCAACACCCTGAACGCCTCGCTCGGTCTCGCTCCGGAGTGGTCGTCGGTGGACGAGGTGACGGAGATGTTCCGGGACCGGCTCGCGGCCCCGGGCTGCCTCGCCTACGTGGCGGTCGACGGCGCGGGCTCCGTGACGGGCTCCAACTTCCTGGTCCTGGGCGAGTCCGTCGCCGCCTTCGGCCCGCTCAGCGTCGCGCCCGGCGCGCAGGGCGGCGGTGTGGGCCGGCTGCTGATGGACGAGGTGATCGGCGCGGCCGCCCGGCACGACCGGGACTCGGTCCGGGCCGTCCAGGTGACCAACAACCTGGGCGCGTACCGGCTCTACTCCTCGCTCGGCTTCGTCCCGTACGAGCAGCTGTCCCTGGTCGCCGGGTACGCACCGCCCACCCCGGCGAACATGGCAGGCTTCACGGTGCGCGCGATGACCGAGGACGACGTGCCCGCGTGCCAGGAGCTGTACCGCTCGGTCAACGGCCATGCGCGGGACGGAGAGATCCACATGGCGGCCAAGCGGGCCTTCGGCTGGTCGCAGCCGTACGTGGTCGTGGACCGGTCGAGCGGCACGCTCGCCGGCTACACCACGGGCCTGTCCGACCTGGGCCATCTGACGGCGGCCTCGGAGGCCGCGGCACGGGCGCTGTACACGGGCGCCGGCGAGCTGATGCGCCGGGCCGTCCCCGACGGCGCACCGCCCCGGCTGCGGATCCCGGGCCGGCTGCTGCCCGAGACCCTGAGCTGGGCGTTCCGCACCCGGGGCATCGCCCTGGAGCGGCTGGAGACGCTGGTGGTGCGCGGCTCGTACACGGCGCCGCAGGAGGGGGTGTACTGCCCGGGGCTGTCCTACTGAGGCACCGTCCCTACCGAGGCACCGCCGTACACCGCCACGCACCGCCACGCACCGTCGTACAGGGAGCACGCGAGGGCGCTCACCCCGTAGCCGTCGAGGGCAGGGTGAGCGCCTTCGCGCGTCCGGAAGCCGCCGTTCGGTCGCCGCCGTCCGGAGGCCGCCGTTCGGTCGCCGTTGTTCGGTCGCCGTTGTTCGGTCGCGCGTCCGGAAGCCGCCGTTCGTCAGACCGGAGTGACCGGCACGTCGTCGCGCACGGAGCGCTCGCCCCTCGGTACGGCCAGCAGGGTGATGAGCACGCCGAGCAGGGCGAAGCCCGCCCCGACGGCGAACGCGAGCCGGAAGCCCTCCGTCATCGCGTCGGCCGTGGCCGGGCCACCGGCCTGCTTGCCCTCAAGGAGCTCCCTGATACGGGCGTTGGCCACCGAGGAGAGCACGGCGAGGCCGAGCGCGCCGCCGATCTGCTGGGTGGTGTTGATGAGGCCGGAGGCGAGACCCGACTCCTGCGGTGTCACACCGGAGACGGCGACGATGGTCACGGGCACGAACGAGAACCCGAGTCCGAGTGCCGCGACCACCGAGGGCAGGAGCACGTCCCCGGCGAACGTGCCGTCGGCGGGGATGCGGGTGAACAGCAGGAGCCCCACCGCGGTGAGCGCCAGACCGCAGGCGAGGACGGGCCTGGGTCCGACCTTGGTCACCAGCTGCGAGGCCGCACCGGCGGCGACGATGCTCGCCACCGAGAAGGGCAGATAGGACAGTCCGGCCTCCAGCGCGGAGAAGCCGAGCACCTGCTGGAGGTAGAGGGAGATGAAGAAGAACATCGACAGCAGCGCGGCGCCCACCAGCAGGGACACCGCGTTGGCGCTGGAGAGGTTGCGGTTGCGGAAGATCCGCAACGGCATCACCGGGTGCTTGACGAGGCGCAGTTCGACCAGGGCGAAGACCAGCAGCAGGACGGCCGCGAGGCCCAGCAGCCCGATGGTCCTGGCCGAGCCCCAGCCCGCCCGCTCGGCGTCCACGAGCGCGTAGACCAGCACGCTGAGACCGCCGGTGACCAGTGCGGCACCGGCGAAGTCGATGCCCGTGCGCTCGTGGCCGCGGCTCTCGCGGACGAACCCCGGCGTGAGGATGGCGGCGACGACGCAGATCGGCACGTTGACGAACATCACCCACTCCCAGCCCGCCCACTGGGTGAGCACACCGCCGAGCAGCACGCCGATGGCACCGCCCGCTCCGGCGAGCGCGCCCCAGATGCCGAGGGCCTTGTTGCGTTCGGCGCCTTCGGTGAAGGTCGTGGTGACGATCGACAGGGCGGCCGGCGCGATGATCGCGGCGCCGAGGCCCTGCCCCACCCGCGCGGCGATCAGCAGGCCCGCGGTCGGTGCGAGACCGCCGAGCAGCGACGTGGCGGCGAACAGACCGAGTCCGGTCATGAACACCCGCCGCCGTCCGAGCAGATCGGCGGTCCGGCCGCCGAGCAGCAGGAAGCCGCCGAAGGCGAGTGCGTAGGCGTTGACGATCCACTGGACGTCGGAGTCGGCGAAGTGCAGGTCCCGCTGGATCGAGGGCAGCGCGACGTTCACGATCGAGGCGTCGAGCACCACCGTCAACTGGGCGACGGCCAGGACGACGAGCGCCTTCCAGCGGAGAGGATCCGGGGAGGAGGTCGAGGTCGAGGTCGATAAGGAGGAAGTGGGAGGCACGGCCATGGGAGGGATACGCTCCTGCGGGTTAAAGTGGTAACCGGAATCGGACTCACGGTTCCGGATGGCGACGATACGGAGGCGCGGTTCCCCTTGTCAAACACCCCTTCCCCTCCCCCTTCCCGTTCCAGCACACCCACCGGCGGCAAGCTGCGCTCCGACGCCGCCCGCAACCGGCTCAAGGTGCTCGACGCCGCCCGAGCCGCCTTCTCCGAGTCCGGGCGGGACGCGCAGATGGGCGACATCGCCCGCCGGGCCGGGGTGGGCGTCGGGACGGTGTACCGCCACTTCCCGACCAAGGAATCGCTGGCGGAAGCGATCGTGGAGCACCGGTTCCAGCAGACCCTGGACTTCCTCAGGAACGAGGTGCTCCCCGACCCCGACCCCTGGCACGGCCTCGCCCGCTCCCTGGAGTTCTGCGGAACCATGCAGGAACAGGACCGGGGCTACGCGGAGACGGTCACCGCGATGGTCGGCGGCAGCACGTTCGACGCAGCGGCGATCGCCGAACTCAACGAACTCACCGACAAGGTGCTCAAGCGCGCCCAGGCCGAGGGTTCGGTGCGAGAGGACCTGACCGTCGCGGACGTGTCACCGCTCTACATCGGCCTCTGCCACGTCGTGCAGGCCGGGGTCACCGACTGGCGCCGCTACCTGGGCATCATCCTCGACGGGCTGCGCCCGCGACGGTGCGCGGACTGCTCCGGCGACTGACACCGTCAGCCGCCGGGGGGGCGAACCAGGAAAGCCGGGGGGGGCGAATCAGGAAATCCGCTGGCAAATCCCCCCACCTCCCCGAGCCTCTCGACAAGAACCTCCCCCGACAGTGAACCTGATGGGGAGCCGGCTGCGTGTCTACGTCTGTAGGGCGACTGCAGAGTCGGCTTACGTTCGCTCAGCCACCTGGTAACGAAAGGGAGACCCAAAGATGAAGATCCTGTTCGCCATCCGTGACGCGTCCTTCGCCAAGAAGAGCCTGAAGGCCAGCGCTTGGTACATCTGGTACTAAGCCGGCTGATCGGTACCTCCGGTACCTGAACAGCTGATCCGCCCCCGCCCCTGCCCCCCTCGCGGCCTCCGCCGGGAGATCGGGCCCGGGGCGGGGGCGGAGACCGGTCCCGGCAAAGTCTCGGAGACATCACATGGCACTCTCCCCCGCCTCCGCCCGTTCGCGAACCACCGTGCTCTCCCCCCGACTTGAGGCCCTACTCAGGGACCATCTGGGCAAGGACGCCGTCCGGCTCGAACCCGACACGATCGGGGTCGCCGGGCCCGAACTCACCGACCGGATCCTCGCCGCCCGGCGCGCCACCGAGATCGAACGGCCCACCTTCAAACCGCTGCACGGACGTTCGATCACCCGCACCGAGGCGTCCTCGGTGACGCGGACGATCGGCAGCGACGTGCGCGAGGCACTGAAGGCCCCGCTGCCGCCGAACATCGACCTGTCCGGCCCGTGGCCGCTCACCGGACACCTCTTCCTGCGCGACCTCATCCTCGGCCGGGACCCGCGCCGGCTGCGGATCCTGATGAGCCGCAACCTCGAACTGACGCCCCTGCTCACCTGGTTGGTGATCTCGGCCGGCGCCGCACTGCCCGGCAGGCCCAAGCCCGGCGACGACCTCACCGAACTCGGCAAGCTCACCGCGAAGGCCGCCAACTACCAGGACCGACGGTACGCGCTCGGCATGTACCGCCGAGCCGCCGCACCGGTCTGCTTCACCATCTCCACCCTGGTCGCGAACGCGCTCTGGCTCGGCGCGCCGTTCGACGACAGCACGCCGAACCGGAACATCATCTTCGAGTCGCTGCGCCTGCTGCCGCCGTCCTGGAACATCCTGCGCCGCGCCTCGCCCGAGTACCCCGCGATCGACCCGCGGATCGGCGCGGGCGACGACGTCCTCGTCCTGCCGCTGCTCTCGCACCGCGACCCGGCCCTGTGGGAGGACCCGCACGAGTTCCGCCCGGAGCGCTGGGACCACCTCGACCCGGACAGCACTCCCGGCTACCTGCCGTTCGGGCACTCCTCCGAACGCTGCTGGGGCCGGCACATGGTGATGCCGCTCGCCGAGCTGCTGCTGGACCGGATCCGTACGGCCGGCCTGGTCGTCGACCCCGAGCAGCGGACCGCCAAGGTGCCGCTGCTCGGCCTGCTCGGCGTCAGCGAGGTCCGCGTCCTGAAGCCACGCGATACACACTGATCACATGCACGCCGATCACATACGCACCGAACACAGCGCCACCGAACACAGCGCCGCCGAACCGGAGCTCGCCGACGGCCAGTTCTACGCCGACCCGCACGCCGCGTACCGCCGCTGGCGCACCGAGGGCGGCGCCCGCAAGGTCCGGTTCGGCGGCGCGGCCGGACTCGAAGGCTGGGTCGTCACCGGCCACGCCGAGTGCCGGGCCGCCCTCACCGACCCCCGGCTGAGCAAGAAGGCCGTCACCGAGGCGTTCGCCCGACACGTCGGGAACTCCGAGGGCGGCCCGGGCCGCGACCTGATGTCGCACATGCTCAACTCCGACCCCCCGGAGCACACCCGACTGCGCAAGCTGGTCCAACAGGCTTACACCGGGCGGCAGGTGTCGACCCTGCGACCGATGGTCGAGCGCCACGTCGGCGCACTGCTGGACCAGCTGGACGGCCTCGACTCGATCGAGCTGATCAGCGAGTTCGCGCTGCCGCTGCCACTCGCGGTGGTCTTCGAGCTGTTCGGCGCGCCGCAGGCCGAACGGGAGAACCTCCAAGTGCGGGGCAACGCGGTCGATGTCGCCCCGAAGGACGGCGGCGAGGCGGACGGCGGAGCGGACGGCGAAGTCTCGGTGGAGACCGCCGAAGGCATGGCGGACTACCTGCGCGCCCTGGTCGACCACAAGCGCACCCACCCGGGCGACGACCTGATCTCCGAACTGCTCGCCGCCCAGGCGGACGGCGACCGGCTGACCGAGGCCGAGATCACCTCGATGGCGTTCCTGCTCGCCATCGCCGGCCACCAGACCACCGTCAACCTGATCGCGAACGGCATCCACGCGCTGCTCAGCCACCCCGAGCAACTCGCGGCGCTGCGCGCGGATCCGGCACTGCTTCCCGGCGCGATCGAGGAAGTCCTGCGCTACGAGAGCCCGTTCAGCATCGCCTCGCTGCGCCGCACGACCGAGCCGGTGACCATCGCAGGCACCACGATCCCGGCCGGCGAGTTCGTCCAGATCGCCCTGCTCGCCGCCAACCGCGACCCGGCCGTCTTCACCGACCCCGACCGCTTCGACATCACCCGCCCGGACGCCACCCGACACCTCGCGTTCGGCCACGGCATCCACCACTGCCTCGGCGCACAACTCGGCCGCCTCCAGGCCGAGGTAGCGTTCACCGAACTGCTGCGCCGCTTCCCCGCCCTGCGCCTGGCCGAACCGGCCGAGACCGCGCAGTGGCAGGACAACCCGAGGCACCGCGGGCTGCTCAGCCTGCGGCTACTGCTGCACTGACGCCGGCAGGCCCCCACCCGCCCAGCGCCGGTGGGGGCCGAGCACATCACCTGCTCGGTCCGGGCCCGCCCATCCGACGCACCCCGTCGAGGACCAACTCCACACACCAGAACGGTCTCCACCGCGGTAAGTGGCAACTCCCCCTGATAGCCGTGCTCCCGCGCGCCGACTTCCAGGCCTCACTGCGGCGGCGCTGAAGCTCTACGACCTTCCCCATGCCCGGGGCCAACTACCCCAAGGCCAGCAACACTCACCGTGGCAACCGGCGACCTGCCCCGCCCCACTTCGCTTCGCCCAGCAGCACCCGCCGCGCACCTGTCCCACATGAACACCACCCGGCGGACAACCTCCTCAGCCACGCATCCCGCACAACCAGGCGAACAGACCTGGCCCCGCAAGACCATTCGGGCGCCGCCTCGTCACCATCGGCAGGCAGCGGCCCCGAATAATCTCGGCCACTGCCCCAGCGTCCAGCATCTACGACAGCAACAGGCTGCCCCTGACCTCGGACGGGTATCACTGCCGACGGTCCTCAACCTCCACGTGCGAGTACGCTTCGAGAACTCAGGCCACGACACCGACAACCACCCCTGAGGCAATGAAAGATGGCAACAACACATCGGCCGTTCGACGGATCCTCCACCAATCGAACTGAACCAATCAGGCCCCTCGACCGATAATCACCCCAGGTCAAAAAGCATCGGCCCCGCGCCCGCGGGGATTGCTCCTTGAAGGGGGAGGTGGTGGCCTGCTGCTGGGGATCGGCCCCGCGCCCGCGGGGATTGCTCCTCGCCTACCAGTGTGGCGAGTTGGGTCAACAGATCGGCCCCGCGCCCGCGGGGATTGCTCCGACCTGCTGAAGATGCCCGAGGCCGAGGTCAAATCGGCCCCGCGCCCGCGGGGATTGCTCCCGGGGCAGCGTGCGGGCAGATCCAGGCGGGGCATCGGCCCCGCGCCCGCGGGGATTGCTCCTCGGGGTTCATGATCGAGTTCCGTTCTGCCGCATCGGCCCCGCGCCCGCGGGGATTGCTCCCTCCGCACCGAGCTGTCCGCCATCATCGGACCATCGGCCCCGCGCCCGCGGGGATTGCTCTGCCCGAGCCCCCACCCGCCGAGCAGGTCCGTGATCGGCCCCGCGCCCGCGGGGATTGCTCCTGCCCGTGCAAGGGCGAAGGCCACGGCACCGAATCGGCCCCGCGCCCGCGGGGATTGCTCCTCCCGCTGCATCTCGCGCTGCATCCACGCAAAATCGGCCCCGCGCCCGCGGGGATTGCTCCCGCTCGGATATCGCGTGGGCGGACTTCCACGCATCGGCCCCGCGCTCGCGGGGATCGCTCCCATCGGTCGCGATGGTGGGTGGCTCCAACTCCATCGGCCCCGCACACGCGGGGATTGCTCCCGCCGCTCGATGTCCTGTTTCACCTTGTACGGGTTGGCCCCGCACATGCGGGGATTGCTCCAGCACCGGCTCGCCGGGGAACAGCACGGCCCAGTCGGCCCCGCGCTCGCGGGGATTGCTCCTCCGCCGGCCGGTATCGGGCCTTGCGCTCCTTATCGGCCCCGCGCTCGCGGGGATCGCTCCGCCCCCGCTCGGCTTCGGCCGGGCGGGGGCGCTTCGTCGTTACGGGGTGTCGTGCGTCCACTGCCACACGCCGTCCGCGTCCGGCTCATACCAGGACCGTCCGTCGGCGTACCGGCCATGCCGCCACCACACGACTGGCATCGGACCATGCAGGTCAGGAACGTGGGGCGCGCCCGTACTCAGCAACCCAGCGCGAGGTGAGCACGATGTCTGCGGTCTCAACTGGGCGCCCGGTGGCCTGGTCGTAGTAGGTCCGTTCAATTGCCATCACCGGGACAGCGGGTGCAACGCCGAGGGTCTGAGCCTCAGGTCGCGTGGCAGCCCTGGCACTCACGCGCTCAACGGGCACGCCCACGTCGATGCCGATGATCGCCATGCGGTCGGCGACGCCGATACCAGCGTGTGGACCGGCCTCGGGCAGGACAACCAAGCTGCCGCCAGTGGTGGCCATCGGTTCCCAGCTCTCTGCGAGCTGCACCGGGTCTCCGTCGGCCAGGTACACGTAGGTCGTGTGCATCACCGGATCGCCGGGCTGGATTTCCAGCCGGGCCGCGATGCGGGCCTCGGCGGCACGAGGCTGAGATTCGTGCCGCCAAGTACCGGCGACACCCTGTCTGGCGAGGGTGGCCTCCGTCGGGCTGCCGTCGCCGCGGGGTACGCGTTGACGGCGCACCAGGACGGTGGGCGGTTCCTGGCTGCGGACGTAGTAGCCGCGGCCATGGCGGGCGACGACCAGGCCCTCGGATTCGAGTAGCCGGTAGGCGTTCTGGCCGACGCCGTGGGAGTAGCCGAATTCCTCACGCAGTGCAGCGAGAGACGGCAACTGGGCTCCGGCTGCGAGCTGGCCGGTAAGGATCCGTTCGCGGATGTGGTCTGCGATGCGGAGGTAGGGGGATTCTGCGTCGCCTGCCATGCGTGTCCTCCTACGTTCCGTGCTCGGTGGGTGACAGAGTATGCGGCCAGGCCCTACTGTATGTGTAGACCTAATCCTTACATGTACTGAGGGATCGGTGCAGATCGGCATGTGCGCAGGAGCCGTGAAGGCTGCGCTCGGTCAGGCCACAGGCGCCCACGTACGCGTTACGCGCCCCAACGCTGGAGTAGTGCGCCTGAGCGTCCCGGCGCCTGTCGACGAATCAGTCGAACGCTGGGCTGATGTCCTGGCCATCGTGCAGTCCTGCACCTCATGGGGATCC
Organism: Kitasatospora sp. NPDC091276; assembly: GCF_040684355.1. NCBI lineage: Bacteria > Bacillati > Actinomycetota > Actinomycetes > Kitasatosporales > Streptomycetaceae > Kitasatospora > Kitasatospora sp. NPDC091276. The sequence goes on along the minus strand of NZ_JBFBFU010000017.1, from coordinate 33,848 downwards.
ACGGACGCAACTGGCGCGGTGGTCGTTTGGGTCGAACTGGAGGAGCCGCAATGATCGCCAGACCGGACGTCCCGTCCGACATCGTCATCACTCTGGACACAGCCCGGGCCGGGCACTACGTCAGCGCAGAGTGCCAACTCGGCGTCCACCACGGGTGTCCCGGCGGCCTGTGGGACGAGCGCGGTGCTCGGGTGCTGGTATGCCTCTGCGGCCGATCGGGGTGCCCCTGCGTTCGCAACCTGCCGAGCGGATCTCCCACCCGTGGCCCGAACCAGCCCCTCGCGATCAGGTCGAAACGCCCCGATCAACCCTCCGTCCCCTCCCGAGCCTGACGACGACGTCGGCCCAGGAGGTTGCACCACTCGACACACCGAGAGGAGCACTACCATGATCACTCCCGAACCCACCCCGGCGCTGGCGCCGCCCCCGACCGCTCCGGACCAGTTCGTGAGCGCGGCGACGTTCGACTCCGTCATCTCCACCGTGCTCTCCAACAACGAGGGCATGGACGTCGCGATGGCCACCCGGATCACCCGGGAAGCCATCACGTTCGTGGTCGTGGGAGCCCGCCGCCCACACCTGGCCATGGCGCCGTCCAGGATCGTGGACGAGGGCTGGCACGCGTTCCTCGTCCACACCGAGGCGTACGCCGAGTTGTGCGAGCGCGAGGGCCGGTTCGTGCACCACAGCCCGGGATTCGACCCGGGCAACTTCGACCAGGACATCATGGAGCAGACCCAGGCTGCCATCCGGGAGGCGGGCTTCGAGGTCGACCAGGAACTGTGGCGGCCGCCGACGGACGACAGCCTGGTGACCGTAGCGGCGAGCTGTCAGCACTCGCCCAGCTGTTCAATCAGGCCGATGAAGAAACCGGAGAAGCCCTGCACCAAGCCCGCTGAATAGCGGACTCGGAACGCGTAGGCTGCCGGCACACGAGTAGGAGGCATCCGATGGAGTGGATCGATCCGCGGTACGCAGACCTGGTCGCGTGCTACCGGCAGCAGGACTTCGAAGCTTTCGGGCCATTGCTCGAACGTCCCGACGGCGAGCCTGTACCCCCGCGGCTCGGGTTCGTCATGGAGCCGCTTCGAGGCGAGTAGCAGCAGGTCAAGGCCCTGACCGGCCCGATGGCCGGCCAGGGCTACTCGTCGCGGACCAGGCGCCAGAGTGTCACGCCGATTGCCCGCGCGATGGCGCCGAGTTGGTCGAGCGTCGCAGGTGCGAGGCCGTTCTCGATCCGCCCAATCGTGCGCCGGTCATGTCCGGCGCGCTCCCCAAGCCGCTCCTGCATGGGGCCCGCCTGTCGCCTGAGCGAGAGAATCCGGGCCCCGACGTCTCGCCGGTCGCGGATCTGCTGTTCGTCGGGTTGGTACGGGGCAGGTACCCCTTGATGCTGACCGGATCATGATCAAAAGTCTGTACCGATATGCCGCCACTTATAGAGCATCAGTTCGACAGGATTGACCCACCGCAGCCCGAAGGGACCAACCGGGAGCACACTCTGAGCGCCACCTACGCCATACCGGCCCCGCGCCCGCGGGGATTGCTCCGACCTGACCCGGACCCAGCTGCTCACAGTCTCGTCGGCCCAGCGCTCGCAGGGATTGTTCCGCACATTGCCATCGCCGAACTCACGCTGCTGGCAACACACTTGCGTTGGCTGCTCCGCGGCAGATCCCCAACCCGCCCGGCGGACTTACCCCACAGCGCACCCAGCCAGCCCCTGACCTCGGGCAGGTACCGCTGCCAGCGGTCCTCAATCATCGTCTCAATCTCCACGTGCGGGTACGCTTCGGGGAGTCAGGCCACGACACTGACAATCAGCCCTGGGGCAAGGAAAGATGGCAACAACGCATCGGCCGTTCGACGGGACTTCTACCGATCGAACTGAGCCAATCAAGCCCCTCAGCCGCTAATCACCGCAGGTCAGGAAGTATCGGCCCCGCGCTCGCGGGGATCGCTCCAACTCGCGCAGGATCCCGCCCGCGCGGACCGTATCGGCCCCGCGCTCGCGGGGATCGCTCCATCTCCTTGAACGTCCGGTACTTGCCGATGCGATCGGCCCCGCGCTCGCGGGGATCGCTCCTCGTCGGCGGCCCACTTGATGGCCTCTTCTTGATCGGCCCCGCGCTCGCGGGGATTACTCCATCCCGGATGAAGCTCTGTGGGAGCGCATTCCGTCGGCCCCGCGCTCGCGGGGATTGCTCTGCGGGGCACATCGCCATCGCCGAACTCACGCTGTTGGCGCCACATTTGTGGGGACTGATCCGTGGCAGATCCCCAACCCACCCGGCGGACTTACCCCACAGCGCACCCAGCCAGCCCCTGACCTCGGACAGGTACCGATGCCAGCAGTCCTCAATCATCGTCTCAATCTCCACGCGCGGGTACGCTTCGCGGAGTCAGGCCACGACACTGACAACCAGCCCTGGGACAAGAAGAAATGACAACAGCACATCGGCTGTTCGACGGGACCTCTACCAATCGAACTGAATCAATCAAGCCCCTCAGCCGCTAATCACCGCAGGTCAGAAAGTATCGGCCCCGCACACGCGGGGATTGCTCCTCGGCCATCCCTGTGGTGAACCCCGGCGACGTATCGGCCCCGCACACGCGGGGATTGCTCCGGCCAGTTGGGTCCCGCCGCCCGCCGCACCGCATCGGCCCCGCACACGCGGGGATTGCTCCCGGTCCGGGCCGATCCGTGTCGGGGCTTCGCGATCGGCCCCGCACACGCGGGGATTGCTCCGTGATGCTTCGCGACCTGCCCGCGCTCGGACAATCGGCCCCGCACACGCGGGGATTGCTCCGCGTTGGCCCTGCGCTACGCAGTCCGGTTTACATCGGCCCCGCACACGCGGGGATTGCTCCGACGTCGTCTCGGCGGGCATGATCGCAACCTGGTCGGCCCCGCGCGCGGGGATTGCTCCTTGGCATCCCCCGGCCGGTGATCTCGGCGGCCCAACCGGCCCCGCACCTGCGAGGGCTTCAAGAAGCCACTGTCGTGCGATCCGATCGGGGTGTTCGGCGTGGCGACGCCGGACACCGCTGCGCCCCACCCCGGAGACTCGAGGTGGGGCGCAGCGGCGTGTTCAGCGCATCAGATCGTCTGCGGTGGCGGGCAGCCGTATGGACTGACCGTTCGTCACCATTCGCTGGAGAAGGGCGAACCCCTCCTGCTTCGAGACGATGAACCCGACGCACGCCGCCGCCATCACGTCCTTGGTGCGCATCGTCGGGATCCCTCTGTGTCGCGCGAGGTCCAGCGACGCCTTGTCGTCGCTGATCCACGTGGCCTCTTTGAACTCCACCCGGGTGCTGATGACGTGCAGGGTCTCGGACTCCCCGAGATGCTTGAGCGGATCCGACGGGCTGCCGAAGAACACACCCTGTCGAATCCGCTCCACGGCCTCGGGGTCGTCGACTTCGATCGGATCCCCCAGCCAGCGGGAGACGTCAGGTGGGTCCAGGGCCGGCAGAAATCGAGATGATCGCTTGGCTTCGTACGCCACTGCTTCCGTCCATCGACCCCGGCCGCTCAGTACGTTTTCCAGGATGTCGAGCCTGGAGACGGACGCGAAGTTGCACAGGACCGTGTTGTCGGGAAAGCAGATGATCATGGGCTGAACGCGAGCTCCGTTCCGGGATCGGACGGTGCCGCCTGCTGCTGCTCAGGCTCGAGCTGGGCGGGCTCCAGGAGGTCCAGGAGCACGTCCGGGTCGAGGTCCAGGAGGGCTGCCAGCGGCCGGACTGTCGTATCACCCGAAGCATAAGCCTTGATTGCCAGCTCTGTTAGTCGTCGAGGATGCCAACCACGTTGGCTGCGATCGGTGTTGACCATGTGTTGCTCCAGGGCCCCCGCGGCGCCGGCGATCCTGGCGCCGTCGGCTGTCAACATCGCTCCCCACTGCCTGCGCTGATCGGCAGTCAGGACTCCCAACACCTTCAACCGGGTTGCCATCGCGCTCGGCGACACGCGGTACTTCCAGGCCAGCTCCGCCACCAGGTCACCGCCGGCCGTTCGGTCCCGGGCGTCGGCCAGAACAGTGGTACGCGGCATGAGGAACTCTGCGGCGAACGCGTTCGCCTGCACTTCCATCGCGGTGGTCGACCGGCCCGGTTGCACCTTCTCGACGACTGCCTCGTCATGCGCGTCGCCGGCGAGGATATGGCCGAGTTCGTGGGCAAGGGTGAACCGCTGGCGTGTCCACACATTGGTTTTGGCAACGAGGATGAGGTCGAAGCTGTCGGTCGACCAGGACAGGCCGTCCAACTTGTCGGGAAGATCGACGCCCGCGATCTCCACATCGAAGGCCTGCTCGAAGCTTGAGGCGAGGTTCTGGGTCGAGAGGGTCCAGGGGTCGGTTCCCACTGCTTCCAGGGCGGCCTGGGCGAGCTGTGTGCCGTCGATTCCCTCTGGGCGGTCGTGGGCGCGCCTCGACAGGTCGCTCCCGATCCGCGCCAAAGCGTCGATCACCTGCTCGTACCGGCCCAGGAGTGTGCGCACTTCGTCGGTGGTGTGCTCGCAGGCGCCCGCCTTCCGAGCGGCGGCGCCGAGCGCCGAGCGCGGCTCGACGCCGCGCAGCAGCCAGTCAACGGTTCTGCCGCCGAAATCGGCGATCAGCGCTAGTTCGAGGGAGGTGAAGCGGCGTTTCCCGCCAAGCGACTTCGACAGCTTGTCTGGGGAGATTCCAATGCGCTCCGCCATGACGGCCTGGGTCTCACCCGTTGAGCCGATGACCTGACGCACGCGTTCAATCAGTCCGGCATCCATGCTGCGACCGTACAGTCGCGTTGCGATTCTCGCAATCAACATGACCAGGTTGTGACCTGGGGTTCACCCGCCTGAGTGAGTGCGCGGCGCGCACTGACGGCGACGCCTCGACAGGCACCCTGACCTGTGGAGATGCAATCGCGGCCACACGGCGATTGGGCGCCGCCAGGCGCAGCGGCGAGCCAGATCGGCAATGGCCGCTGCAATCATTGGTACAGACCACGCCGCACGTCATTGCTTCGGGGACGCGTCCACCCAAGCCCTCCCTGCGTAGGCCAGGACACGGCTGCGCAGCCGGTCAGGAGAGGCTGATGATCTGCAGAACTGTGACGCGGCGCGCCTCCTCGTTCAGCAGCAGTCGGCCTCGCGCTCGCGGGAGTTGCTCTCCGCTAGCATCAGTGCCGGTTCAGTGGCACGGGTCGGCCCCACTGTCGCGGGGATTACTCCATCTTCGGCACCATCAAGGCGAAGGCCGCGGTGTCGGCCCCGCACACGCGGGGATTGTTCCCCGAACAAGGCCAAGGGGACGGCTTGGGAGAGCTCGGCCCCGCGCTCGCGGGGATGGTTCGGGAGACCAGCCCATCACACCGGTGACCACCGGAAGCTGGTCTCGTCGAGAGGAAGAGGCATGAAGTCCGTCACGCGCCGCCTGCCTAATCGAACTGAATCAACTGACGGTCCCTGACACGAATCGCCGCAGGTCAGGAAGTGTCGGCCCCGCGCTCGCGGGGATCGCTCGACGAGGATCGCGACGGCGAGGGCCAGGCCGCCGTCGGCCCCGCGCTCGCGGGGATCGCTCTTTCCTTGCCTTCTCACACCCCCTCTGACCTGCGTCGGCCCCGCGCTCGCGGGGATCGCTCCAGGGCAAGTTCTCGGCCCAGTTGTTTCAGTCCGTCGGCCCCGCGCTCGCGGGGATCGCTCCGGGTCGCCACGTCCGGCCTGCTCGGCTGGACGGTCGGCCCCGCGCTCGCGGGGATCGCTCTCTCCCGCTGCTCCTGGCCCTCGTGCACAAGCGGTCGGCCCCGCGCTCGCGGGGATCGCTCCTGCCGCTTCGGCATCGGCTGCGCCCACATCGAGTCGGCCCCGCGCTCGCGGGGATCGCTCCAGGCCCGGCTCCCCGGCCCGCAGGCCGTTTCCGCCTCGCGCCTCCGGGTGGGGGTTGTCGGCATCAGGGGGATCTTGGTCGGCTCGCTACCTGGGCGACGGCTCCCGGCCCTCCCGGCAGTTGGGGGGATGCCGTCGTCGGTGGAGGCCAGGACTTTCTGGTGCTGCTCCTTCGTCCCGTGTGCCACGTTCGCGTGGTCCTTGGTCGACGGGAACGCCCGGTTGACCTTGGGGCATGCCGTCGTATCCCGCTAGTGCCGCATCAAGCAACGTTCGCCCTGTTGTGACGAGCCGTCCGGATGGTGATCCGGACGGCTCGTTGTACGTCATGCGGGGCGGGTGGCTGAGCGTGTGCGGGTTCGCGAGATCGATGACGATGAGGGGCAGCGGCTGCTGCGGATCGTCCGCCGGGGCACCGGCTCGGTGGTGACGTGGCGGCGGGCCCAGATGGTGTTGTTATCGGCGCAGGGCATGCCGATCGCGAAGATCGCCGAGGTGACGTTCACCAGCCCGAACCGGGTCCGGGACGTGGTCCACAACTTCAACGCCGACGGCTTCGCCTCGCTCTACCCGAAGTACAAGGGCGGCCGGCCCAGGACATTCACACTGCTTGAGCGGCGCGAGATCAAGAAGATCGCCAAGCCCAGGCCGGCCGAGCACGGCCTGCCGTTCTCGACCTGGAGCCTGGTCAAGCTGGCCGACTTCCTGGTCGCCGAGGGGGTGGTCGACGACATCAGCCACGAGGGCCTGCGCATCCTGCTCCGCGAGGAAGGCGTCTCCTTTCAACGCCTGAAGACCTGGAAGACCTCGAAGGATCCCGACTTCGCGGTCAAGAAGGCCCGCGTCGAGCACCTCTACGCCATCGCCGACGGAGAGGTCCTGCCCGAGCCCGGCGAACCCGAGGTCGTGTTCTGCCTGGACGAGTTCGGGCCGCTCAACCTCCAGCCCCACCCCGGCCGCCAGTGGGCCGAACGCGGCGGAAAGCACAAGGACCCCGACCGCGAGCCAAGGCCGCGCCGCCGGGCGACCTACACCCGCCCGCATGGCGTCCGGCACCTGTTCGCCGCCTACGACCTGGGAAAAGACCAGCTCTACGGCCACATCAAGAAGACCAAGAACCGCTCCAAGTTCCTGGAGTTCTGCCGCTACCTGCGCTCCCTCCACCCCGCCGGCACGCGCATCGCGATCATCTGCGACAACTACTCACCGCACCTGACCACCAAACGCTGCCAGCGGGTCGGAACCTGGGCCGAGGCGAACAACGTCGAGATCGCCTACACCCCGACCAACAACTCCTGGCTCAACCGCATCGAGGCCCAGTTCACCGCCCTGCGCTACTTCGCCCTCGACGGCACCGACCACCCCACCCACAAGGCCCAGGGCAGCATGATCCGCCGATACATCATCTGGCGAAACAAGCACGCCGCCGACAAGCACCTCAAAGCCCTCGTGAGCAGGGCCAACGCGGCATGACCGTCAACTCCTCGAAGCCCTGAACCCTTCCAGCCAGAGCACTGTGTGTCACCGAATCGCGATCGTGAACGGCCGCGGCTGACGGTCTCCTCCAGAGCCTTCGTTCAACCAAGCCGCGGTTGATCGCAGCGTCCGTTCAGCCACCGTGGACTGCTCTGGCATGATGCGCCCGGTGATCAACTACAGCACCGATCTCTCAGATCTTGCGGAGCAGGACCTGTCCGGTTTCTTCGTAGGCTGGCCGGCGCCGCCGACGGCCGCGCAGCACCTCGCCGTGCTCAAGGGCAGCTACCGCGCCGTGGTTGCCCAGGACGTTGGGACTGGGCGCATCGTGGGCTTCGTCAACATGATCAGCGACGGGGTACTAACGGGCTTCATTCCGTGGTTGGAGGTCTTGCCCGAATATCACGGGCAGGGCATCGGCCGGGAACTGGTCCGGCGGGTCCTCGCGGAAGCGGAGCATCTGTACTCCGTGGACCTGACCTGCGACGAGCCGCTGCGCGCGTATTACGAGAAGCTCGGGATGCTGCCACTGAGGGGCATGGCCGTCCGGCGGTGGCAGGTACTGGCCCCGGAGCACTGAGCCCTGCAAGGTCCTGGAATCCATGATTGATCGCTAATGGCAAGGCGTTGGCCCCGCCGAACAGGGCCAACGTTGCTTGATGCGGCACTAGTTCTGGTGCTCGGTCAGTCATGGGCCCGGATTCGGGCCCATGGCGTGATCTCTGGGGAGACATCCGGGTCTTCGGAAGCCGCCATGGTGCCCACACGGGCTCAATCGAACGCGTGCTTCTTTCTCCTTCGGAAAGGTGTCGACCTCCAGGTCGGGGTATGACACCCCCGCCGCCAGCATGGGCAACTGGCTTATAGGCGAGACTATTTGTGGCCGACAAGAGGTGGTCCCGTTGTGCGGTATGCCGCACAACGGGACCACCGGCCACCAGCAGCCGAGCTGTCAGCGGGAATCCAGCTTCCGGACCCCGTGGCTCCGGAGGTGGGATTCGAGGGGCCACCTCGGGCCGGCCGTGGGGGGCGCTCACGGCCGGCCCGGTCATGCGGGGTGGGGGATCAGTGCGGGAGGTTCCACTTCTGGTTGTCGGCGCCGTTGCAGTCCCAGATGCCGAGCTGGTTGCCGTTGTTGGTGGCGAAGCCCAGGTCGTCCAGGCAGCGGCCGGACTGCGGGTTGAGCAGCGAGCCGTCGGACTGGGCCTTCCACTGCTGGGCGCCGCTGCCGTTGCAGTCGTAGAGCTGGATCATGGTGTGGTTGGCGGTGCCGCCGCCCTGCACGTCCATGCACTTGCCGAGGGCGCGCAGCGTCCCGTCCACCCCGACGGTCCACTTCTGGGCGTTCGTGCCGTTGCAGTCGTAGATCTGGACCGCGGTGCCGTTCTTGTTCTCGCCGCCCTGGACGTCGATGCACTTGCTCGCGTAGCCGCTGATCTGGCCCTGCGGCCCGGAGACCGGCGGCGGCACCGTCCCGAGGAAGACGACCTGCGGGAACATGACGGTGTCGCCGAAGTTGCACATGGCGGTGCTCATCCCGCTGCCGACGACGGCTCCGCCGATCGCCATGCGCATGTACGGGCCGGTGTGGTTGACGTAGTACTGGCACTGCGCCTGCACGCGCCAGATCTGCAGGGGGCTGATGTCCGTACAGGTTCCGATGACCTGGCCGCCGCCGGTGGCGATGGCGCTACACCCGCCGGCCAGCGACGCACCCGAACTCGACTGCTCCGCCTGGGCGGTGGCGGGCGCGGCCTGGCGCGCGGCGGCGGATGCGGCCTGGGCGGCGGCGGGGACGGTGAGTGCCGCGGCGGAGGCCAGCAGCGTGGTCATCATGACAACAGCGGTACGGCGCATGAGGGTTGGGCCCTTTCCGTGATGACAGGGTGATGGCACTGCTCAGATGTTGCGCAGGTTTGGTCATGAGCATTGCAGTGCCGCCTGGGGCCGTCAACGGATGTGGGCCGACAAGATGTCGCCATTCACCTCAGCTCATCCGCGACCTGCTCGTTCCCGCCGAACGGAAACCGGACGGGAGCCGGACAGGAGCCGGACAGGAGCAGAAAGGGAGCCGAACAGGGTCTGGATTCAGCCGAATTGACGCAATCTCAGCCCAGTGCGCGGTCGAGGTTGAAGGCCGCGCTGATCAGCGACAGGTGGGTGAAGGCCTGCGGGAAGTTGCCGAGTTGCTCGCCGGTCGGGCCGATCTCCTCGGCGAACAGCCCGAGGTGGTTGGCGTAGGTGAGCATCTTCTCGAAGGCGAGCCGGGCCTCCTCCAGGCGACCGGCGCGGGCCAGTGCCTCCACGTACCAGAAGGAGCAGATCGAGAAGGTGCCCTCCGAGCCGCTCAGGCCGTCCGGACTGGTGGCCGGGTTGTAGCGGTAGACCAGGGAGTCGGAGACCAGGCCCTTGGTGAGCGCGTCCAGGGTGGAGAGCCACTTGGGGTCGGTGGGCGAGATGAACTTGGCCATCGGCATCATCAGCAGCGAGGCGTCCAGTTCGCCGTCGTCCAGGGACTGGACGAACGCGCCCAGCTCGCTCGACCAGCCGCGCCGCATGATCTGGTGGTAGATCGCGTCCCGGGTCTGCCGCCAGCGGGGCAGGTCGGCCGGCAGGCCGCGGCGGTTCGCCATCCGGATCGCCCGCTCCAGCGCCACCCAGCACATCAGCCGCGAGTACACGTAGTTCCTGCGGCCCCCGCGGGTCTCCCAGATGCCCTCGTCGGGCTGGTCCCAGTGCTCGCAGAGCCAGTCCGCCACCATGCCGACGTCCTCCCAGCCGTCGCTGCTGATCGGCTGACCCCACTTGTCGTACAGGTAGATGGAGTCGATCATGGCTCCGTAGATGTCCAGCTGGAGCTGGCCGGTGGCGGCGTTGCCGACCCGCACGGGTGCGGAGCCCAAGTGGCCCTCCAGGTGCGGCAGCGCGTACTCGGGCAGTTCGGTGCGCCCGTCGATGCCGTACATGATCTGCAACGGGCCGTTCGCGGCGGTGTCGCGCATGCGCTCGAAGAGGAAGCCCATGAACGCCTCGGCCTCCGAGGTGAACCCGAGGCGCAGCATCGCGTAGACGCAGAAGGCGGCGTCGCGGACCCACATGTACCGGTAGTCCCAGTTGCGCTCGCCGCCGACCTGCTCGGGCAGGCTGGTGGTGGGTGCGGCGACGATCGCGCCGGTCGGCGCGTAGGTGAGCAGCTTGAGCAGCAGGGCGGAGCGGTGGACCATCTCCCGCCACCGCCCCTGGTAGCGCGACCCGGCCAGCCAGTGGCGCCAGAACCGGACGGTCGCCTCGAACTGCTCCTCCGCCTCGGCGCGCGGACACGACCGGGCCGGGACGTCGTCGCCGATCTGGTCGAGGGCGAACACGACGGAGTCGCCCTCCAGGAGCTTGAAGTGCGACCACACGTCCAGTCCGTCGGTCTCCAGCGGCGCGGTGGCGGTCAGCGCGAGCGTGAGCGACGGGGAGCGGAAGACCGCGACGTGGCCTTCGAGGGACACGGTGTGCGCCTCGGCGCCGTAGCCGAAGCGCGGGGCGATCCGCGCCCGGAACGGGAGGATTCCCCGGACACAGACCAGCCGGCGGATCAGCCGGTGCCGGGCGGCCTCGGGCGACTCGTCGGCCACGGGCATGAAGTCCTGGATCTCCGCCACGCCGTCCGCGGCGAAGAAGCGCGTGATCAGCACGTTCGTGTCGGGGAAGTAGAACTGCCGGGTGCGGGTCGGGACGTCCGCGGCCAGCTCGAACGATCCGCCCCGGTCCGCGTCGAGGATGGCCCCGAACACGCTGGGCGCGTCGAAGCGCGGACAGCAGTACCAGTCGATGGTGCCGTTCGTGCCGACCAGGGCGGTCGTCCGGAGGTCGCCGATCAGGCCGTGCTCGGAGATCGGCAGGTACCGGCCGCTGTCCGCCTGCTCGAACCCCGTCGTGTCGAACGCCATGCCGACCTCCCCGCCGCTGTGGCGCGGGCTTGGAGACGAAGCCTTCCCAGCCATGGTAGATCGCCGTCGGCATGAAGGCCGGGCCGAGCACCGGCCGGGCCTCGCGGGCCCCTGCCGGTGCGGGCCCGGCCGGGGCGACCTCCGGCCGGTGCGGCTTCCGCCGTGGGCGCGGCCCCTCCCGTCCCGGCCGGGCACGAGGGGCCGGACACGACGGGCCGGGCACGAGGGGCCGGACACGACGGGCCGGGCACGAGGGGCCACGCCCCGTGGTCAGCGGGTGACGCTCCAGACCAGGCTGCGGGTCAGCGCCGGGGTCAGGGCCGGGTCGATGACGGCCGAGGTGGGGTCGTTCGCGACGGCCTTGAGTTCGTGGGCGGCGGGCTTGGGGCCGGTGGGGCCGAGGTCGGAGACGGCGATCGTCTTGCGGTCGCGCAGGGCCGTCACCTCCTTGCCGTCGAGGTACCACCGCAGCTTGGTGCCGGAGACCGGGAGGTCGACGGTGAGGCGGTCGGTCGCGGTCAGCCGGGTGGTGACGGGCGTGGCGCTGGAGAGGGTGGAGGCGCGCCGGTAGAAGCCGGCGATCATCGCCTCGCGGCCGGGGAGGTTGAACTCGCGGCCGAGCGAGCGCATCACCGAGTTGTCGGTCGGCCGGTTGAGGCCGGACGGGTAGTTGCTGGCGCCCTGGTAGGCACCGACCTTGCCGCCGTCGGGCGAGGTCTTGCCGAGCCAGCGGTACCACTTGGTCTTGTCCTGGCGCATCCGGTCGGCGCTCAGGGTGGTGATGTTGGGCTGCCCGGGCTCCGCGCCCTGGTAGGGCCCGGCCCCATCGGCCCAGTACTCGTCCGCGAGCTTGCCCAGCGAGTGGCCGGTCTCGTGCACCGCTATCTGGCCGGACGCGCCGTTGCCGCCCGCCACGGTGGCGATGCCCTCGTACCCGAGCGGCGACTGGGTGCTGCCGTAGCCGGCGCCGCCGTACTTGGCGGTGTTGGCGACGACGATCACGAGGTCGGCCTGCGGGGCCTTCGCGGCGTAGGCGTCGACGGCCTTGACGTCCACGCACAGCAGCCGCTCGATGGAGTTGCACCAGAAGTGCGAGCCGAGTGCGGTCTTGCGGACGGTGTTCTGCTTCGGGTCCCCGGAGACCCCCGACTGTGCGGAGACCGCGCCCACGGCCCACACGTTGAACAGCTTGCGGTAGGTGGCGTAGGGCTCGACGGCGCTGATGTCCTTCCACTTCGCCGCGGCGTCCTTGCGGAACTTGTCCTGCTCCGAGGCCGTGTAGCCGTCGCCGATCATGACCACGTCCAGCTTGCTGTCCGTGCTCCCGTTGTTGACGACCTTCGTGACGGCGCCGTCCCCGGCAGCGGCCCCGGCGGCGTCCACGCTCATGGACTGCTCGGCGACGAAGGGGGACGCCGAAGGGACCTTGGTCCGGCTGATGGCGCCGTCCTCGGCGAAGACCTCGACGTCCTGGTCGCCCGGGAAGGCGCCCGGGAAGGCGTCCGGGAAGGCGGTGACGGCGGCCGGGTCGGACGGGACGTCGACCGGCTCGGACGGGGCGGCGACCGCCGGGCCGACGCCGACGGCGAGGGCCGCCAGCGTCGTGACGCCGGCCAGGAGGACCGAGGTGAACCTGCTGTTGCGCAAAGGAGTTTCTCCGAAATCGATGGGCAGCGAGGGCCGGTGACGAGCTTTCCGGGACATGACGCGCGGTGCCGCACGGTCCCGCGCCGTGACACCGCCACCCCTCGCCAACACGGCGGCACCAGGCCCGAGCTGACTGGGCGACATCGCCCGGTCGCCACCTCACCGGTGGATACGGCCGGTCCCCCACGAACGGTTCACACCGGCTGCCGCCATGGTGGTGACGGCGTCCTCGAAGTGGTCGACGACGGCCAGGCGGCCGGAGATGTCCACTCGTACGACGCCGCCTGCGCGCAGCCGGCCGAACGAGGGAAGCCCGGGCCCAGTCATGAGTAATCCCCGGGTGTGGCACGGGACTTGAGCACACTCTCGGCCCGGGCTGTCGCGAGTACGGCCGGCGACAGCCGAGTGGCCAGGTTCCTGGCCAGGATGCCGCCGCGGCCGGCCGGGACGAGCAGCGCGAAGGCCGCTCGTACGGACTGCCGGGCCTGGTCCACCAGCCCCCGGTGCGCGGCCTCGTAGCGGGCCAGGGCCGCGCGGTGGTCGGCGGGATCGGCGGCCAGGGCATCGGCCAGGCCGTAGGCGCCCGCCATGGCCAGGCTGGAGCCGCCGCCGAAGAGCGACACGCAGGACGCGGCGTCGCCGAGCAGCGCGACCCGGCCCCGCGACCACCGCGGCAGCCGGACCTGGCTCACCGCGTCGACGTACAGTTCCTCGCTCTCGCGCACCTGCGCCAGCACCTCGGGCGCGCGCCAGCCCATCCGGGCGAACGCGGCGGTCAGCAGTCGCCGGTGCTGCTCGGTGTCGCGGTGGTCGAAGTCCGGCACGGCGGCGGACCGGATCATGAACGCGGCCAGCGGCCTGCCGCATCCGGGATGCACGCAGAGGGCGCGGCCCGGCGCGTTGTGGATCGCCACTTCCCGCAGGTCGCCCGCCGCCCCGGCCAACGGCATGGTGGCCACGTACATCCCCAGGTGGCGGACGAACCCGGGTTCCGGGCCGAAGGCCAGCCGGCGGACGGCCGAGTGCAGGCCGTCGGCGCCGACCACCAGGGCGAAGCGGCGGGGGCGGCCGTACTCGAAGGTGACGTCGACACCCGCCTCGTCCTGGCTCAGGCTCGCGATCGAGTCGCCGAACACGAACTCGGCGTCGTCCCGGCTCGCTTCGTGGACGATCGCGGCGAGATCGCCGCGCGGCAGCTCGACCGTGTCGGCCCGGGCCGCGCCCGACAGGCCCCGCAGGTCGATCCTGCCCACCCGGCGGCCCGCGCCGTTGTAGAAGCCCACACCGGTCACCTGGGTGGCGGCCGCACGGAGGCGGTCCCTGATCCCCATCCGCTCGGCGACCTCCATCGCGCGACCGGCGACATCGACCGGGCTGCCGCTGGAGCGTACGGCCGCGGCCCGCTCGACCACGGTCGGCTGGAAGCCGTGGCGGGCCAACCAGTGGGCGAGCGTCGGTCCGGCGATGCCGGCCCCGGAGATCAGCACGGTGCGATCGGCCGTCTTGGTCGAGGCGTTCATGGACGCTCCTTCTGTCATCGCCTGATCGCGTGTCATCGCCTGATCGCGGTCAGGCCGACTCGCGGCAGCCGTCGCCGGTCAGCGGTCGCGCCGGCGCTCCCGGACTGACCATCGGTCAGTAATTCGACGCTACGCCCTGACCGCCGGTCAGGCAAGGGACAGAGACTAGGCTCCCCCCATGACTGCCGAGAACCCCGACACCCGGGCACGGATCCTCGCGGTGGCCCTGGAGGAGTTCGCCGCGCACGGCTACCACGCCACCTCGGTACGCGGGATCGCCGAACGGGTGGACGTGACGAAGGCCGCGGTGCTGTACCACTTTCCCAGCAAGGCGGACATCCTCGGCGCGCTGATCGAACCGATGCTGGACGACCTGGACGCCGCGCTGGCACCCACCGACCCGCCGGATCCGGCCGCAGCCCGCTGGGCGACGATCGAGGGGCTGCTCGACGTCTGGCTGCGCCACCGCGACCTGCTGCGGATGAGCCTGTACGACGCGGCGCCGGGCCTCTCGGGCCCGGGCTTCACGCGGTTCCGCGACGGGATGATGCGTGCGAACGTCCTGGTGGCGGGGCCCCGCCCGGACTTCGTCGCCCGGGTGCGCGCCGCCCAGACGATCGCCATGCTCTCCGACCCGGTGATCCTGCTCGCCGACGCCCCGCCCGAGGACCTGCGCGCCTGCGTCCTGGCCGGGGTGCACCGGCTGCTGGACGGCCCCGAACCGCCCGCCGCCGGCCCCGGCCGCGTCGGCGGTGAGCGGCGCGGCCGACCGAGCGCGATGAGCCCGGCGATGGTCGACACCGCCCGGCGCCTGCACGCGGCCGGCCGCACCGCCGAGCAGATCGCGGCGGCACTCGGAGTCTCCCGGGCGACGGTCTACCGCCACCTGCCGACGTAGCCGGAGACACGAGAACGGCCGCCAGACAACGGCTAATAATGAGACTTCATTGAGACACCGGAGGTCATCTCAGCGGTGATGCCGGTCAGACAGGCGCAGGAAGTCTCCACCCCGCCGGCGCCCCGGGTCTCACGGTGCGTCACGCGCCGCTGGCCTCCTCGATGCCCGATCTCGTGGCGGCGTCCTGCTGTTGACGGGGCAGAGCGACGGCGCCGACCGGGGAAGCGGCATCAGGAGCACGGATGAGGCGCCGCACGAGCGGGTTGACGGGCAGGGTCGCGGCGAAGGCGGTGACGAGGAGAACGGTGAACAGCCGGTCGCCGATGATGCCGAGGTCACGGCCCAGGGTCAGGATGAGGACCTCGCCGAGGCCCTTGGTGTTGAGCAGGACCGCCACCGTCGTGGCCTCACCGCGCGGCACGCCGATCAGCCGGGCACCCAGTCTGGCGCCGGCGAACTTGCCGCCCCACGTGACGACCAGGAACACCACCACCGCGACCAGGCTTCCGGAACCCAGCCCGCCGATGTCCACGGACAGCCCGGTGAGCGCGAAGAAGACCGGCACCAGCAGCGCCCCCGCGTGGCGCATCGGCGCCTCGACGGCGTGCCGCAGTTCCTCGGCGGCGTCGCGCGGCATGGCCAGCCCGAAGGCGAAGGCGCCGATCACGGCGTGCATGCCGAGCCACGAGGTGGTCCACGCGGACAGCAGGATCCCGCTGCCGAGGGTCAGCAGGACGAGCAGGGGATGTCCGTCGGCGCGGGCCGGCCGGCGCAGCAGGCGTCGCAGCAGCGGGCGGATCACGAAGGCCATCGCCGCCGCGTAGCAGGCGAGTTCGGCG
This sequence comes from Kitasatospora sp. NPDC091276, assembly GCF_040684355.1. Taxonomy (NCBI): domain Bacteria; kingdom Bacillati; phylum Actinomycetota; class Actinomycetes; order Kitasatosporales; family Streptomycetaceae; genus Kitasatospora; species Kitasatospora sp. NPDC091276. The sequence continues at coordinate 17,652 of NZ_JBFBFU010000017.1, read as the reverse complement.
AGCGAGAGGAGGACGTGGTCCGAGCCGCTGCTTCGGGCCACGGAGGCGATGCAGGCGACGCCGCACCAGGCGGTGATCTCGGTGAGCGCCCCGCAGGCCGTGGCCATGGCCCCGGTGCGGGTCGCCTGCAGCTGGTTCTCCCCCACGATGCGCGCGAGCACCGACAGCGCGCTGGCGGACAGCGCGATGCCCAGGAACACGGCCAGCAGCACGGGGGACGTCTCCGTACCGATGAGGCGGGGCCACCTGGCCACGAGGACGACCGCCAGGGCGACCGCGAGGGCGAAGGGCACGGCGACGGAGGCCGCGGTGACCGCCACCACGGTGCGGACCCGCCCGTTCAGCTGCTTCAGGTCGAGCTCCCACCCGACGGCGAACATGAAGAGCGCGATGCCCAGTTGGGCGATCACCGAGAGGTGCTCACGGACCTGGGGCGGGAAGAGGACGTGCGGGAGGTCGCCCGGCAGCAGCCCGAGGACGCTCGGCCCCAGGATCACCCCGACCGCGATCTCGCCGACCACCACCGGTTGGCGCAGGCGGGTGCGCAGCGGCGACAGGGCGAGCCCGATCAGCAGGATGGTCGCGATGTCGGCGAGCACGGTCGAGGAGGAGCCTTCCATGGTCGTGCGCCTTCCTGGGAACGGGGACGTGCGCGGCCCGGGGGCGCGGCCCCTGCATTATCGGGAAGGGCCCGTTCGTCGACGTAGCGTTCCCTGCGTGTCGCGGGCGCGCGGCTCCTCCCCCGCGCCCCGACCCGGACCTTCACGCCCTAGTTGGTGCCGGCGGTCAGCTCGCTGAACAGTTTGTTTGCCGACTCGGAGGCGAACTGGCGCTGGAGCTCGGCGCGGGCGATCTGCTTCTTGAACTCGCCCTCGTAGCCGGTGAAGCCCGCGTTGTGCATGGTGTCGGTGATCCACGTGGCGAACGCCTGGTAGTTCCAGATGTGTGGCAGGCAGGTCTGCGAGTAGCTGTCGAGGAGGCCGGAGTCGCCCTCCTTGGCGTGGCGGATCACTGCGCGGGCGAAGACCTCGGTGTCGTGCAGAGCGAGGTGGATGCCCTTGGCGCTCATCGGCGGCACGATGTGCGCGGCGTCGCCCAGGAGGTAGAGGCTGCCGTAGCTCATCGGGTCGAACACCACACTGCGCAGCGGAACGATCTGCTTGGACAGGATCTGCCCGCGCGAGGGCGGCGTGCCGAAGCGGGCCTCCAGCTCGCTCCAGATCCGCTCGTCCGGCCACTGCTCGGGGGTGTCGTCGACCGCGCACTGCAAGTAGATCCGGCTGGCTTCGGGGCCGCGGGGGATCATCCCGGCCAGTCCCAGTTCGTGGATCGCCATGCCCGAGGGCTTGGTCTCGGTGGCGGCCAGGACGCTGAGCCAGGAGTAGCCGTACTCGTGGGAGTACTCGGTCAGCGCGGAGGCGGGGATGGAGCGGCGGGAGACGCCGTGGAAGCCGTCGCAGCCGGCGATGAAGTCGCAGTCGACGGCTCGCGCCGCACCGTCGGCGTCCCGGTAGCGCACCACGGGGTGGCCCTGGGTGAGGTTTTCCAGGGTGACGTCTGCGGCTTCGTAGCGCAGGTCACCGCCCTCGCGGAGGAAGACCTCGGTGAGGTTGCGCACCAGGACCTGCTGCGGGCAGTACAGGCTCTCGTTGTTGTCCTCGTCCACGTCGATCGGCATCGCGTGGCCGTCGATGTAGAAGCCGCCCTCGCTGTACGGGATGGGGTCGCCTGCGAGGACCTCCTCCAGGCCCCATTCGCGGAGGAGGCGCACGCCGAAGGTGTCGATCGTTCCGGCGCGCTGGCGCTTCTCGACGTAGGCGCGAGGGTGCTTCTCCAGCACGACGCAGTCGACGCCGTTGCGCAGCAGGAAGTTGCCGAGAGTCAGACCGGCGACGCCGGCCCCGATGATGACGACGGCCGTGTCGTCGTGTGTCTCAGTCATGCGTGCGAGCCCTTCATGATCCGTGCAGTGGTCGGTACGCGCCGAGCGCGTACGTCGCGGCGGCGGCCGTGAGGTCGGAGGGCCGGCGCTCGCTCGCTGTCCACTATGGAAGACCCGGCGGGCCGCGAACCACTGGTAAGTCGACACCCGATACCGGAAACCCGCCAAGCTGGCTCTGGCGTCGCGCGCTGTGCACCTGACCAGCGCGAACCGCCCGGGTGGGGGCTAGCGCGCGTGGAAGCGCAGGCCGGCCTGATAGCGGCCGGGGGTCTGGCCGACGACTTCGGTGAAGGCGTCGATGAAGGTGGACGGATTGGACCATCCGCACGCGACCGTGGTCTCCGTCACCGTCATCCCGTCGGTCAGGTGCGCCAAGGCGTGGTGGATGCGCAGCGTGGTCCGCCAGCGGTGGAAGCTCATGCTCAGCTCGGCGTGGAACAGGCGGCTGAGCGTGCGCTCGCTGGCTCCCACCGCCTGGCCGAGCTCGGCCAGGGTGCAAGGCCGGGCGGGGTCCGCGCGCAGCAGGTCGGTGGCGGCGCGCAGCCGGTCGTCGCTCGCTTCGGGAAGGTGGAGGGAGGTCTCGGCGGCGTCGGCCAACTCGTCCACGATCACGGCGAGCAGGCGCCGGTGGGCGCCAGGCCGCCGTTCTGGCTCGTCGGTGAGCGCCAGAAGGGCCTCGCGCAGCAACGGGCTTACCGCGAAGACGCTGGGGTGATCGATGAGCACGGCGCACAAGTCGAGTGGGACGGACACCAGCCGTACGTCGGTCTGCCCGTAGAAGCGGTGCGAGTGGGCAAAGCGCGGAGGCGTCCAGGTGATCCGGTCCGCCGGGGCGACCCACGTGCCGCGCTCCGTCGCCGTGACCAAGGCGCCGGCGGCGGCGTAGACCAGCTGACCGTGGACGTGGCTGTGTGGATCGAGCTGAAAGCCGTGCGGCAGCCAGGCACCGCCTTTCAGGATCTCCTCGTCTGCATCGGCGGGCAGCGGTGAAGTATGGCGGGTTGTCGGCATCGGGCGTCAGTTTACCGGTGGTCTCGCGCAGAGCGTCGCGCCGACAGTGGTCGCATGACCACGGTGACGCTCAAGTCCCGTCCCCGGTGGAGGTAGCGGCGGCCTCCCGGATCCAGCGCCCGCGCAAGCGGCGGATGCTGTCGTTGACCGTGCAGGGAAGCGAGCAGCCCAGTCCGCATTTCATGACCGTCACGCTCGGCGGCGAGGACGTCCAGCACCTGGAGCGGGCAGGCTTTGTCGCCTTCCCCGCCGCCGTATGGGGCGCCTTTGTCGCGGCCGTTCGCGAGGGCGAGTTCCCGGCTTGGCGCACCCGGCCGGGCCGGTCACTCGTGGGGGCGGGCCAGCAGGGCTGCCGAGTTCGGGTCGCCGACGAAGGTCGCGGCCACTCCCTTGACCACGGCCAGCGCGGCCGGCAGTGCCGCCACGGCCGCCGCCTTGAACGCGCCGATCGACGTCAGGTCGAATCCGTCCGCCAGCAGCAGGCCGAGGAACGCCACGGCGTAGGTGGCGACGGTGCGTTCGGCCAGGTCGATGATGAACTTCCGCATGGTCGGGACTCCTTCGCGGTGAAGGTGCAGAGGTACGCGGGGGGCGCTCGGAATCGCCGTCCCTGGTGTACACGTTCACGCTGTCGAGTTCCGACGACGGGCTCGGCGGCCAGTCCGGTGCCGGGTTCACCCACCGGCCCGGTGCCCCGCACACGTGTGGTGTGCGGGGCACCGGTTCCAGAGGCCACTTGGCCGTCACCCTTCGTGCAGGGCCCACTTGCTGCTGTCGACCTGCACCGTTCCGGGCAGCGCGATGAGTTCGGGCTTGAACAGCGGTGGCGCGCCCATCGCGGGCTCCCAGGTGGCCAGCTTCTCGTCCTGCGGAACCTCGATCCGCCGGTCCGCGGTGAGGTCGGTGACCACCTTCAGGAGCAGTCGCACGCCGAGCGGCGCCAGGTGGTCGCGCCAGAGGCTCTGCGCGGTCGAGCCCGGGGGCACGAACAGGTGCTCCTGGGCGGCGAGCGGGCCCGCGTCGGTGCGCTCGGTGAGGTGGTAGACGCTTCCGCCCGTCACCTTGTCGCCGTCGCGGATCGTCCACCGGATGGCGTCCCGGCCGCGGTGCAGCGGCAGCAGGCTGGGGTGGTAACCGATGGTGGCGACGGCGGCCCGGGCGCGGGTCTGGCGGCCGAGGAAGGCGTGCGAGTGCGCGGCGACGATGATGTCCACCCCGTCCGGGATGTGCCGCGCGCGCAGTTCGGCCGAGTCCGTCCACGGGACGTCCTTGTGGTACGCCCAGGAGCGCAGGCGGTCCCAGCACATCGCGTCGCCCTCGTCGGACTTCCCCTTGCGCAGCCGGGGGGCGGCCGCGCCGACGATCTTGTGCCCGTCGTCCGACAGGGCTTCCGCGACCGCGACCGCGAATCCCCCTTGTCCTGACATGTAGATGTTCATCCGGATCAGTCGACCTCTTTCAGTCCGCGGTGGTCGGGCTCGAACCGCACCGGCATCGTGGAGAACCCGGTCAGGAAGTTGGACCGGATCCGCAGCGCCTCCTCGGTCTGCTCGAACCCGGTGGTGAAGTCCCGCAGGGCCGTGAGCAGTTCGGCGATCTCCACCTTGGCCAGGTACGAGCCGACGCAGAAGTGCGGACCGTAGCCGAAGGCCAGGTGCTTGTTGGGGGTGCGGCCGAGGTCGAACACCCCGGGCCGCGCGAAGACCCGTTCGTCCCGGTTGCCGGAGGCGTGCCAGAGCGTGACGATGTCGCCCGGGCGCAGCCGTACGCCGTGCAGTTCGGTCTCCCGTACGGCGCTGCGCCCGAAGTGCATCGTGGGCGAGGCCCAGCGCAGCACCTCGTCCACGGCGGTCTCGACCGCGACCTCGCCGTGCTTGAACCGCCGCCACTGCTCGGGCCGGGCGGCGAGCGTGTGGACGCAGTCGATCATCGTCAGCCGGCTGGTCTCGTCGCCGCCGATGATCAGGCTGTAGCAGTTGAGCACGACGTCCTCGTCGGACAGCGGCACACCGTCGATGGAGCTGCCGATCAGCATGCTGATCACGTCGTCGCCCGGGGACTCGCGCCGCTCCTCGACGACGTCCAGGAAGTACATCAGGATCTCGTTGCGGGCCATCTCGGAGTCGACCTCGTCGACGTCCTCGTCCTCGGCCGACAGCGCGGTCTTGGTCAGGCTGAGCAGGTAGTCCCGGTCCTGCTCGGGCACGCCGAGCAGGTTCGAGATCGTGGTCATCGGGATCCGGCCGGCGATCTCCTCGGCGAACTCGCAGCCGCCGGACTCGACCGCCTCGCGGATCCACTGCCGGGTGTTGACCCGGACCGTCCGCGCGACCTCGTCGAGCACCCTCGGCGAGAGCACCCGCTGGAGGATCTTGCGCAGTTCGTGGTGCCGGGGCCCGTCGGTGACGGCCAGCATCCGGCCGGCCCCGGCGTCGCCGCCCTCCAGGAGCGTGACGAGCACGTTGCCGCGCTCGGACGTGAAGTTCGCGTTGTCCCGGTAGGTGGCCATGATGTCGTCGTGGCGGGAGAGCACCCAGAACCCCCGGCGGCCGTCGACGGGCGGGTTCCAGTGCATCGGGGCGGTGTCCCGCAGGGTGCGCCAGAACCCGTCGAGGTCGTGGTCCGCGAAGGTGGCCGGGTCGCCCAGGTCCACGGTGTCCGGTGCCGGCGTGCTCATGGTCACCAGTCCGTGCGCCAGAACCGGCGCGGCTGGAACGGGTAGGTGGGCAGCGGCACGCGGCGGCTGGCCTCCCCCAGGTGCAGGGCCTCGAAGTCCACCTGCTGGCCGGTCACCCAGGCGGCGGCCAGCTCGGACAGCGCCCGCGCGTCCTGGCCGGACGGCACGATCCCGTTGTCGTTGCGGGAGAAGCGGGAGAAGGAGCCCGGGTCGGTCTGCGGGGCGGCGGCGGTCGTGGTGGCGGGGCCGCGGGCGGCGTCGTCGGACAGCGCCGCGATCAGCTCCGCGCGGCTGCGGACCACGGCCGCCCAGCGGCGGGCCATCACCTTGCGGCCGAGGTTGAGGCTGAAGCAGACGTCGTCCAGGCGCAGGTCGGGGTCGGCCTCCAGCCGGTCCTTGAGCCGCGCGCGCTGGCGGGCCAGCGCGTCGTCGTCCAGGGCGGACAGGGTGGCCAGCCTCGGCCGGCCCTCGTCCTCGGGGGCGCGCCCGGCGGCCGCCGGGGCCTCCTCCAGCAGCAGGTGCGCGTTGTAGCCGCCGCCACCGATCGAGGTGATGCCCGCGCGGCGGATGCCGGCCTCCGGCTCCCAGTGCGCCCCTTCGACCTGCGGCACGAAGGGGGTGCTGGGGAAGTCGAGGTCCTGGTTGACCTCGGTCAGGTTGATCGTCGCCGGGAGCGTCTTGTGGTGCAGCGCCAGCGCGGCCTTGATCGCGCCGAAGCCGCCCGAGACCACGCCGCCGTGGCCGACGTTGCCCTTGACCCCGCCGATCGAGGTGGTCGCGGTCTGCTTCCCGAACGCCATGGTCGCCGCGTGCACTTCGAGCTCGTCGGTCATCGGCAGGCCGAGGCCGTTGGCCTCGTACATGGACACCGTGTCCGGGGTGACGCCGCCGACCTCCATGGCGTTGGCGATGCAGGCGCTCAGCCGCTCGGGCTGGGCCAGGCCGTACGCCATCGCGCTGACGCCGTTGTTGTTGACGGCCGAACCCTTGACCACGGCGTAGATGTGGTCGCGGTCGGCGACGGCGTGGCCCAGCGGCTTCAGCAGCACGGTGACGACCCCGCTGGACAGCGCGGTGCCGGTGCCGTTGGCGTCGAACGGGCGGCAGTGGCCGTCCTTCGACAGGATGCGGTTCTCCTCCCACAGGTGGCCGCGCGGGTGCGGCAGGCGGACCATCGCGCCGCCGGCGATCGCCAGGTCGGTCTGGCCGAGCAGCAGCGACTGACAGGCCAGGTGCACCGCGTAGTGGAAGCCCGCGCAGACGGCGGCGACGGTGACGGCCTCACCGATGAGCCCCATGTAGTACAGCGCGTTGGAGGTCATGGTGTCCGGCGACCACGCCAGGCTGGCCTCGATCGCCTCGGGGCCGACCGACACCCGGTCCGGCGGGGAGCTGTAGAGCGCGGCGGTCTGCGGGTTGTTGGCGCCGTACATGCCGATCTCGGCCCTGAGCCGGTCCGGGTCGTAGCCGCCGTCCTCCAGCGTCTCCCAGGCGCTCTCCAGGAACAGCCGGTTCTCCGGGGTCATCGCGGCCGCCATCCGGTCGCTGATGCCGAACACCGACGGGTCGAACTTGTCGTACGTGTCGAGCACGCCGCAGGCCCGCACGTAGAACGGGCTGTGGATCAGGGTCTCGTCGACGTGGATGTCGTCCTTGGCCAGGAACGACACGGACTCCCGGCCGTGGACGAGGTTGTCCCAGAACTGCTCCTTGGTGCGGGCTCCGGGCGCCCGCAGGGACATGCCGATGACGGCCACGTCGCCCGGGTCGTACTCCTGCTCGGGGTTGTCGGTCATGGGGAGGCTCCTGCTTCGTTTCGAGTGAGGGTGACTCAGCGGCCGCTGTACGCAGACGCCGGCGGCTCAGCGGCCGGTGGCGCCGCCGCGGCCGCGCAGCGCGGCCCGGCGGGTGTTGGCACGCGCACGGGCGGACTGGACCGCCTCGGGGGTGGCGCCGCTCTCGTCGTCGAGCCAGCGGGCGAGGGAGGAGATGTCGCGGAAGCTGAAGAGGTCGGGCACCCGGACGCGGCGGTCGAAGCGCCGGGTCATCAGCCGGGCGAGGCGGATGAGCAGCAGGGAGTCCCCGCCGAGGTCGTAGAAGGCGGACTGCACGTCGATGCTCGACGGTTCGAGGTCGAGCAGCTGGCCCCAGATCTCCGACAGGGCCACCTCGGTCGGCGTGCCGGCGGCCGTCAGGGGCCCGCCGCTGTCGGCGGCCGGCGGCTCGGGCAGCGCGTTGCGGTCGAGCTTGCCGCCCGGCCCCAGCGGCAGGGCGGCGAGGACCACGAGCGTCGCGGGCACCATGTAGTCGGGCAGTTCGACGGCGAGCCTGCCGGTGACGGCGCTCTGGAGCGCGGCGTCCAGCCGGGGGCCGCCTTGCGGCGCGTCGTCGCCCGCGGGCACGACGTAGCCGACGAGCCGGTTGCCCCGGACGACGGCGGCGGCCTCCCGGACTTCGGGGCAGCCGGTCAGCCGGGCCTCGACCTCCTCCAGCTCGATGCGGTAGCCACGCAGCTTGACCTGGTGGTCGGTGCGGCCGAGGAAGCGGAGTTCTCCGCCGTCGGTGAACTTGACGACGTCCCCGGTGCGGTACATCCGCTCGCCGTTGCGGAACGGGTCCGGCACGAAGCGTTCGGCCGTGGTGCGCGGCCGGTTGACGTAGCCGTGCGCGAGGCCGGCGCCGCCGAGGTAGAGCTCGCCGGACTCACCGGCCGGGAGCGGCTTCAGCTGCTCGTCGAGCACGTAGACCCGGTCGCTGGTCGTCGGCGGGCCGATCGTCGGTTCGTCGGTCCCGTCCTCGGGCACCGGCCCGAACGAGCAGAAGACCGTCCCCTCGGTGGGGCCGTAGGCGTTGAACACCCGGTCGGCGCCGGTCTCCCGGTAGGTGCGGTCCACCAGCTTGCGGCGCAGGGCCTCGCCGCCGAACACGACCGTGCGCACGTTCGGCGGCAGGGCTCCGGCGTCGAGCAGGCTGTTCATGACCGAGGGGACGACGTTCAGGTGGGTGATCCGGTCGGCGTACCGGCTCTCCGGCAGGTGCACGGCGCTCTCGACGAGCACGACGGCGCCGCCGCGGCACAGCGCGTTGAAGATCTCCATCACGGACAGGTCGAAGCAGACCGAGCTCGCCGCCGAGACTCCGCTCAGGTCGCAGCCGTCGAGGACCCGGTCCATCTCGGCGAGCATCGCCACGCAGCCGCCGTGCCGGACGGCCACGCCCTTGGGCCTGCCGGTGGAGCCCGAGGTGTAGATGACGTACGCGGTGTCGCCGGGCACGACCGCGACGGGCTTCGCGCCGGGCTCGGTCGTCACGCTCTCCCCCAGCACGACGACGGTCGGTCCGGGCGGGCAACTGGCCCGGGACGCGGGGGTGGTGAGCAGCAGGCGGGTCCCGCTGTCCTGGACCATGAAGGTCAGCCGGTCGGCGGGGTAGTTCGGGTCCAGCGGCAGGTAGCAGGATCCGGCGCGCAGGGCCGCCAGGATGCCGACGAGCAGGTCGGGGGTGCGCTCGACGCAGATGCCGACCGGGACGCCGGGGCCCGCGCCGTCGGCGACCAGCCGTTCGGCCAACTCCCGGGAGCGCTCGTTCAGTTCGCCGTAGGTCAGGACGCCGGCGTCGGAGTAGACGGCGGTCGCGTCGGGGTTCTTGAGGGCCTGCTCGACGAACGCGGAGTGCAGGGTTTCGGTCACCGGTCCGTCTCCTCGGGGAGGCCGGTCGGCGCGAAGTCGCCGATGGCCCGGTCGGGTTGGGCGATCGCGTCGAAGAGCACGGTGCGGTACAGCGCGAGCAGTGCCGTCACGGTCTGCCTTTCCAGGTAGCTCGGTTTGAACTGGACGTGGCCGGCCACCTCGCCGTCGATGTCGGCCATCGAGATCTCAAGGTCGAACTTGGCGAGGTGCCTGCGCACCTGAAGCGGTTCGAGCGGCAGCGCGCCGTCGGGCGTGATGGTGTCGCCGATGCCGTGGAAGAGCTTGACGGACCGGGGGAACGCGTCCGAGGACAGCCAGTTGACGACCACGTCGAACCACGGGGAGCGGCCCTCGGCCCTCGGCGGCCGCAGCTGGGAGGCCAGCAGGTCGAGGGGGTAGTTCATGTGCTCCAGGAGGCCGAGCGAGAAGGCGTGGACCTCGCGCAGCAGCTCGCGGAAGCTGCGGTCACCGGCGGGGTTCGCCCGCACCAGCACGGTGTTGAGGTAGTAGCCGATGGCGGATTCCCAGCCGGGTTCGGCGCGTTGGGCGATGGCGGTGGCCAGTACGGCGTCCTCGGTGCCGACCGCGCGGTTGAGCGTGGCGAAGAACCCGGCCAGCACGACGGTGCTGATCGACACGCCTTCGCGCACCGCGAACTCCCGCAGCAGGCGGGTCTCTTCGGCGCTCCAGCGGAAGGCGAGGTCGCGGCCCTCGTAGGTGACGCCCGGCGGCCGCTCCTTGGTGGACAGGTCGAGGTGGGCGGGCGGGTCGGCCAGCTTCCGCGACCACCAGTCCAGGGCCGCGCCGGCCGCCGGGCCGGCCAGCCACTGCCGTTCCCACGCGACGAACTCCGTGTACGGGGCGACCGGCGCGCTGTCGGCGGGGTCGGCGCCCTCGTAGTACTCCTGGAGTTCGCGGATCATGACGTCGGCCGACGCCGCGTCCGACGCGATGTGGTGGACGAGCACCAGCAGGTAGTGGTCCGCCGGTCCGCGCGTCATGAGGACGATCCGCACCAGCGGCCCGTTGTCCAGGTCGAGCGGCTCGTGCCCGTAGCGGGCCAGTTCCTCGCGGGCCTGTTCGTCGTCCAGGTCGGTGCCGTCCGCCACGACGAACTCGTACACCGGTTCGTCCAGGATGACCTGGTACGGGCTGCCGCCCGCCTCCACGAAGAGGGTGCGCAGGGCGGGGTGGCGCTCCATCACGGCCCGTACGGCGCGGTCCAGGGCCTTCTCGTCGACGGCGGCCCGGATCCGGGCGGTCACCATGAAGTTGTAGGGCACGGCGTCCGGCGCGACCATCTGCATGAACCACAGCGAGGCCTGGCCGTGCGAGGCCGGTGCCAGTGCGAGGCCGAGGCCGTCGGCGCGCAGCTGGTCCAGGGCCGGTGCGTCGGTGGCCTCCAGCAGTCCGCGCGCGTCCAGTTCGTCCACCAGCTCCTCGGCGTCCAGTTCGGACAGCTCGTCGAGGTACGTCCGGTCCGGCTCGGCCTCGGGGGCCGAGACGGGGGCGGGGGCGGGGGCCGAGGCGGGGGCGGCCGGCGGTACGGGCGGTGCCGTCGCGGGCGCGGCCGGTCCGGCGGTGAGCTCGACGAAGTGGCCGACGACCTCGGAGATGGACCGGCCGTCCAGGAACACCACCGGCGACACCCGGTGCCCGAACAGCGACTGCAGCCTGTTGACGAGGCGGATCGCCAGCATCGAGTCGAGGCCGAAGTCGAGCATGCTGGCGTTCACGTCGAACCTGCTCACCGGCACGCCCAGCGCGTCGGCGAGCTCGGCGAGGACGACCTCCGCCACCGGCCGGATCTCCGTCGGCTGCTCCTCCTCCACCACACGGGCCACGGGCGCGGCCGCGGCTTCGACGGCCGGGGCCGGCGCCCGGACGGGGCGGGGCTCGGTGTCGATCCAGTAGCGGTCCTTCTGCCACTGGACGAGCGGCGTCTCCACGACCTCGACGTCGTCGGCGAACAGCGGGTCGAAGGTCAGCGGCAGGCCCCTGACGTACAACGACGCGGCGGCGCCCAGCAGGCAGCGGACGTCGCTCTCGTCGCGCCGCAGGGAGTTGATCGCGTGCACCTGGGCGCCACGGGTCAGCGCGATCTCCTCGACCGCGCCGCGCAGCGTCTCGTGCGGGCCGATCTCGATGAAGGTGCCGACGCCCTGGTCGACCAGCGCGCCGATCGTCTCGGCGAACCGGACCTGGTTGCGCAGGTTGTGCACCCAGTAGTCGACGTCGGCGACCGGGTTCACCGTGTCGGCCAGTGCCGTGGAGTGGAAGTCGATGCCGGGCGTCAGCGGGGTGATGCCGTCGATGCCCGCGCGCAGCGGCTGGAGCAGCGGGTCCATGCCGGGGCTGTGCACCGGCCGTTCGACCCGGATCCGCCGGGTCGAGATCCCGTCCCGCTTGAGGTCGGCCTCCAGGGCGTCGACGGCTTCGGGCGAGCCGGAGACCGCCGCGCTGGTGGGGCTGTTGACCACGGCGACGGCCGCGTGCGCGGCGTAGGGGGCGAGCCGCGGCAGCAGCTCCGCCTCCGGCAGGTCGACCGAGATCATGGCGCCCGCGGCGGCCTTGCGCTCCAGCAGGTGCGACCGGGCGACCACCACGCGGGCGGCGTCCTCCAGCGACAGCGCGCCGGCCACGCAGGCGGCCGCGACCTCGCCCAGGCTGTGCCCGACGACGGCGGTCGGCTGGATGCCGAGTCCGAGCCAGACCTTCGCCAGCGAGACCTGGAGGGCGAACAGCACCGGCTGCTGGAAGTCCATCTCCTCGTACCCGGCCTCGTCGGCCGGGGCGGCGAGCCGGTCGAGCACCGAGCAGCCGCCGGCCGCGCGCACGGCGGCGTCGCAGGCGTTCATCCAGGTGCGGAAGCCGGCGTGCGAGCGCAGGAGTTCGCGGCCCATGCCGACCCACTGGGTGCCGCCGCCGGAGAACACCAGCGCGACCCGCCGGTCGACGGTGCCGGAGACCGTGCCCGTGACGACGTCGGGGTGCGGCTGGCCGGCGGCGACCCTGGCGAGGCCGTCCAGGACGTCCTGCCGGTTGCGGGCGAACAGGGCGATCCGGTGGTTGTGGTGGGTGCGCCTGGCGGCGAGCGTGTAGGCGAGGTCGGAGACCCGCAGGCCCGCGTCGCGTTCGACGTGGTTGGACAGCTCGCGGCAGGTGTCGGCCAGCGCGCCGGCCGTACGGGCGGTGACGGGGACGAGGTGCACCTGCTCGTCGGCGGCGGCGTCGCTCCGGCCGGGCGTGACGTGCCGCCCGCGGTCGCCCGCGAGGAAGGGGTGGGCCGGGACGGGGAGGCCGGCGGTGTACAGGGCGCCGAGCGAGCCGAGCAGGGTCGAGGCCTCGTCGGCGCCGCGGCGCAGCGAGGGCAGGGTGGTCGCCGTCAGGATCTCCGACACCGACTTGAGCAGGACGGGGTGCGGGCTGATCTCGATCACCGCGTCGACGTCGTGGTCGCGCAGCTTCGTCAGGGCGTCGACCACCCGGATCTCCCGGCGCAGGTTGTCCGCCCAGTAGTCCGGCCCGAGTTCGGCACCGTCGACGCGTTCGCCGGTGACCGTCGAGATCATCGGGATGCGGGTGGTCCGGGGCCTGATGCCGTCGAGTTCGACCTTCAGCGGGGCGAGGACGTGGTCGACCAGCGGGGAGTGCGGGGCGTGGCCCATCCGGACCCGGTGGTTGGTGACGCCCGCCGCGGTCAGCCGCCGGACGAGGTCGTCGATCTCCTGCGGTGTGCCGGTGACCAGGGTGGAGTTCAGGCCGTTGTGGCCGGAGACGGTGAGCCGGCCGGTCAGGTACGGCCCGACCTCGTCGGCGGCGGTCATCACCACGATGCCCTCGCCGCGCCCCACGGCGAGCTGCTGGAGGAGCCGGCCGTGGTGGGCGGCCAGGCGGGAGGCGTCGTCGAAGTCGAGCGCGCCGGCGATGTGGGAGGCGGCGAACTCGCCGACGCTCTGCCCCACGACGACGTCCGGCTCCACCCCCAGCGAGCGCCAGGCTTCGGCCAGCGCGACCTGGAGGGAGAACAGCAGCGGCTGGAAGACGTCCATGTCGTCGATGCGGCCGTCCGGGGACATCAGCTGCTCGACGAGCGAGAAGCCCAGCAGTTCCCGCATCCGCCGGTCGGACTTCATCATGGACCGGCGGAACACGGGCATTCCGGCGAGCAGTTGCCGGCCCATGCCCACCCACTGCGAGCCGTTGCCCGAGAACAGGAAGGCCACCCGCGGCCTGCGTCCGGTCCGCTCCCCGACGCTCAGCCCGGCGGCCGTCGCCCCGCTGCCGAAGGCGTCCAGCTGGGAGCGGAGTTCGGGCATGTCGCGGGCGGTGGCCGCGAGCCGGAACGGGCCGTCGCCGGGCGTCCGGCGGCAGAGCGCGCGCAGGTCGCTCTCGTCGCGCAGCGCCCGGGCCCGCTCGGCCAGCGCCTCCCGGGAGTCCGCGGCCAGCAGGAGCAGCGAGCTCTCGGGGCGCGGCAGTTCCTCGACGGCGACGTGACAGATCGCGCCGCCGAACCCGAACGAGCTGACGCCGCCCCGGCGGGCGTCGGAGCGTCGCGGCCACGGCGCCAGCCGGTCCTGGACGGTGAGGTTGTACTCGTCGAACATGATCTGCGGGTTCGGCGCGCTGTAGTGCAGGCTCGGCGGCAGCACGCCGTTGCGCATCGACATCGCGAGTTTGACCAGGCCGACGATGCCGGCGGCCGCCTCCAGGTGCCCGACGTTGGACTTGACGGACCCGAGCCGCAGCGGCTCCGTACGGCCGCCGCCCAGCACCGCGCCGATGGCGTTGGCCTCGATCGGGTCGCCGAGGGGTGTCGCGGAGCCGTGGCACTCGACGTAGTCCACGAGGTGCGGGGCGATGCCCGCCCGCTGGTACGCGGTGCGGAGCATCTTCTCCTGCGCCTGGGGGTTCGGCGCCGTCATGCCGTTGCTCAGACCGTCGTTGTTGGAGGAACTGCCCTTGATCAGGCAGTACACCGGCAGGTCGCGTTCCAGTGCCACGCTCAGCGGGGCGAGCACGACGACGCCGGCGCCCTCGCCGCGGACGTAGCCGTTGGCGCGGGCGTCGAAGGACTTGCAGCGGCCGTCCGGGGCGAGCGCGCCCATCGCGTCCATGGCGGTGTAGTAGTCGGAGACGAAGCTCAGGTTCACGCCGCCGGCCAGCACCAGGTCGCTCTCGCCCAGCCAGATCGACTGGCAGCCCACGTGCACCGAGACCAGCGATCCGGCGCAGGCGGCGTCGATGGCCATGCTCGGGCCCTGGAGGCCGAGGACGTAGGAGACCCGGTTGGCGATGATGCCGTCGTGCATGCCGGTCGCGGTGTGCGGGGTGATCTGGGTGTCGGGGCCGCGGTAGTGCGCCAGGGCGGCGTAGTCGCCCCAACAGGAGGCCATGAACACGCCGGTGTCGCTGTCGACCAGGCTGTGGGGCGCGATGCCCGCGTCCTCCAGCGCCTCCCAGGACAGCTCCAGGATCAGGCGCTGCTGGGGGTCCATCTGGACGGCTTCGCGGGGCGAGATGCCGAAGAACAGCGGATCGAACCGGTCGATGCCGTCGATGAAGCCGCCCCAGCGCACCCTGTCGTTCAGCAGCTCGCGTCGCGCGGCCGGTACCGGCCCGACGGCGTCGCCGCCCTCGACCAGCAGCTGCCAGAACGACGACGGGTCCGGCCCGCCGGGGAACCGGCAGCCGATGCCCACGATCGCGACGGGCTCGTGCGAGGGCGGTCGGCGGCGCTCGGCACTCGGGGCGGGCTCCGCGGCACGCGGACCGTCGACGAGCGCACGCGCCAGCCCGTCGACGGTCGGGTACTGCCACATCCAGGTGGCCGGGACCTGCCAGCCGAGGAACTCGGACAGCGAGGCCGCGAGCGTCACCGATCTCAGCGAGTCCAGTCCGTACCGGTGCAGCGGCGCCGAGCGGTCCACCGCGCTCGCGGACACGTCCAACAGCTCGACGACACGGGAAAGCAGGAAATCCGTTACGGCGGAAATGTCTCGCGCTGCGCGCTCTCGGGGCACGGCGACTCCCTCAACAGGGCGGATGGAATGGACGGGTGGAGCTTCACGGCCGACCGGTCGGGGGGGTTCGGTCCGCACCCGGGCAGCCGGACACGGGGGCGGCTCATGACGCGGAGGGTCCCCTTCGCCGCATCAAGTACCTGGGTGGAGCCGACGGTCGGCATGCGGATGGGATCGGCGTTTCCGATCTCCGCGTTCACAGCGAGTGAGAACTCCCGTTCGTGTACCGCTGTTTCGGCTGGCGGCGCAGCTCGCTCACCGCGGGAGAAATCACGGGCATCTCTGGGTCACATCGGTCCGCGGGTGCATCGACGACAGGATCGCGTACGCGGATTCTTCACCTGCGCGGCTACTGTCGATGGGCTCCAAGGTCCATTTGGTCAAGCGCGACGAGTATGCTGATTGAGGCAAAATGGATCGTCAGTGCTAATCCGACCGGCGGACAGCAGAGTGCCAGTTTGTTAATGGTGAGACAAGCGCCATTCGAGGGCCGGTTGAGGCAGTGGCGAGATTTGATCTCCAAGTGTCCGGTTCGAGTTGGAGCTGTCGGCGGTCCGAAATGGCGCCTCGACTCAGCAGCGCCCCCGCGTCACCCCGCCCCGGCCGGGATAGGCGCACGACCCCGCGAAAGGCGCGCTCCACCGGCACGCGATTGGGGTAGACAGCGACTGAGCGCCCCATGCAAGCTGACCCCCATGGCAGTTGAGAATCTTGATTCGGCGTCAGTCGATGCCGACCGTTCCTTAGCCGGTCCCACCGGCCGCGACGTCGACGGCAGGCCCGCATGACCGACGCCACCGATACCACCGACAGCACCGGCACCGCGGTCAAGCCGGCGCTCCGGCCGGGACTGGCACTCGGCGTCCTGGCCGGGGCGCTCGCCCTGGACGTGAGCGGTCTCGGAGTCCTCAACGCCGCCCTGCCGTCGGTCGGAGCGCGCTTCGACCTGGACGAGACCACGCTCCAGTGGGTCATGACCGCCTACGCCGTCACGTTCGCCGGCTTCCTGCTGGTGGGCGGCCGACTGGCCGACGTCCTCGGCCGGCGGCGGGTGTTCGAGGTCGGGGTCGCCCTGTTCACCGTGTCCGCGCTGGTCGGGGCGCTGGCCCCGGACACCGCGGTGCTGCTGGGTGCGCGCGCCGCCCAGGGCATCGGCGCCGCCCTGTCCGGGCCGGCCGCGCTGGCCCTGCTCACCCAGACGTTTCCGGCCGGTCCGGCGCGCAACCGGGCCTTCAGCGTGTACGCGGCGGTCGGCGCCGCGAGCTTCAGCGGCGGGGTGCTGCTGGGCGGCGTACTGACCCAGTTCTTCGGCTGGCGTTCGGTGCTGTGGTTCTCGGTGCTGCTGGGGCTCGCCGTGCTGGCCGCGACCCGCGCCGGACTGCCCGGTGGCGCCGGGCACAGCGGCCGGCTGGACCTGCCCGGCGCGATCACGGGCACGCTCGGACTCACCCTGCTCGTCGTCGGCGTGAGCAGCGACGGCGCGACGGCGTGGATCGTCCTCGGCGCCGCGGTGGCCTTCCTGGTGCTGTTCCTCGTGCGCGAGCACCGCACCGCCGACCCGGTGCTTCCGCTCGGCCTCTTCCGGATCAGGTCGGTCCGGGCCGCGAGCCTGGCCGCCTTCCTCCAGTACATGGGATCGGTCGGGCTGCTGTTCTTCGCGCCGCTGTACCTCCAGGGGATGCTGGACTACTCCCCCTTCGAGTCCGGTCTCGCGCTGGTGCCGATGTCCCTGGCCGTGTTCCTCACCGCCAACTTCGCCACCGGACGCCTGCTGGCCCGGTTCACCCCGCGCACGCTGATGGCGGTCGGCCTCGTCCTGATCGGCGGGGGTGCCGCACTGTGGCTGGGCACACCGCACGACGGCGGCTACGTGCAGTACGTGCTGCCCGGCCTGGTGCTCAGCGGCATCGGCCAGGGGCTGAACTTCCCCTCGATGACGTCCGCCGGGCTCACCGGAGTCCCGGCGCGGCAGCACGCCGTCGCCGGGGCGGTGAACGTCGTGGCGCAGCAGATCGGCGCCAGTGCGGGCGTCGCGGTGATGGTCCTGGTCGCCGCGACCGGCACGGACCAGCTCGCCGGCTACCACCTCGCCTACCTCACCGCCGCCGGCGCGTGCGTCCTCGGTGCGGCGGTCATCGCCGTACGACGGCAGGCCTGAGGGGCCCGGCCTGCCGGCTCCCGGGGTTCGGGGTTCGGGGTTCGGGGTTCGGGCGAGATCATGCGGAAGGGCGGCGGCCTGCACCACGTGGTGCAGCCTGGTGCTGGTCCCCACCCGCGAGCTCGCGCAGCAGGTCACCGAGGCGCTCACCC
>NZ_JBFBFU010000016.1:0-196705 GCF_040684355.1 Kitasatospora sp. NPDC091276 | reverse complement strand
GGCCCCCCCCCACCTCCCCTCCCCACCACCGCACCGCCCCACCCCACCGACGGCCGGTGCCCCGGGGGCACCGGCCTTCACGGCGAGGCGGACCAGCCAGGTCCAGCGAAGTCAGGCGGCGATCCCGGCGTCCTCCACCGACGCCCCGGCCACCGGCTCCCCCGCCGCCGTCCCGGCCTTCCGGTCGCGCATCACCAGCGTGGCCACGACCGCCGCCGCCAGCACCCCGATCGCGCTGATCGTGAAGGTCGTCGACATCGCCGAGGTGAAGGCCTCCCGGACGGTCCGGACGAGCCCGGCGTCCCCGTTGGCCAGCGCCAGTGCCCCGCCGACGGAGTGCTTCGCCTCCTCCGGCATCCCGGCGGGCATCTCGGCGGCGAAGCCGCTCGACAGCAGCGAGCCCAGGATCGCGATGCCGAGCGCGGTGCCGGCCTGCTGGATGGTGTCGTTCAGCGCCGAGCCGACGCCCGCCTGCTCCGGCGGGATGGTGCCCATCAGCGCGCCCACCGCCGCCGGCATCGCCAGGCCCGCGCCGAGGCCGAGCAGCCCGAGGGCGACCGCCGGGACGGTGAAGCCGGTGCCGGCGGTGACGGTGGTCAGCAGGGCGAAGGAGCCGGCCATGACGAGCATCCCGGTGAGGATGAGCAGGCGGTTGCCGATCGCGGCGGCGAACTTGGCGCCGACCCCGTTGCCGACCAGGGCGGCGATGGCCAGCGGAACGAACGCGAGGCCCGCCTTGACCGGCGAGTAGCCGAGCACGAACTGCAGGTACTGGGTGAGCACGAGCAGCAGGCCGCCGTTGCCGATCTGCACCAGGGTCAGCGACAGCGAGCCCCCGCTGAAGTTGCGGTGCTTGAAGAGCGCCAGCGGGACCATGGGCGCGGAGGTGACGTTCTCCCACACCACGAACCCGCCGAGCGCGAGCACCGCGACGGCCAGGGTGACCAGGGACTGGCCGCCGAAGGCGCCGTGCTGCGGGATCTCGATGATCCACCAGACCAGGGCGGTCATGCCGGCCGCGGACAGCACCGCGCCGAGCGGGTCGGGCTTCTGCCACGGCCCCTTGGACTCCGGCATCAGCAGCAGGCCCGCCAGGATCGCCAGGGCGACGACCGGAACGTTGATGAAGAAGATCGAGTGCCAGGAGAAGTGGTCGATCAGCACGCCGCCGAGGACCGGGCTGCCGACCAGCCCCAGCATCGCCACCGAGCTCCAGGCGGCCATCGCCTTGTTGCGCTCGTCCTCGTCGAAGACGGTGATGAGGATCGACAGCGTCGAGGGCATGATCAGCGATCCGCCGACGCCCATGGCGACCCGTGCCGCGATCACCTCGCCGGGGTTGGTGCAGAAGGTGGCCGCGAGGGAGGCCGCCCCGAAGAGCAGCAGTCCGATGATCATGATCTTCCGGCGGCCGAAGCGGTCCCCGAGGCTGCCGGCGGTGAGCAGCAGCCCGGCGAAGACCAGGACATAGGAGTCGAGGATCCACTGGGTGTCCTGGGCGCTGGCGTCGAGGTCCGCCGTCATCGAGGGCACGGCGACCGTGAGCGCCATGCTGTCGACCACCAGGACGAGCGAGCTCAGGCACAGCACGATCAGGATCCACCAGCGGTGCGGGTTGCGGCCCTCGGTCGCGTTGAGCTCTGCCATCAGCCACCCCTCCATTCTGCGCACACCGTTCCCGCGGTGCGCACGACGCTCCTTCGTTGCGCACACTGTACGCATGGCGGAACGGTGTGCGCAACACCCGACTCCTGTACGCTCAATGCGAACGGTGTACGCAGCGAAGCAGGAGCAGAGGGAAGGGGAGCCGCCATGGCCGCCGAAACGAACCCGATCCCGTCCGTGTGGGCCCGTCGGCAGCGCGAGCCCGACCAGCCCGCACTCAGCCGGGCCGCGATCGTCCGCGAGGCGATCACCATGCTGGACGCCGAGGGCATCGAGGCCCTGAGCATGCGCAAGCTGGCCACCCGGCTGAACGCGGGCGCCACCTCCCTGTACCGGCACGTGGCGACCAAGGACGAGCTGATGGAGCTCGCGGTGGACGAGGTCTTCGGCGAGATCACCCTCCCGCCCGCCGACAGCCCCGACTGGCGCGCCGCTGCCACCGAGGCCGCCGGCGCCTTCCGGGCGACGGCCCTGCGCCACCCCTGGCTGTCGTCCGTCCTCGGCCAGGCCGGCCTCGCCTACCTCGGCCCCAACCTGATGTCCTACGGCGAGCGGCTGACCGCCTTCTTCACCTCGGCCGGCTTCCCCGAGCCGGTCCGGGCGATCGACACGGTCATCTCCTACGTCGTCGGCATGAGCACCACGGAGGCGGCCTGGCTCACCACCGTCGCCCGGGCCGGCGAGAGTGAAGCCGCGTTCATCGCCCGGCTGATGCCCGCCGCCCGGGAGGCCACCGCGGGCTTCGCCCACCTCACCGACGCCTACTCGACCGTCTCCGCGGACCCGGACCCGGCCGCCACGCGCGACGCCAAGTTCGCCTACGGCCTCGACGTGGTCCTGGACGGCCTGGCCCTCCGCCTGCCCCGCTGACCCTCCGGTCGGACGACCCCCGGCCACTCCACTCAGCGCGCAACCGCCGTCCGCCCACCACACCGGACCGACCGGACCAAGCCGTCCAACTCCCCCGCAAAGGGACAGCGGTCGCGTCCCACGTGCGGGCGCCCCTTCCCCGCCTGGCGAAATACCGGCGGTCGCGAGGTGGGGAGCGGGCACAATGGCCTAGTGATGGTGGGCCGTCCGGTGTCGGGGGGCCAGGGAATGGAGGCCCGGGTGAGCGATCTTCCGCGCAAGGCAGTGACCCGCACGGCACGGCTCGCCGCCCTGCCTCTGGGGATAGCCGGACGCGCCACGCTCGGTCTGGGCAAGCGCATCGGCGGCCGCTCCGCCGAGGTGGTGACGGCCGAGCTCCAGCAGGCCACCGCCGACCAGCTGTTCAAGGTCCTGGGTGAACTCAAGGGCGGAGCCATGAAGTTCGGGCAGGTGCTGTCCGTCTTCGAGGCCGCGCTGCCCGAGGAGGTCGCCGGGCCGTACCGGGCCGCGCTCACCAAGCTGCAGGACGCCGCTCCCCCGATGCCCGCCGCCAAGGTGCACACCGCGCTCGCCCAGCGGCTCGGGGACGGCTGGCGCGAGCTGTTCCGGGAGTTCGACGACCGGCCGGCCGCGGCCGCCTCGATCGGGCAGGTGCACCGGGCCGTCTGGCACGACGGGCGCCGGGTCGCGGTCAAGGTGCAGTACCCGGGCGCGGGTGACGCGCTGCTCGCCGACCTGACGCAACTGAGCCGGGTGGCCTGGCTGTTGGGCCCGCTGATCCCGGGGCTGGACATCAAGCCGCTGATCGCCGAGCTGCGTGAACGGGTGTCGGAGGAGCTGGACTACGAGCTGGAGGCGCAGGCCCAGCGCCGGCACGCCGAGGAGTTCGCCGGCGACCCGGACATCGTGGTGCCCGGCGTGGTGGCGCAGGCCGACCAGGTGCTCGTCACCGAGTGGATGGACGGCACCCCGCTGGCCGAGGTGATCACGGACGGCACCCAGGAGGAGCGCGACCGTGCCGGGCAGTTGCTGGCCCGGTTCCTGTTCGCGGGACCGTCCCGGACCGGCCTGCTGCACGCGGACCCGCACCCGGGCAACTTCCGGCTGCTGAAAGACGACGGCCCGGCGTCGGGCTGGCGGCTGGGGGTGCTGGACTTCGGAACGGTGGACCGGCTGCCGGGCGGGCTGCCCGCGCCGATCGGGGCGTCGCTGCGGATGGCCCTGGACGGCGACGCGGCGGGCGTGCTGAAGATGCTGCGCGAGGAGGGCTTCGTCAAGCCCTCGATCGAGCTGGACCCGGACGCGGTGCTGGACTACCTGCGGCCGATCATCGAGCCGGCCGCCGTGGACAGCTTCCACTTCACCCGGGCCTGGATGCGCGCGCAGGCGGCCCGGATCGCCGATCCGCGCTCGCCCGCCTACAACCTGGGCAAGCAGCTGAACCTGCCGCCCGCGTACCTGCTGATCCACCGGGTGACGCTGAGCACCATCGGGGTGCTCTGCCAGCTGGGCGCCCAGGCGCCGTTCCGGGCGGAGATGCTGGCGTGGCTGCCCCAGTTCGCCGGTCGGGAGCCGGCGAAGCCGGCCAACCCAGCGGGGACGGCGAAGCCCGCCGGTCGCAAGCCGGCAGGCGGCGAGCCCGCCAGCCGCACCCGCAAGAGCTGACCGGAACGCCGCCCCCGACGACCGCAGGCCGCTCCCCGTGACGGGGGGCGGCCTGCGGCACGACGGGGGTGGAACGCGGGGAGGCCCCGCACGCGACGACAGCCGCGACTACATCAGGGCGACGGCGATCGCCTTGCGGGCCCGCAGCGAGGCGCGCTCGGCCCGCTGCTTGAGCCGGCGGGCCCGGGCGACCCGGGTGACGAGGCGTTGGTGCTCGGCCTCGTGCAGGCGCTCTTGCATATGGGCCCGGGCCAGGGATTCGTGGAGGAGTTGCATTTCGAGGGTCCTGTTCTGGATCTGAAGTTCGGTGGTCTGCTCAGCGCGGACGGTCGGATCGATGGCGGCGGCGGTCATGTGGTGGTCCTGCTCGTGGTGCGTGCTCGGGAAGGGGGCTGGCCGGGATGCGTCGGCCTTGGCGGCGGCGATCCGGACGGAACGGCGGAGGGAGCTGTCCAGCAGGGGCTGCTCTCCCCGGCGGACGGCCCTGGCGCCGTGGGCGGGGTTCACGCCATGACCTCGGTCTTGCGCGGACGGCCACGCGGCCGCTTGCGGGCCACGACGACGCCCTGGACGAAGAGCTCGCCACCCCAGACGCCCCACGGCTCGCGCCGCTCCAGCGCACCGGTCAGACAGGCGTCCTTGACCGGGCAGGTGCCGCAGAGGGACTTCGCGTACTCGACGTCGGCGGGCGTCTCGGCGAAGAAGACCTCGGGGTCGAAGGCGCGGCAGGGGATGGGGAGCCCGAGCGCCTCGGCCTGCTCGATGGAGCTGATCTGCATGGAAGGAACCTCCGGGGGGTCGGCCTGGTCGGCCTTGGTGATCTGGCTTGTCGGCGGTACGGACGGGATGGGCGGCGTGATGACCGTGGACACTGTGGCGTCTTCCTCGTCTTCTCAGTGGTTCCGGCCCAGATGGCTGGTGGGTCTGGGCCGGAGGCCCCGGGGGGCCTGGGTGGTCTTGCGTACCGGACAAAACAGAAGGGCCGCGGATCCCGGTGTGACGGGTTCCGCGGCCCTGGAGGTGCCGACCTGAGGCTTACTCAGGTTCGTTCTCTCCAGGGTTCAGGCCCGCGGAAGGCCCGCATCCGGATGGCCGTGGCGCCCGCAAAGGCGGCCATGGCCTGGTTAATCTGCTGCTCGTTCTGCTTCTGGGTGCTTCCGGCACCGATGACCTGCGCATAGTCGCCATGCATGGCGGCTGCTACGACTGCCTTCGGTGCCTGGGTCGGTCGCTCATCACGCAGGGAGCGCGACGTGCCGAACGACGCCCAGTCGCCGGACAGACCGGCCTCGACGGAGGTGCCTTCGACGTTCCTGCCGCCCGCGGCGCAGACATCAGTGTGTCCAAGGCCACTGACAGCGGGGACGACGGAGACACCGGTGGTGTCGAGACCCAGACCGGTTCCACCGAGCTCGGCGAGCGCCCGCAGACGGGCGGCACGCAGGGAGGCAGCAACAACGGTCTGGCCAGTCATTTTGGTGATCATGATGTTTCCCACTGTCATCGCCTCCTCTCGGCGTCTCGCGGAGCCAGGTCGCCCCGGTTCCGAATGTTCGGATGTCTGTCTCGGTGAAGCTGTTGGGTGCAGGGGATTCGGCACAGGTGTCACCCCGTGCGATCTCGTCCCCTTGACCGCTCCGGCAGGCTATTGCGCTCCCGGTATGCCGCGCAAACTATTTTTCACGGCGGGTTCGGATGTCCCCCGAGCGGCCCCCGGGAGACTCCCCTGGACCGCGCCCGGACCGGCTCACGCCGGATCGACCGGCTCGCCGTCCTCGACGCCGTCCGGATCCTCCTCGGGCTCCTCCCCCGCACACAACGAGAGCACGGCCGCCCCGTACTTGTCCAGCTTCATCGCGCCGACCCCGGAGATCACGGCCAGCTCCTGGCGGCCGGCCGGCACGTCCTCGGCGATGGCCATCAGCGTGGCGTCGGTGAACACCACGTAGGCCGGCGCCCCCTGCTTCTTGGCCTGGCGGGCCCGCCACTCGCGCAGCCGCTCGTACAGCGCCTCGTCCATAGTGGACGGGCAGCTCTCGCAGCGGCGCAGCTTGCGCTCGACCGCCTCGGTGAGCACCTTCTCGCAGACCCGGCACTTGACCGGGCCGCGGACCCGCCGTCCGGCGGAGCGCTCGCCGGGCTCCACGCCCCCGCGCCCGCCCCGCCCGCCGGTGCGTGCGCCGGGGGCGCTGGAACCGGGGCGCAGCCCGTCCAGGAAGCGGCTGGGCTTGCGGCTGGCCCGGCCGCCCGGGGAGCGGCTGAGCGCCCAGGAGAGGGAGAGGTGCTTGCGGGCACGGGTGACGCCGACGTAGAGGAGTCGGCGCTCCTCCTCGATCTGCTCGTCGGTCTTGGCGTAGATGATCGGCAGGGTGCCCTCGGTGAGGCCGACGAGGAAGACGGCGTCCCATTCGAGGCCCTTGGCGGCGTGCAACGAGGCGAGGGTGACGCCTTCGACGGCGGGGGCGTGCTGGGCGGCGGCGCGGGCGTCGAGTTCGGCGACGTAGGCGGCGAGGTCGGCGCTGTGGCCGGCGGCGGTGCGGGTCCGCTCGAACTCCTCGGCGAGCCGGACGAGGGCGGCGAGGGACTCCCAGCGGTCGCGCACGGCGCCGGAGCCGGCGGGCGGTTCGGCGGTGAAGCCGCGGGCGGCGAGGACGGCGCGGACCTGGCCGGCGAGGTCGGGGGCGTCGGCGGTGAGCGGGTCGGCGCCGGCCCGGGCGGCGCCGCGCAGCAGGACGCCGGCGTCGCGGACCTCGGGGCGTTCGAAGAACCGCTCGGCGCCCTTGAGCTGGTAGGGGACGCCGAGGTCGGCGAGGGCCTGCTCGTAGACCTCGGACTGGCCGTTGGTGCGGAACAGGACGGCGACCTCGCTGGCGCGCACGCCGGTGGCGAGCAGGTCCTTGATCCGGCGGGCGGTGGTCTCGGCCTCGGTGGGTTCGTCCTCGTACTCGGTGTAGACGGGTTCGGGGCCGGCCTCGCGCTGGGAGACGAGTTCGAGGCGGTGGCGGGCGGCCTCGCCGCGGGCCTGGCTGAGCAGTCCGTTGGCGAGGTGGACCACCTGCGGGGTGGAGCGGTAGTCGCGGACCAGCTTGACGACCGTGGCCTCGGGGTGGCGGGTGCGGAAGTTGAGCAGGTAGTCGGGGGTGGCGCCGGTGAAGGAGTAGATGGTCTGGCTGGCGTCGCCGACGACGCAGAGGCTGGCCCCGCCGCCGGGGCCGGTCCACTGGTCGAGCAGCCGCTGCTGGAGCGGGGAGACGTCCTGGTACTCGTCGACGGTGAAGTGCCGGTACTGGGAGCGGACCTGGTCCGCGATGTCGGGGCGGTCCTCCAGGATGGCGGCGGTGAGCAGCAGGACGTCCTCGAAGTCGATGACGCCGCGGCGGCTCTTGGTCTCCTCGTAGACGCGGTAGACCTGGGCGGTCTCGGCCGGGTCGCGGGGGGCGTCGCGGCCGGACTTCTGGACGGCGGCGGGGTAGTCGTCGGGGCCGAGCTGGGTGACCTTGGCCCACTCGATCTCGGCGGTGAGGTCGCGCAGTTCGGTGCGCTGGACGCGCAGGCCGCAGCGGCCGGCGGATTCGGCGACGAGCTGGACCTTGCGTTCGAGCAGTTGGGGCACGGGGCCGCCGACGGCGCGCGGCCAGAAGTACTGGAGCTGGCGCAGGGCGGCGGCGTGGAAGGTGCGGGCCTGGACGCCGTCGGCGCCGAGCTGGCGCAGCCGGCCGCGCATCTCGCCGGCGGCGCGGGCGGTGAAGGTGACGGCGAGGACCTGCTGGGGCTGGTACACGCCGCTGCGCACGCCGTAGGCGATCCGGTGGGTGATGGCGCGGGTCTTGCCGGTGCCGGCGCCGGCGAGGACGCAGACGGGCCCGTGCAGGGCGGTGGCGACGGCGCGCTGTTCGGGGTCGAGCCCGGCGAGCACGGCGTCGGGGCCCGTGGCGGCGGTGGGGTCGGCCCAGAGGGAGCCGTGGGGGCCGTCGGACGGGCTGCCGCTCAAGAGGTCTTCCTGCATGCTTTCCATCCTCTCAGCCCGCTGGGACAACGGGGGCGGGGTTGTCCACAGGCCCGGTGTGATCGCAGGATGATCGCTGCGCACCGGGGCGCGCGGGGCCGTTCGGGCGCCGTCGTGGTGCGACGGAGCGTGGCCGTGCGGAATGACCGTCGCGCGGTGGGCGTTCCTGCCCTGAGACCGTACGCCCTCTTCCTGAAGGAGCCTCCTCGATGTCCGGCAGCGTGACGATGTACAGCACGACCTGGTGCGGGTACTGCAACCGACTCAAGAGCCAGCTGGACCGGGAGGGGATCGGCTACACGGAGGTCAACATCGAGGAGGACCCGGCGTCGGCGTCGTTCGTCGAGTCGGTCAACGGCGGCAACCAGACCGTGCCGACGGTGCTGGTGACGCCGAACGCCGGCGGCGAGCGGGTCGTGATGACCAACCCGAGCCTGCTCCAGGTGAAGAAGGCCCTCGGAGTCTGAGTGGCCTGAGTGGCCTGCATGACCCGAACGGCCTGAGCGGTCCGCACGGTCCGAACGGCCCGAGCGGCCCGCATGGTCCGAGCTGCCCGAGCGGGCTTGAACGGCCCGGCCGGGCCGGGCCGGCCCGGGGTCCGGGCCGGCGCGCGTCACTGCGCGTCGGCCCTGGCGGGGTCGACGGGTGCGGCGGGCGCGGGCAGGGTGGCACGCGCGCCGAGGTCGCCGATGCCGTAGACGAGCCGGCTGCGGTCGGCCGAGTAGCGGGTCTCGATGACCCGGACGGGCCCGCGCCGGTCGTAGGTGACGCGGGTCTGGACCATCAGCGGCACGCCGGGGCCGCCCTGGAACCACTGGGCCTCCTCGGGGCCGGGCATCCGGGCGACCAGGTGGTCGACGGCGCCGATCTCGGTGCGGCCGAGTTCGTCGAGGACGGCCTCGTCGCCGCCCTCGACCGGGTCGGGTTCCATCAGCGGGGTGCCGGCGGCGAGTCCGGCCCGGTAGTGGCTCTCCTCGATGGAGTACGGCTCGCGGTCGAGCAGGCGCAGTTGGCGGCGGACCACGATGGCCTCGCCGGGGCGCAGTCCGAGCCGTTCGGCAATGTCGACCCGGGCCCGGACGATCATCATCTCGAAGTCGGTGGTGAGTTCGCGCCCGGCCTCGGCGGCCTCGCCGAGGTAGACGGCGGAGGGCACGGCCAGGCAGTCCCGGGGGGCGGGGGCCAGGGTGGGGCCGTAGGCGCGGTGGTCCAGGACGGGGTGTTCCCGCAGGTAGGTGCCCTTGCCCTGGAGGCGGACCAGGCGGCCTTCGTTGACCAGGACGTCGACGGCGAGCCGGACGGTGTTGCGGGCGACTCCGTACTGGCGTTCCAGTTCGCTCTCGACCGGGAGTGCGGCGTCGGCGGTGAACTCGCCCTCGGCGATCCGGCGGCGCAGGTCGGCGGCGAGACGCTGGTATTTGGGGGATTGGGCGGTGCCCCGGGGGATTGTCACCCGAGTGAATGTAGCGAGCGCGATGGCGGGGTTTCAGCCGTTTCCGGCAATGTCGTCCGCGCGGGTTGACGACGGCTTCGGGACGGCGGGCGGCGGTAGCAGAACTGGCCCGTCCGGCCACGAACATCAGGTCGTGGCGGATTCGGAAAGGAAGGGAAAAGAAAAACGGGGGCGCACGGGATAACCCGCACGCCCCCCATTCGTCGGGGATTACCAGCGCGCCGCCGACGGCAGCGGTCCGCCGTACCAGAGCTCGACCAGGTGGCGCGCGATCGAGATCCCGGAGGGCGGCAGGATCTCCCCCGCCTCCATCCCGGCCCGCAGTTCCTCGCGGGAGAACCAGCGCGCCTCGGCCAGTTCCTCGCCGTCCACGGTGATCGCCGTGCCGCCCGGCAGCGCCCGGCCCGTGAAGCCGAGCATCAGGCTCGACGGGAAGGGCCAGGGCTGGCTGGCGACGTAGCGCACCTCGCCGACCCGCACGCCGGCCTCCTCGTGCACCTCGCGCACCACCGCCTGCTCGATCGACTCCCCCGGCTCGACGAAGCCGGCCAGGGTGGACCAGCGGCCCTCCGGCCACAGCGCCTGGCGGCCGAGCAGGCAGCGGTCCTGCTCGTCGGTGATCACCATGATCACCGCCGGGTCGGTGCGCGGGTAGTGCTCGGCCGCGCAGGAGGTGCAGCGCCGCACGTGCCCGGCGCCGGCCTTCTCGGTCGGGTGCCCGCAGCGCGAGCAGAAGCTGTGCAGCCGGTGCCAGTGCTCCAGCGCCACGGCGTGCACCAGCAGTCCGGCGTCCCGGTCCGACAGCAGCGCGCCGACCTCGCGCAGCCCGGCCGGGCGGGCGTCGCCGTCCAGCCGCCCGGGCAGGCTCTCACCGGCCAGCGCGAAGTACGAGACGCCGTCCTCGTCGGTGCCGAGGAAGTACCGGTCCCCGGTCTGCGGCGCCTCGAAGGAGGGCATCAGCACGAGTTCGGTGCCCTGCGCGGTGTCGACGACGAACGCCTCTCCGCCGGCGATCGGCAGCACCCGGGTGGCCGGGTGGCTCCAGGCGGCGGCCAGCCAGGGCTCGTCGAGCCGGTGCTCGGCCGCCCGGTCCACCCCGGCCCGGGCCAGTGCCAGGTTCAGTGGGCGTTCGGTCTCAGGCACGGTGCTCACTTCGTTCCATCCCCACGTGATGAATCATCCGGATGAGTGATCTGACTGCCATGGTGTGCCCGCGCGGGGTCACGCGCCGGGCCGGAAGTTCTCGGCCAGGTCCCCCCACAGGTACGCGGCCGTCTCCACGCCCTTGGCCAGCAGGTCCAGTTCGACCTTCTCGTTGACCGAGTGCCAGCCGTCCGAGGGCACCGAGATGCCGAGGAACAGCACCGGCGCGCCGAGCACGTCCTGGAGGTCTGCGGCCGGGCCGGAGCCGCCCTCGCGGGTGAAGAGGATCTTCTGCCCGAAGGCCCGGCCCATGGCGCGGACGGTGGACTGCAGCGCCGGGTGGTCCAGCGGGGTCAGGCAGGGCCGGGTCGCGCCCGGGAAGGTCAGCTCGTGGCGGACGCCCTCGGGCACCCGCGCGGCCACCCACTCCCGGACGGCCTCGCGCACCTTCTCCACCTCCTGCCCGGCGACCAGCCGGAAGGACAGCTTGAGGTGCGCCGAGGACGGCACGATGGTCTTGCCGCCGGGGCCGGTGTAGCCGCCCCAGAGGCCGTTGACCTCGGCGGTCGGGCGGGCCCAGACCCGCTCCAGGGTGGAGTAGCCGGCCTCGCCCCGGGTTCCGTACGACTTGGCGACCCTGAGCCACTGCGCCTCGTCGAAGGGCAGTTCGGCGAACAGCTCGCGCTCGCGGTCGGTCAGCTCGATCACGCCGTCGTAGAAGCCCGGGATGTCCACCCGGCGGTCGGCGTCGTGCAGGCCGGCCGCCAGCTCGGCGGCGACCTGCGCCGGGTTGGGGACGGCGCCGCCGAAGGAGCCGGAGTGGATGTCGGTGTCCGGGCCGTACAGGTCGATCTGGGCGTCGGCCAGGCCCCGCATGCCGGTGCAGACGGTCGGCGTGGTCTCGGACCACATGCCGGTGTCCGAGATGACCACCACGTCGGCGGCCAGCCGCCCGGCCTCGCGCCGGACCAGGTCGGCGAAGTGCGGCGAGCCGGACTCCTCCTCGCCCTCGATCAGCAGCTTGAGGTTGACGGCCGGCGCGGTGCGGCCGGTCGCGGCCAGGTGGGCGCGCACGCCCAGGGTGTGGAAGAACACCTGGCCCTTGTCGTCGGCCGCGCCGCGGGCGAACAGCCGTCCGCCGACCACGGTCGGGGTGAACGGCTCCGTGTCCCAGCCGTCCTCCTTGGCGGCGGGCTGCACGTCGTGGTGCCCGTAGACCAGGACGGTCGGCGCGGACGAGTCCCCGGAGGGCCACTCGGCGAACACCGCCGGCAGGCCGTCGGTCTCCCACACCTCGGCCACCGGGAAGCCGGTGTCGCGCAGCTTGGCGGCCAGCCACTCGGCGGAGCGCCGCACGTCGCCGGCGCGGGCCGGGTCGGCGGAGACCGAGGGAATGGCCAGCCACTCGGAGAGGTCGGCGAGGAAGCCGGCCTGGTGCTGGTCGATGAAGGAGCGGACGACGCTGTCCGGAGTTCTCGTCATACGGACGACTTTAGTTCGCCCGTGCGGGTGCCCGCCCCGGCCGTCCGGCTGCCGGGCGCCGTCGGGGCTGTAACCTCCGTCACCCCCGCCCGCGCCCCCGGAGTGGAGGGGGCGCGGACGGGGGTGACGGGAGGGTGCGCGAACCTCAGCCGGAGCGGCGCAGCAGGGAGATCCGCGAGCGGGTGAGCAGCGCGGCCAGGCCCGCCGCGAGCACCGGCAGCGCCACCACGGTGACCGCGATGGTGAGCCACGGGAGGACCACGACCGAGTTGTTGGCGATCGTCTCGGCGCTCATCCCGGGGACGGAGGTCGCCGCGCCCTGGACCTTGCGCAGGGCCACCGCCGGCACGATCCCGCAGACGGTGCCGAGGAGGGTGCCCATGGCGGCGATCACCCCGCACTGGAAGCCGGAGAGCGTGCGCCGGATCCGGGGCTCGGCGCCGACCGCCGCGAGGGTGGTCAGGTCGCGCTGGGAGTCGGCGGCGGCGAGTCCGGTGGCGATGCCGGCCGCACCGAGGGCGACGATGCCGGCGAAGATCGACAGGCCGAGGCCGATCAGGTCGGACCTGGACTGGTAGCCGCGCTCGATCACGAGGACGCCCTGGTCGGTGAGCTTGGCCAGCGCCCCGTTGGCCTTCTGCTGGGCGCCGTCGGAGGGTGAGCTGTCGGGCAGCCAGACCGAGCCGGCCGGGGAGGTGGTGAGGCCGAGCCGGGTGGCGGTGTCGGGGCTGATCACGGCCTGGCCGCTGGCCGGCACCACCGCGGACGCGAGGACGGCGTCGACGGAGATCTCGGTGTGGCCGCGCTTCCGGGGGGACGGCCCGTCGGTCTCCTCCATCGGGTCGTTCAGCCCGATCGCGACCTTGCCGTCCTTGAGGTACTTCGCGTCGAAGACCACGGCCTTGCCGGCGGCGAGGGCCTGCCCGGCGGCCGGGTCGGTGACGCCGTAGAGGTTGTGCAGCAGGGTGGCGTCGCCCGCGGAGAGGTTGCTGAAGTGGTTGCCGCGGTGGCCGATGCCCTGGCAGCGCGGGTCGGTGCCGAGGATGCGTTCCGTCTCGTCGGTGCTGCGCTCGGTGTCGTCGAGGGCGGGGCAGCGCAGTTCCTCGGGCAGTTCGACCTGGATGTAGCCGCAGCCGCTGCCGCCGTCGGCGCAGTCGCCCTTGTAGTTGACGCGCTGGATGTCGGCGCGCGATCCGAGGGCGGGGATGTTGCGTTCCACCGCGTCGCGCATCTGCGGCAGCAGCTTGCCCTCGGCGGCGGGCAGCCATCCGCTGCCGAGCATGACGGCGCCGGAGGGGGCGGCGGCGGTGTACTCGCGGCGGTTCCCCTCGTCGTAGCTGGCGAGGTAGACGCTGACCGCGACGGTGCCGGCGACGGCGGCCATCACGGCGGCGACGGCGGGCGCGGTGCGGCCGCGGTGGCGCACCGAGTCGCGCAGGGCGAGCCGGGGGCCGAGCGAGAGCCAGCGGCCGAGCCGGCCGAACAGGCCGACCAGGTAGGGCGTCAGGGCGACCATGCCGAGTTCGGCCACGGCCGAGCCGCCGAGGACGGACAGGCTGCGGTTGGCGAAGCCGCTGGTGGCGCCGAGCAGGGCGAGCGCGGAGCCGCCGCCGAGCATCAGCAGGCCGAGCAGGGCGAGCTTGCGGCTCGGGGGCTTGAGCGAGTCGCGGCCGGTGAGCGCGGCGACGACGTCCTGGCGGGAGGCCTGGACGGCGGGCACGACGGCGGCGAGCAGGCCGGTGACCAGGCCGACCAGGAGCACGCCGAGCAGGTCGAGCGGCTGGAGGTTGAAGTGGCCGAAGCGCTGGCCGGCGTACTCCTCGGCCCGGGTGCGCAGCAGGGCGACCAGGCCGATGCCGAGTCCGAGGCCGACGACGGCGCCGGTGATGCCGAGGACGATGCCGCCGCCGAGGACGACGGCGCGGATGTTGGCGCGCTCACCGCCGCCGGCGGCGAGCAGTCCGAGCTGCCGCCGGGAGCGCCTGGCCCCGACGGCGAAGGCGGGGCCCGCGAGGAGGACGATCTCCAGCAGGGCCATGCCGACGACGGTGGCGAGGATGACGACGGAGGTGCGGTCGAGGTACCCGGGGGTGGGGCCGCCGTGCTTGTCGGCCTCGACGTAGTAGGGGACGTCGGCGCGGGCCGGCGGGTCGAGCAGGACGGCGCGGGAGGCGAGGGTGAAGCCGTAGCCGCCCAGTTCGGTGACCTTGGGCCAGTCCAGGGTGCCGGCGGGGAGCTTGACGAGCCAGCGGGTGGGCGCGTCGGTGCCGGCGTTGCGGCTGCGGTCGGCGCCGGGGAGCTTGGCGAGCTTGCTGATCAGGGTGCCGGGCCGGGCGATGATCTCGGTGGCCGTCAGTTCACCGGGGTACTCGACGACGCCGGTGATGGTGAAGGGGGTGTCCTCCAGGCCGCGGACGGCGGTCTGGTCGCCGATCTTGAGGCCGGAGCGGGTGAGGAAGTCCCGGGTGAC
Organism: Kitasatospora sp. NPDC091276; assembly: GCF_040684355.1. Classification (NCBI taxonomy): domain Bacteria; kingdom Bacillati; phylum Actinomycetota; class Actinomycetes; order Kitasatosporales; family Streptomycetaceae; genus Kitasatospora; species Kitasatospora sp. NPDC091276. The sequence goes on along the minus strand of NZ_JBFBFU010000016.1, from coordinate 181,951 downwards.
GGCGGCTTCGCCGTCGGTGGCGGGGGCGCGGCCCTTGACCAGGTTGACCCGGCCCTTCCAGACCGGGTCGGTGAGGTCCAGCTCGGTGGTCCGGGTGCTGAGCAGGCCCTGGGAGCTGCCGGCGGCGGTGTAGGGGCCCTGCCGCTCGGGCACGAGGACGGTGCCGGGCGGGAGCAGCTGCTTCGCCAGTTCGACGGGTTCGGTGTCGAGGCTGCGCTGCTGGGCGGGGGTGTACTGGGGGGCGGCGCCGTTCTTCGCCTCGTCCTTGGCGCTCCTGGTGGACATTCCCTTGTCGGGGTCGGGCGCCTGGAGGACGATGGCGCCGCGTTCGAGCATCTGCAGTTCGCCGTCGGCCTGGCCCATGACGCGCAGGACGTGTTCGGCGGGTTCGAGGTCGGCGCTGCGGAAGACCACGTCGGCGCCGGTGACGCCGAGGACGGGCAGTGCGACCATGGCGACCACCAGGGCGCTGCGGCCCTTGGCGCGCAGGGCGTCGCGGCGGGCGATGCGCAGGGCGACCCGCCAGGCGCTGAGCTTCACTCGTCCACCTTCATGCTGTTGGTGGCGGCGCTGACGAGCAGGCTGGCGGCGTCCTGGCTGACGCTCTCGTCGACCATGCGGCCGTCGCGCAGGAAGACCACGCGGTCGGCCCAGGCGGCGTGCCGGGCCTCGTGGGTGACCATCATGGCGGCGGCGCCGGCGTCGCAGCGGGCGCGCAGGACGGCGAGGACGGCCTCGCCGGTGGTGGAGTCGAGGGCGCCGGTGGGCTCGTCGGCGAGGACGAGGCGGCGGTCGCCGATGAGGGCGCGGGCGATGGCGACGCGCTGCTGCTGGCCGCCGGACATGTCGTCGGGGAAGCGGTCGGCGAGCTCGGGGATGCCGAGCTCCTCCAGGGCGGCGAGCGCCTCGCGGCGGGCGGCGCGGGCGGAGAGGCCGTCGAGCTCGCGCGGCAGCGAGATGTTCTCGCCGGCGGTGAGGGCGGGGATCAGGTTGTAGTCCTGGAAGACGTAGCCGATGGAGCGGCGGCGGACCTGGGCGAGCCGCTTGCGGGTGAGCCCGTCGAGGGCGACGCCCTCGACGAGGACCTGGCCGGTGGTCGGGGTGTCCAGTCCGCCGGCGAGGGTGAGGAGCGTCGACTTGCCGGAGCCGGACGGGCCCATGACGGCGACGAACTCGCCGGGGTGGACCTTGAGGTCGATGCCGCGCAGGGCTTGGACCTCCGCGGCGCCTTGGCCGTGGACTCGGGTGACGTTCTCCAGGTGCAGTACCGGCGTCTGCCGGGCCGGGTCGGTGTGGGACATGGTTCCCCCCTTGTGCTGGTGGTGGGCTCGGCGTCGGGTCCGGGCCGGTGGTTCGGGCGGGCCGTCGCGGTCAGGTGCGCGAGCGGCGGCCGTCGCGGGTTCGGGTGCGCGGGCGACGGCGGGCGGGGTCAGGTGCGCGAGCGGCGGCGGGCGGGCCGGGCGACCGTGGCGCCGCCGTCGCGGGCGGCTTCGGCGGCGCGGGCCTGTTCGGTCTCCGCGTGCTGGTGGAGCCGGGTCTCGCAGTGGTCGAGCCAGCGGATCTCGGCCTCGGTCTGGAAGATCAGCTGGTCGAGGACGAGCAGCCAGGCCAGGTCGTTGCTCGCGGAGGGCGCGATGCCGGGCCGTGACTCCCCCGCCAGCGCGCGGCCCTTGAGCCGGGTGTAGTCCTGGAGCGCCTTGATGCTGTGGCGGCGCTGGCCCTGGACGACGGCGGAGACGTCCACCCCGGGGACGGTGACGGCCATGGCGAGCTTGATGGCCAGTTCGTCGCGCGGGGGGTTGGTCCGGGGCACCGGGGTGTCGAACCAGGCCCGCAGCTCGGTGCGTCCCTCTTCGGTGACGGCGTAGAACTGGTGGCCCTCGTCGTCCTCTCCGGCGGGCTCGACCAGGCCGTCCCGCTCCAGTCGGGACAGCGTCGTGTAGACCTGCCCGACGTTGAGCGGCCAGGTGGCGCCGGTGCGCGCCTCGAACTCGGTGCGCAGTTGGTAGCCGTAGCGCGGGCCCTGGTCGAGCAGGGCGAGCAGGCCGTGTCGGATGGACATACTCAGTATGTATACCCGGTATGCCCCACAGGCTCAAGCCGCACCCCCTCCCCCGGCGAGCGGGTACCGTCGTGCGGTGTGAGCCAGTTGCGCATCGCCACCTTCAACCTGCTGCACGGTCAGCCGCTCGCCCCGGACGGCGCCCCGCGGCCCTACCCCGCCGACGCCGGCGGGCCGCTGGCGGAGGCGGTGGCCGCGCTGGACGCCGACGTACTGGCCCTCCAGGAGGTGGACCGCCACCAGTCCCGCTCCGGCGGCACCGACCAGGCCGCGGTGGCCGCCAAGGCCATGGGGGCCGCCGACTGGCGGTTCGCCGCCGCCCTGCACGGGCGCCCGGCGCCGGTCGCGGGCTGGGTGCCGGAGCCCTCCGTGCCCGGCGGCCTGCGGGTGTACGGGCCCGGCGACGTCGGCGACGGCGCCCCGCCCTCGTACGGCACCGCGCTGCTGACCCGGCTGCCGGTGCGGCACTGGCGGGCCCGCCGGTTCGCCCCGGCCCCGTTCGGACTGCCACTGCGGGTGGCCGGCCGGCGCGGGCTCACCCCGGTGCCGGACGAGCCGCGGGCGGCGCTGGCGGCCGTGCTGGAGGGCGACCGCGGCCCGTTCACCGTGGTGGCGGCGCACCTGTCCTTCGTCCCCGGGTGGAACATGGCGCAGCTGGCCGGCATCCGGCGGTGGATCGCGGACCTGCCGCAGCCGTACCTGGTGCTGGGCGACTTCAACCTGGTCGGCGCGGTGCCGCGCACCGTCCTCGGCGGGGCGACCGCGCTGGAGCGCACCGCGCCCCGGGCGCGGGTCCGGGAGCTGCGGGCGGCCCGGCGGGCCCGGCCGGCCCTGGCCGAGCCGCGCCGGCGCCGGGTGCGCGAGCCCCGCCCCCGCCTGCAGGGCTGGTACGACCTGGCCCGTACCCCGACGTACCCCTCGCACCGCCCGGCGGTGCAGTTCGACCATGTGCTGGCGGTCGGCGTGCCGCGCGCCGCGGTCGGCCCGGCGGCGGCTCCGCGCGCGGCGGTGTCGGACCACCGGCCGCTGCTGGTGGAGGTCTCGCTCTAGTACGGGCCCAGCACGGGACTAGTGCCGGGTCAGGACGCCGTGCTGGTGCGGTAGTTGGGTGCCGGCGGCGGGGGCCGGCGCGTACTGGAGGAGCAGCATGGCCGCGTCGTCGCCGAGTTGGCGGCCGACGTGGCGCACGACGTCCTCGTGCAGGCGCTGCAGGACGTCCGCCGGGCGGCCGTCGGCGCAGCGCGGGAGGCGCTCGGCGAGCGGGTAGAAGGCGCCGGAGCGGTCGCGGGCCTCGATCACCCCGTCGGTGAACAGCAGGACCCGGTCGCCGGGCCGCAGTGCCACCCGGTGCACCGGCGGCCGGACGTCGGCCGGGTCGAGGACGCCCAGCGGCGGGACGGTCTCGGCGAGTTCGAGCGGCCGGACATCCCCGCCGCGCAGCAGCAGCGGCGAGGGGTGGCCGCAGTTGACCAGTTCCGCGGTGCCGTCCGCCCCGACGCCGATCAGCACCAGGGTGACGAACTCCTCCTCCACGCCCGGGTGGTCGTTCTCGTGCAGGGCCCGGTCGAGGCTGACGGCCAGCCAGCCGGCGACCCGGTCCAGTGCGGGCTCCTGGTGTGCGGCCTCGCGGAAGGCGCCGAGGACGGCGGCGGCGGTCTCGACCGCGCCGAGGCCCTTGCCGCGGACGTCGCCGACCACGGCCCGCACCCCGTGCCGGGTGTTGACCACCTCGTACAGGTCGCCGCCGATCCTGGCGTGCGCGGCGGCGGCCTCGTAGTGGACGGCCGCCTGGACGGTGCCGACCCGCTCGGGGACGGGCCGCAGCAGCACCCGGCGGGCGATCGAGGCGACGAGCTGGGCGTCGGCCAGCGCCCGCTCCTGGCGCAGCCGCAGGGTGGCGCTGACCCAGCCGATCAGCGCGACCAGCAGGATCGCGAAGACGCTGGCGGCGTGCACGGACTGGTCGAGCGCGTCGCTGCGGAAGGCCATCAGGAAGGCCACCGCCTCGGTGAAGAGGCCGATGGCGAGCGGGTACCAGGTTCGGTGGCTGACCACGGCGGCCAGCGCGGGGACGGCGGTGAGGGCCGGTTCGACCGTCACCTCGGTGTTGCTGACGAAGTCGAGGGCGACGATCAGCGCCATGCCGATGAAGGGCAGCGCGAGCGCCGTCCTCGGCCAGGTGCCGGTCGTGCCCGGAGCGGGTCCCGGGGTCGGCCCGGTGAACCGCTCTCTGATCCATCCGGTCGCGCTCAACGTCGGTTACTCCAGCAGAAGACGCCGATGCCCTGGGGCACCTGCGGTGATGACTGAGGGTTAGGGAATGCGGGCCTCGCTGGCGGCCGGAGCACGGGGGTTGACCGGTTACCGACCCCACAATAGGCACGAAACGTGCATGACGCACAGGTTTCGGGCGCTGCCGTGATGACTTGAATGCTCTGCGTGACTCATTCTTCACTGTTCCCGATCAGGAGCCGTTCCAACTCTTTTCGGTCGGGAAGTCCTGCCGGACGGACGATCCGCCCGCTGCGGACGTACAGGAAGGAAGCCGTGACCTGCTCCGGCGGAACGCCCGCCTGCTCGGCCCAGGCGATCCGGTAGACCGCGAGCTGCAACGGGTCGGCAGTCTCCTCGCGGTGGGTCTTCCAGTCCACCACTTCGTAGCGTGACGCGCCACCGGTTACTGACGTCACGTCACCGTCCCGGTAGACCGCGTCGATCCGGCCGCGCACCACCCGCCCCCCGAGCACCAGCTGGAACGGCGCCTCCACCCGGTGCGGCCGGCGCTGGGCGTACGGGGTGCGCAGGAACGCCTCCTTGAGCCGCTCCAGGTCCTGCTCGTCCTCGATGCCGTCGTCGTCCGCGCCGGGCAGCGCGCCCGGCTCGATCAGCAGCAGCGGTTCGATCCGGGACTGCACCCAGGCGTGGAAGCGGGTGCCCCGCCGGGCGGCCGGCTGCGGCGGGCGCGGCATCGGCCTGGCCAGGTCGCGCGCGAAGCCGTCCGGGTCGGCGGCCAGGCGCAGCAGTTGGGTGGCGGACAGCGCGGCGGGCAGCGGCACGTCGCGGGCGGTGCGCCGGGAGCGCTCCAACTCGCCCAGCAGCGCGGTGAGGTCGCGGTCCCAGGAGGCCGCCTGGCGCTGGTCCTCGGCGGCCATCGGCTCGGGCTCGGGGGCGGGCGCGCCGGCCAGCCGGGCGTGCACCACCTCGGCGACCCGGCGGCGGGCCAGCTGGGCGGCCGGGTCCAGCGGCAGCGGCCAGGGGTGCTCGACGGGGGCGGCCAGCGCCGGGTTCTCGGCGCCCTTCTCCGGCTGCTCGGCCCAGTGCTCGACCTCCCCGGCGCCGGGCCGCTCGCAGTGCTCGCGCAGCTGCTCCAGGAAGGCGGACGGGCCGCGGACGGTCTTCTGGCTGGGCCCCCACCAGTGCCCGGAGGCCAGCAGCAGCGTGCGCGGGCGGGTGAACGCGACGTAGCCCAGGCGCAGTTCCTCGGTGCCGGAGTGCTCGGCCAGCTGCCGTTTGAACGCGGTCATGGCCTTGCCGTCCCACCCGCCGCGCACGTCGGGCAGGGTGTCCGCGTCGCCGCGCAGGGCGTGCGGGAGCACCCGCTTGCTGCTGGTCCAGCGCTCGCGCGAGGTGGTGGACGGGAACGAGCCCTTGACCAGACCGGGGACGGCGACGACGTCCCACTCCAGGCCCTTGGACTTGTGTGCGGTGAGCACCTTCACGGTGTCCTCGCCGCCGGGCAGGCTGCTGTCCAGGCCGCGCTCGTACTCCTGGGCGGCACGCAGGAAACCGAGGAAGGCGGCCAGGCCGGGGTCGCCGTCGAGGTCGGCGAAGGAGGCGGCGACGTCCAGGAAGGCGTGCAGGGTCTCGCGCCGCCGGGCGGCCAGCGCCTGCGGGGAGGCGGCGAGTTCGACCTCCAGGCCGGTGACGGCCAGCACCCGGTGCAGCACGTCCATCAGCGGGTCGGCGAGCGAGCGGCGCAGGTCGCGCAGCTCCTGGCCGAGGCGGGCCAGGCGGACCCTGGCCTCGGCGGAGAAGGGCAGTTCGTCGGGCTGCTCCGCGTCGAGGAAGGTCTCCACCGCGTCGGCGAGCGAGACCACCTCGGTGGGGTCGGCCTCGGCGACGGCCGCCGTCAGCGCCTCCACGCCCTCGGGCCGGTCGGTGCGCACCAGGTCGGCGGCCCGGCGACCGAGCAGGGCGAGGTCGCGCGGGCCGATCCGCCAACGCGGGCCGATCAGCAGGCGCACCAGCGCGGCGTTGGCGGTCGGGTCCTGGAGCACCTCGCAGACCGCCACCAGGTCGGCCACCTCGGGCAGTTGCAGCAGCCCGCCCAGGCCCACCACCTCGACCGGCACCTCGCGGGCGACCAGGGCCGCGTGGATGTCCGGGAAGGCCGCGCCGCCGCGGCACAGCACGGCGATCCGGCCGGGCGCGGTGCCGGTGCGCACCAGGTGGGCGATCGAGTCGGCGAGCCAGTCGACCTCCTCGGCGTGGGTGGGCAGCAGCGCCGCCCGCGCGTAGCCGTCCTGCTCGGCGCCGGGGGCCGGGCGCAGCGCCTCGACGCCCTCGTGCATGGCCCGCAGCGGCGCGGCGAGTTCGTTGGCGAAGGCGAGCAGCCGCCCGCCGCTGCGGCGGTTCTCGCTGAGCGCGTAGCGGGCGGCGGGGCGGCCGTCGGCCTTCGGGAAGTGCCGGGGGAACTCGTCGAGGTTGGCGACGGAGGCACCGCGCCAGCCGTAGATCGCCTGGCAGGGGTCGCCGACGGCGGTGACGGGGTGGCCGCTGACGGGGTGGCCGCCGCCCGGTCCCCCCGGGCCGGCGCCGAACAGGCCGGCCAGCATCAGCCGCTGGGCGACCGAGGTGTCCTGGTACTCGTCGAGCAGCACGACCCGGAACTGGCCGCGGAGCAGCGCGCCGACCTCGGGCCGCTGCTGGGCGAGCCGGGCGGCGGCGGCTATCTGGTCGCCGAAGTCCATCAGCCCGGCGGCGTGCTTGCGGCGCCGGTAGTCCTCGACCAGGCGCAGCAGCTCCAGCCGGGCCCGGGCGGTGGCGGGGACGGCCCGCAGGTCGTCGTTGGTGAGCTTGGCGGTGGCGAGGGTGTCCAGCAGGTCCTCGTCGTGGGCGCGCAGGGTGTCCGGCTCGACCAGGTGCTCGGCGAGTTCGCCGTCCAGGGCGATCAGGTCGGCGACCAGGTTGGCGAAGGTGCCGGTGAGCGCGGGGAACGGGCCGCGGGCGGTGCGCAGCACCTTGGCGGCGAGCTGGAAGCGGGTGGCGTCGGCGAGCAGCCGCACGTCGGGTTCGATGCCGATCCGCAGGCCGTGCTCCTTGAGCAGCCGGCCGGCGAAGGCGTGGTAGGTGGAGATCTCCGGTTCGCCGAGCGGCTCCGCGCCGTCCTCCCCGGTGACACCGGCCCGCAGCAGGGCGGTGCGCACGCGTTCGGCGAGTTCGCCGGCGGCCTTGTTGGTGAAGGTGAGGCCGAGCACCTCCTCGGGCCGGACGGCGCCGGAGCCGACCAGCCAGACCACCCGGGCGGCCATCACCGTGGTCTTGCCGGAGCCCGCGCCGGCCACGATCACGGCCGGTTCCAGGGGGGCGCCGATGGCCGCCATCTGCTCCCGGTTGAACGGGATGCCCAGCAGCTCCTTGAGCTGGTCGGGATGGCTGAGCACGGCGGTCACCCCGCAACGTTAACCGGAGCGGCGGACAACCTTCACTCGACGAGTTGCGCCCCGTCCCGCTGGGCGGAGCAGCTGCGGCGGAAGGTGCAGCGGTCGCAGCCGCCGCCGGTCTGCGGGACGAAGCGCTCGGCGAGGACCCGGCCGGCCGCGTCGGCGAGCAGGTTCTCGATCCACGGCTCGCCCTCCGGCGGGTCCTGCCGCTGCACCTTGGGGGCGTCCTGGGCGGCCTTGCCGGCGGGCTCGCGCAGGTGGACGAGTTCGGCGCCGCCGGTGGCCGGGGGGCGGTCGGCGAAGCCGGGCAGCTCGTTGAGGGCCCCTGCGCGGACGGCGAGCTGGTAGACGGCGAGCTGCTTGTGCTCGGGCAGCGACCTGTCGGTGGGGATCTGCTTGCCGGTCTTGAAGTCGACGACGTAGGCGCGCCCGGCCGCGTCCTTCTCGACCCGGTCCATCGAGCCGCGGATGCGCACCGAGACGCCGCCGGCGTCGAGGGTGACGTCGAAGCCGTGCTCGGTGGCGACGAGGTCGCGGCCGCGTTCCAGCACGTGCCAGTTGAGGAAGCGCTCCAGGGCGGCGCGGGCCTGGGTCTTCTCCTGCTGGGACTTCCAGGGCGCGTCGAAGGCCAGCGCGTCCCAGACGGTGTCCAGGCGTTCCATCAGGACGGCGAGGTCGGCGGGGGTGCGCCCGGAGCCGACCTCGTCGGCGAGCGCGTGCACGACGTTGCCGAAGCCCTGGGCGGCGGAGCCGGCTGCGCGGGCCTTGACCTCCTTGTCCAGGAACCACTGCAGCGAGCAGTTCTCCAGTTGCTCCAGGCCGCTGCCGGACAGCCGCACCGGCAGGTCGGCGCTGCGCAGCGGGTCGGGGGCGGCGGTGGCGTCGGCCAGGCCCCACCAGCGGTCGGGGCGGGCGGCGGGCACCAGTGGCAGGCCCTCGTCGTCGGTGGCGGCGGCGAGCAGGGCGAGCCGTTCGGCGGCGGCCCGGCGCAGTTCGGGCGAGCGGGCCGGGTCGACGGTGACGGCCCGCAGTTCGGCGACCAGTGCGGCGACGGACAGCGGGCGGCGCGGACGGTGGGTGACGTCCTCGACGACGACCGGCGGGGTGCGGCGCACGACCCTTCCGGTGCGCGGGTCGACGTCCTCGCGGTAGAGCTCGCGCAGGAAGCGGGAGGGCTCGTCGCCGTCGTCGGCGGGGGCCTTGACGGCGGTGACGATCAGCCGCTCCCGGGCGCGGGTCGCGGCGACGTAGAAGAGCCGGCGCTCCTCGCCGAGCAGGGCGCCCGGGGAGAGCGGTTCGGCGAGGCCGTCGCGGCCGATCCGGTCGGCCTCCAGCAGGGAGCCGCGGCGGCGCAGGTCGGGCCAGAGGCCGTCCTGGACGCCGGCGACGACGACCAGTCGCCACTCCAGGCCCTTGGAGCGGTGGGCGGTCATCAGCCGGACGGCCTCGGGGCGCACGGCCCGGACGGTGAGGGTGTCGGCGGCGATGTCCTGGGCGTCGAGCTCGGCGAGCAGGTCGAGGGCGCCGCGGTGGCCGGTGACCTGTTCCTCGGCGCGGGCGGCGGTCTCGAACAGGGCGCACAGCGCGTCGAGGTCGCGGTCGGCGTTGCGGCCGGCGGCGCCGCCGCGCAGGGCGGCCCGTTCCAGGCGCTCGCGCCAGCGGCGGCTGCCGTCCCACAGCTCCCAGAGCGCCTCCTCGGCGGTGCAGCCGCCGGCGAGGCGTTCGCGGACCTTGCGCAGCAGGGTGCCGAGGTCGCGGGCCCGGCGGGCGTGGGCGGGGTCGAGGGCGATCAGCCGCTCGGGTTCGGCGAGGGCCTCGCGCAGCAGGTCGCCGGCCGGGCGCGGGGCGGCCGGGTCCCCGTCGGCGCGCAGGGCGGCGCGTTCCTCCTCGCGCAGGGCGCGGCCGAGGCGGCGCAGGTCGGAGCCGTCGAGGCCGCCGAGCGGGCCGGTGAGCAGGGCGTGGGCCAGGTCGGTGGTGAGCGGGTCGGGTGTGTCGGGGTCGCCGTGCCGGTCGCGGGCGGCCTGCTCGGCGCAGACCCGCAGGGCGAGCAGCAGGTGGGCGACGGCCGGCTCCTCGCGCAGCGGCAGGTCGTCGCCGTCGATCTCCAGCGGGACGCCGGCCGCGCTGAGCGCCCGCCGTACGCCGGGGATGGAGCGGGCTCCGGCCCGGACCAGGACGGCCATCTCGCCCCAGGGCACGCCGTCCTCCAGGTGGGCGCGGCGCAGCAGGTCGGCGATCGAGTCGAGTTCGGCGCCGGGGGTGGGGTAGGTGTAGACCTCGGCCCGGCCGCCCTCGCGGGAGGGCAGCAGCGCGCGGTGCTGGGCGAGCTTGTCGGCGGGCAGCCGGCCCATCGGCATCCGCCGGGCGAGCTCCCGGGAGGCGGCGAGCAGGACGGCGCCGGAGCGGCGGGAGACGCGCAGCACCTTGACGTCGGCGGGTTCGCCGTCGGCCCGGCGGAAGGTCTGCGGGAAGTCGAGGATGCCGTTGATGTCGGCGCCGCGGAAGGCGTAGATCGACTGGTCGGGGTCGCCGACCGCGACGAGTTCGCGACCGCCGCCGGCCAGCTGGCGCAGCAGCCGGACCTGGGAGGGGTCGGTGTCCTGGTACTCGTCGACGAACACCACCTCGTAGCGCCGCCGCAGTTGCTCGGCGACCTCGGGGCGTTCGGCGAGCAGGACGGCCCGGTGGACGAGTTCGGCGTAGTCGAGGACGCCGCGCAGGTCGAGCACGTCGAGGTAGTCGGCGAGGAAGTGCGCGGCTGCGGCCCAGTCGGGGCGCTGGACGCCCTGGGCGAAGCGTTCCAGTTCGGCTTCGCCGAGGCCCAGCTCGCGGCTGCGGGCGAGGACGGCACGGACCTCGTCGGCGAAGCCGCGGGTGGTCAGGCAGGCCCGCAGGTCGAGCGGCCAGTGGATCCGGGAGCTGCCGAGTTTCGCGTCCTCGGCCCCGCCGGCCAGCAGTTCGCGGACCATGACGTCCTGCTCGGGGCCGGAGAGCAGCCGCAGCGGTTCGGCGTAGTCCTGCGGGTCCTGGTGGGCGCGCAGCAGGGCGTAGCTGAAGGAGTGGAAGGTGGTGGCCTGGGGGGCTGCCGAGGAGGAGCCGAGCCGGGCGGACATCCGGTCGCGCAGTTCCGTCGCGGCCTTGCGGCTGAAGGTGAGGACGAGGATGCGCTCGGGGTCGGTACCGTCCTCGATCCGCCGGGCGACGGCCTCGACCAGGGTGGTGGTCTTGCCCGTCCCGGGGCCGGCGAGCACCAGCAGCGGCCCGCCGCCGTGCTCGACCACGGCGCGCTGGTACTCGTCCAGCACGGGTGGGGCGGGCTGGACGAGCGGGCTGCGCACGAGCCGGTACGGGGAACTCACGGAGGCGGATCCTGGGGTTGTGCTGGAGGCGTGGTCGGGCGGGCCCGCCGGGGCCCGCCCGTATCGAGCCTACGATCCTGCCCCGTCATTCCCGTCGGCGCGGCGGTTTCGCGGCATCCCCGGTCCGCGGCATCCCCGGTCCGCGGCGGCCTCGTCGCGCGTTCCGCGGCAACCTCACTCCGCGGCGCCCGGCTCCCGCCCGTCCCAGCGGGCCCGGCGCAGGTCGACCCGGGGCGGGTCGGCGAGTTCGCGCAGCGGGGTGCCTTCCTCGCCGTAGTGGGCGAGGGCGCGGTGCTCGTGCCCGGGCAGGAAGCGGCCGTCGGCGCGGATGACCCGCCACCAGGGGACCGAGCCGCCGTACAGGGCCATCACCCGGCCGACCTGCCGGGGGCCGCCCTGGCCGAGGTACTCGGCGACGTCCCCGTAGGTCATCACCCTGCCGGGTGGAATCCGCTCGGTCAGGTCGAGCACCAGTTCGGCGAAGGGCGGCAGGGTGTCCGGGAGGCCGTCGTCTGTTACGTCCGTCACCTGCGGCATTCTTCCTCACGGGGGCGCACCCGCGGCCCCGTACGAACGATCCGCCGCGCCCGATCCGGCCCCTGTCCAGCACGGGGCGCCGAGGCATGCCACCATCTTCGGGGCGGTGAGTGGTGATACGAGGACAAGACCAGATGACCGGGACGGCTGACGTGGGTGTGGACGAGGACTCCGACGAGTCCGCCGCCGCCGTGCCCTCGGCTCCCGGTGGTGGGCCCGCGACCGGGCCGACGCCGGAAGTCTCCCTGATCAAGGACCTGACGATCAAGACCCCCGCGCCCGCCGAGGCCTCCGAAGAACCCGCCGAATCCGCCGAACCCGCCGAACCCGCCGAGGCCCCCGGGGAACCGGCCGTCCCCGGACCGGCGGCTGCCGAACCGCCGGCCCGGCGCCCGCTGCCCGACTACCACGACCCGCTGGACGGCACCCCGCACCTGGACGTCGACGAGCCCCTGCTCGCCGCCCGGGCGCACCGCCCGTCCGACCTGATCCGCTTCCTGGCCGGCGTCTTCGGCATAGTCGCCGTCTTCGTGCTGGCGGGCATCGCCACCTCGACCACCACCGGCATCGAACAGGACATCGCCACCAACGCGCCGCACTTCTCCGCGGTGCTCTCCACGATCACCGGCCTGCTCTCCAGCGTCGCGGTGCTCGCCGTGCCGCTGGCCTTCGCGGTCGAGCGGCTGATCAAACGCGACGGCCTGCGGGTCGCCGACGGCGTGCTCGCCTCGGTGCTCGCCTACGGCGTCTCGCTGGGCATCGACTGGTGGGTGGCCGAAGGCGCCTCCGACCACATCCGGGACGCGCTGACCAGGCTGCCGATGGACAGCAACGGCACCCTCACCGACCCGGTGCACGGCTACCTCGCCCCGGTGATCGCCTACATGACCGCGGTCGGCATGTCGAGCCGCCCCCGGTGGCGGGTCGCCCTGTGGGTGGTGGTGGTCTTCAGCGGGATCACCGAACTGCTCGGCGGCTACACCACCCCGCTGTCGCTGCTGCTCACCGTCCTGATCGGCTGGTCCGTCGCGTACGGCACGCTGTACGCGATCGGCTCCCCGAACATCCGGCCCACCGGCCAGCACCTGATGATCGGCCTGCGCAAGGTCGGCTTCACCCCGGAGAGCGCCCACCGCGCCCCGGACGCGCCCGGCGGCACCCGCCGCTACTACGTCGCCCAGCAGAGCGGCCCGCCGCTGGACGTCCACATCATCGACCGCGAGCAGCAGGCCTCCGGCTTCTTCTACCGGGCCTGGCGGCGGCTGCGGCTGCGCTCGGTGGCGGTGCGCCGCAGCCCGCAGTCGCTGCGCCAGGCGCTGGAGCAGGAGGCCCTGATCGCCTACGCGGCGGCCGCGTCGGGCGCCCGCGCGCCGCAGCTGGTCGCCACCTCCGAGCTGGGTCCGGACGCCGCGATCCTGGTCTACGGCAAGGTCGAGGGCCGCATCCTGGACGAGCTCTCCGACGAGGAGGTCACCGACCAGGTGATGGCCTCGCTCTGGGAGTCGGTGGCGGCCCTGCACGAGCGCCGGATCGCCCACCGCCGGCTGACCGGCGAGTCGCTGCTGGTGGTGGACGAGAAGACGGCCTGCCTGGTCAACCTCTCCGGCGGCGACATCGCCGCCACCGACCTGACGCTGCGCATCGACGTCGCCCAGCTGGTCACCACCTTCGCGCTGCGGATCGGCCCGGAGCGGGCCGTCGCCACCGCCAACGCGGTGCTCGGCGCCGACCGGGTCGCCCAGGCGCTGCCGCTGCTCCAGCCGGTCGGGATGAGCCGCTCCACCAGGGTCGACCTCGCGCGGCTCACCAAGGAGCGCAAGACCGTCGCCCGGGCCAGGGCGCTGGAGCAGGTCGCGGCTGGCGAGCGCACCCAGCAGCAGGCCGAGGAGGACATCGCGGTGGCCGGCGAGGACCTGCTGAGCCGCATCCGCGGCCAGATCCTCCAGATCGCCCCCGAGGCGCCGATGGAGCCGGCCAAGCTGGAGCGGCTGAAGCCGAAGAGCCTGATCATGGTGATCGCGCTCACCTTCGCCGCCTACCTGGCGCTGACCACCATCAAGCCGGCCCAGCTCAAGCTCTCCCAGATGGACTGGGTCTGGGCGGCGGCGGCCCTGCTGGCGGCCGCGTTCAGCTACGTCGCCGCCGCGATGAGCCTGACCGGATTCGTCCCGGAGAAGCTGCCGTTCCGGCGCACCGTCGCGGCCCAGCTGGCCGGCTCCTTCGTCAAGCTGGTCGCGCCCGCCGCGATCGGCGGCATCGCGCTCAACACCCGCTACCTGCAGAAGGCCGGGATCCGCTCCGGCCAGGCGGTGGCCTCGGTCGGCGCCTCCCAGCTGGCCGGCCTGGCCGGGCACCTGCTGCTGCTGTTCAGCTTCGGCCTGATCACCGGCAGCCAGACCAACGGCGACCTGTCCGCCTCCCGCGCGGTGATCATCGGCGTGCTGACCGCCGCCGTGCTCGCCCTCGTGGTGGCGGCGGTCGCGCCGCTGCGCCGGTTCGTGCTGGGCCGGCTGCGTTCGCTGTTCTTCGGCGTGGTGCCGCGGATGCTCGACCTGATGCAGACGCCCAGCAAGCTGGTCACCGGCTTCGGCGGCATCCTGCTGCTGACCCTGTCCTTCACCGCCTGCCTGGACGCCTCGGTTCAGGCCTTCGGCGGCGACGTCAGCTTCTCGGCGGTCGCGGTGGTCTTCCTGACCGCCAACGCGGCCGGCTCGGCGATCCCCACCCCGGGCGGCATCGGCCCGGTCGAGGTCGCCCTGATCGGCGCCCTGACGGTCGCGGACGTGTCGCCGGCGGTCGCCACCCCGGCGGTCTTCCTCTACCGGGCGCTCACCTTCTGGCTGCCGGTGCTGCCGGGCTGGATCTCCTACAACGTGCTGCAGCGCCGCGGCGCGCTCTGACGTCCACCGGATACGCGGAAGGGCCCGCCGAGGCGGGCCCTTCCGGTGCGTTCCGGCGTTCTAGTAGACCGGCTTGTGCGGCTCGATCTGGTTGACCCAGCCGAGCACGCCGCCGCCCAGGTGGACGGCGTTGGCGAAGCCGGCCGCCTTGACCACGGCCAGCACCTCGGCCGAGCGCACGCCCGACTTGCAGTGCAGCACGATCTTGCGGTCCTGCGGCAGCTTCTCCAGGGCGTCGCCCATGAGGAACTCGTTCTTCGGGATCAGCACCGCGCCGGGGATGTTGACGATCTCGTACTCGCCGGGCTCGCGGACGTCGATCAGGAAGATGTCCTCCTTGTCGTCCTGCCACTGCTTGAGCTGCGCCGAGGTGACGGTCGAGCCGGCGGCGGCGGCCTGCGCCTCCTCCGACACGACGCCGCAGAAGGCCTCGTAGTCGATCAGCTCGGTGACCGTCGGGTGCTCGGAGCAGACGGCGCAGTCCGGGTCCTTGCGGACCTTCACCTGGCGGTAGTTCATCTCCAGGGCGTCGTAGATCATCAGCCGGCCGACCAGCGGGTCACCCACGCCGGCCAGCAGCTTGATCGCCTCGGTGACCTGGATCGAGCCGATGGACGCGCACAGCACGCCCAGCACGCCGCCCTCGGCGCAGGAGGGGACCATGCCCGCCGGCGGGGCCTCCGGGTAGAGGCAGCGGTAGCAGGGGCCGTGCTCGGCCCAGAACACGCTGGCCTGGCCGTCGAAGCGGTAGATCGAGCCCCACACGTACGGCTTGCCGAGCAGCACCGCGGCGTCGTTCACCAGGTAGCGGGTGGCGAAGTTGTCGGTGCCGTCCACGATCAGGTCGTAGCCGGAGAAGATCTCCATGACGTTGGAGTTGTCGAGGCGCTCCTCGTGGAGGATCACGTCGACGTAGGGGTTGATCTCCTTGACCGAGTCCCGCGCCGACTCCGCCTTGGAGCGGCCCACGTCCGACTGGCCGTGGATGATCTGGCGCTGCAGGTTCGACTCGTCGACCACGTCGAACTCGACGATGCCCAGCGTGCCGACACCGGCCGCGGCCAGGTACATCAGCGCGGGCGAGCCCAGGCCGCCGGCGCCGACGCACAGCACCTTGGCGTTCTTCAGCCGCTTCTGCCCGGCCATGCCCACGTCGGGGATGATCAGGTGGCGGGAGTACCTGCGGACCTCGTCAACGGTGAGCTCGTCGGCCGGCTCGACCAGGGGTGGCAACGACACGGGGACTCCGATGGGTGTCTGGTTCAGGTGGCCTGGGCCAGCCTCATGGTGGTTGCTGCGCCGCCACGCGGGTGGCTCCTAGGCCAACAGTGTCACGCCCCTCCGGTATTCCGAGACAGCTCGTCCGATGGGCGAGACGGCCGGCGTCGGATCGTGGGACCGCCCGCCGGAGCCCGGAAAAGCGCCCCGGGCCTGTGCCGACGGGCCCGGGGCGCTCCCGGTGGCCGCTCAGACCCGGCAGGCCGTCTCCAGCCAGACGTCCCCGAGCGACTCCTCCAGCGGCACCTGTGTCCGCCAGCCGAGACGGTCCCGGGCGGTGCGCACGTCCGCCTGCCGCCACGGCACCGGCTCCCCCGCCGCGACCCGGCCCTCCGGCCGGTGGCCCTCCACCCGGTGGCCCGGCAGGTGGTGGCCCGGCAGGTGGTCGCCGACCGGGCCGCCGGCCTGCGCGGGCAGCAGGACCTGGCGGTTCTCCTCGACGATCGCCCCCTCGAAGCCGGACGCCCGGACCAGCAGCTGGGCCGCGTCCCGGGCCCGGACGGCGTGCCCGCTGCCGATGTTGACCACCCCGGTGGCGGCCGACACCGCCGCCGCCTGAATCGCCCGCGCGACGTCCCGCACGTCCACGAAATCCCGGTATCCGGACAGGTCCGGCATCCGCACCTGGGTTTCGTCCCGCTCCAGGGCCCGCCGCAGCCCCTCCGCGAGCCGCCCGAACAGCGAGGCGGTCGGCGCCCCCGGGCCCACCACGTCGAACACCCGCAGCACCGCAGCGTCCAGGCCCGACGCCAGCACCAGCTCCGTCCCGGCCAGCTTGGACACCCCGTACGGGCCGACCGGCCGCGGCTCGGCCTGCTCCGACACCGGCACCCCGCCCGGCACCGGGCCGTACTCGGCGGCCGAGCCGACGTGCACCAGCCGGGCCGGCTCCCGGCTGCGCCGGATCGCCTCGCAGACGGTGGCGACGGCCAGCGTGTTCGACCGGATCAGGGTGCGCGAGCTGCCGTAGGTGGCGCCCGCGCAGTTGATCACCACCTGCGGCACGACCGCGTCCAGGAACCGGGCCAGCGCGCCCGGGCTTCCGGTGGTCAGGTCGAAGCGGATGTCGGCCGAGTCGCGCCGGCCGAGCACCGTCACCTGCAACTCCTGGTCCATGAGCAGACGATCGGTGACCCGGCGGCCGATGAAACCGTCGGCGCCCAGCAGCAGCACCCTCATCGGGGGCGTCCTTCCACGAAGCGAGGTCGGGGACGACCTGGCGGACTGAAAATCAAGAGCGGACTGAGTGAGAGCAGAGAGAAGGGGGCGGCGCCCGGGGCCGCACCGGCGGGCGGGGCTCAGCGGTGCGAACCGGCCCGGCCGAGCACGGCCCAGGCGTACGCCAGCAGCACCGCGGCGACCGCGCCGCCGCCGAGCACCCCGGCCGTCGGCCCGGAACGGCCCAGGGCGAGCAGCCCGAGCGCCACGGCGGGCCCGGCCAGCGCACCCGCCGCGGCGGCCGCCGTCCGGCCGCAGCGGGCCAGCAGCGCGGGCAGCACCAGCAGCAGGCCCAGCACGCCCTGCGCCGCCCACTGCGCGGCGCCGGCCCGTTCGGCCGCCAGGTGCAGCAGGCCCCCGCCGTGGCCCGGCCCGGGGCGCGGCGCGAGGACGGTCAGCACCGCCAGCGCGGCGAAGGTCAGCACCGCGAGCACCGCCAGGTGCAGGGCGACCGCCACCGGGAGCACCGGCCGCATCCGGGACCGGAACTCGGCCAGCGTGGCCGCCGCGCCGAGATGGCCGCGGCCGACCTGCCGGTACCAGCGGGCCGCCCGCTCGGCCGACCCGGCCGACACCGCCCCGGCCAGCACCAGCGCGGCGGTCAGCCGCCGGTCCCCGTCCGCCGCGGCCAGCGGGAGCAGCAGCAGCGCGGCCAGGCCCAGCCCGTGCCCCAGCGCCGCCGGGCTCCACCGGGAGCCGGCCCGCCGCGGCGCCCGCGCCGGGCCCAGCCCGTCCACCGCGCCGCAGGGGCGGGTGTCCGGCGGGCCGGGCTCGGCGGCGGGGTCCGCGGCCAAGGCGGGCACCAGCACCAGCGGGACGGCGGCCGGCAGCAGCACCGGCCAGCGGGCGCCGAGCGCGACCACGGCCGCGCAGGGCAGCGCGGCCAGCGCGGCGGCGGTCAGCGTCGCTCGGGTGGCGGCGGCGCACTCCCGGCCGCGCGGCGGCTCCGGCACGGGTGGGCGGCGGGGCACCCGCGCGTACAGCTCCTCGGCGAGCGAGAACAGGTCGGCGTGCCGGCAGCGCGCGGCGGCCTGCGGGCCGAGCCCGGCCTCCTCCAGTCCGGCGGCGATCTCCAGCGGGTCGACGGCTCGCTCGCACAGCGCCCGGTGCTCGGCCATCACCTCGCGCACCGGGTCCCCCACCGGGCTCCCGGGGCCGCCCGGCGCCGCGCCGCCCGCCATCAGACGGCCTCCGCGAGGGCGCCGGGGCGCTCTTGCGCGCCGGCGTCGCCGCCCCCGTCCTCCGACCGCTCGGACCCGGCCGGCCCGGCACTGTGGCGGCCGCCGGGGCCGTCCCCCGCGTCCGGGGCACCCTGGCCGCCCGGGCCGTCCGGCGCGCGGCGGCCGTCGGCGAGCCAGTACTCGGCGGGCCGGGCGAACGGTCGCGGTGGCTCCCCGGCCGCGCCGCCGGCCCCGCCGCCGGGGAAGGCCGGGTACTGCGAGACCAGCTCCAGGTAGATCTCCCGGAAGGCGCCGATCACCGGCTCCACGGCGAAGCGTTCCTGCGCCCGCAGCCGCCCGGCCAGCCCGAGCCGGGCGCGCCGCTCCTCGTCGCGCAGCAGCGCCAGGCAGGCGCCGGCCAGCGCGCGCGGGTCCCGGGCGGGCACCAGCAGCCCGGTCGGCCCGACCACCTCGCGAGCCACCCCGACGTCGGTGGACACCACGGCCCGGCCACTGAGCATCGCGTCCGCGAGCAGCCGGGGGCTGCGCTGGGACAGCGCGGAGAACACGGCCAGCGTGCCGCCCTCCCAGACCTCCGCGAGCGAGCCGGGCCGCCCGGCGAAGTCCACCGCCGCGGCCAGTCCGAGCCGCTCGGCGAGCGCCGCGCAGTGCGCCCGGTAGCCGGGCGCGGCCTCCTCGCCGTGGATCACCAGCCGGGCCCTCGGCAGGTCGGCGCGCACCCGCGCGAAGGCGTGCAGCATCAGCTCGGTGTCCCGCCCCGGCTCCAGCGCGCCCGCCCACACCAGGGTCGGCACGGCGGGCTCGGGCCCGGCCGCCGGGCGGACCACCGCGGGCGTCCCCTCGTACACCACCCGGGTGCGCGCCGGGTCGGCCCCGCAGCGGCGCTGCCACTGCTGGTCGTGGGCGCTGCCGGGGGTCAGGACGGCCGCCTGCCGGTAGGTCTCCTCGGTGAGCGCCCGGAAGTACGCCAGCAGCAGCGCCCGGACCGGCCACCGGTACGGCGCCTCGCGGTGGCCGAGGTACTGCTCGCGCAGGTGCAGGCCGTGCTCGGTGACCACGAACGGCACCCCGTGCAGGTACCGGGCGACCAGCGCGGGCAGCGCCGCGGGGCCGCCGCCGACCACGTGGCAAAGGTCGGCGCCGCCGAGGCCGTCGGGCCCGGTGCCGTACCAGGGCGCGGACAGCGGCCGCAGGCACTGCTCCAGCAGGTCCGCCGCGACCAGCACGTCGCGGACCAGCGGCTGCCCGGCCGAGGTCTCCGCGCCCGGCAGCCGCCAGACCCGCTCCAGGGTGCGCCGGGCGTGCGCGGAGGCGAGGAAGGCGGGCAGCGTGCCGTCCTCCCGGGCGAGGACGGCCAGCCGGTACAGCCCGGCTCCGAAGCCGGCCCGCTCCCCCGGCAGCACCAGGGCTCTGACCAGGTCCTCGTACGCCCGGGCGTACTGGCGTCCGCGCAGCGTGCCGGGCACCCGGCCGCCCGGCCGTCGCCCCCACAGCGCCAGCTCGCGGGCCCCGCGCCAGGCGGGCGACAGCCGCTCGGCGGTGCCCTGGCCGCCCTGGCCGGTCAGCAGGTACAGCCCGAACTCGTGCTCCGGCAGGCCCGCGGCCAGCCGGTCGCACCAGCCTCCGGCGCCGCGCCGGGAATGTGGGCCGGCACCCTCGGTGAGCAGGGCGATGCGCACGGGAGACCTCCAGGGCAGAGCGGATCACGGGCGGGCGGATCACGGGCGGGCGGATCGACGGATGGCTTGAGCGGCTTGAGTGGCCACCGGGGCGGCCCCGCACGGCGGCGGGGACGGTCCGGGGGCGAGGAGTCCGGTCGGTCGGGTACGACACCGCGACGCTCCCCCGGGGCGGGGCACCACCGAGCGGTGGTGCGGCCGTCCGGCCCGACGGTCCGGCCGCGCCCCTCCCGCGATCCGTTCCCCCGGGCGCACGCCCGTTCCGGCGGGTCGGGCCCGACCCGCCGGGCCCCCTGGGTGCGGCCGCCCTCCGGATTTCCCCGGCGTCCGCGGCCTCCCCCACACCTGTTCGGTCCGACAGCAGAAAGGTAGGACCGGGCCCGGGCAATCCATCGGTCACATGCCTGGTTGCCACCTGAACGAGTGAACGGGCGTGACCTCGCCCCGAACCGGGCCGTTACCGGGCGGTGCCGGCGGCCGGGCGCCGGTCGCCGGCCTCCCCCCTCATGGCGGACGATGGGAGTGGCCTTGTTCGCCGCCGCGAGGGGCCCCGGGTCCACGATGCCGGCCCGCGCTCCGCGCTCGGTGACGCCGCCGGTGCGGTGCGTCACGAGGTTCGGATTCCGACGGCCCGGACGGCCGTTCCGGCCCCTGTCACACCCCTGCCGACGCCGAGGTCAGCGCCGTATTGTGGGCTCCTGACAAGGAGGCCGAGGTCCTTTTCTCACTCCCGCCGAACGCGGAAGCGGTTACCGAAAAGTAGAATCGGCCCTCTTGCCAGCCCCGAACAACCGAAGTGAGGAGCGCCGTGACGGCCATCCAGGAGGCGCAGGAGCGCCCGCGCGGTGCCCGCCTGCCGCGAAGCGCCCGCCGTGAACAACTGCTCGGTGCCGCCCAGGAGGTGTTCGTCGCGCAGGGTTACCACGCGGCCGCCATGGACGACATCGCCGACCGCGCCGGGGTCAGCAAGCCGGTGCTGTACCAGCACTTCCCCGGGAAGCTGGAGCTGTACCTGGCGCTGCTGGACAAGCACTGCGACGCCCTGGTCGAGTCGACCCGCGACGCACTGTCGACGACCACCGACAACAAGCTCCGGGTGGCCGCGACGATGGAGGCGTACTTCAACTACGTCTCCAGCGAGTCCGGCGCGTTCCGCCTGGTCTTCGAGTCGGACCTGACCAACGAGCCGGCCGTGCGCGAGCGGGTCGAGCGGGCCTCCGAGGCGAGCGCGACGCTGGTCAGCAAGGTGATCCAGGAGGACACCGACCTGCCCGAGGCGGAGTCCAAGCTGCTCGCCGCCGGGGTCTGCGGCCTGGCCCAGATCACCGCCCGGTACTGGCTGTCGCAGGGCCTGGACATCCCGCGCGACGAGGCGGCGCGACTGGTCGCCAGCCTGGCCTGGCGCGGGCTGAAGGGCTTCCCGATGCACCCCACCTCGGAGGGCGGAGAGGCCCTCTAGCAGGGGTGATCCACCGACCTTCGCCGCCGCGGTGATCCCGTGCTCTATGGTGAAGCCGTACGGCGCGGTCGTCGCGAACGCTTGTCCCAGGCGGTCGGGGTGTCCGCGCGTGGAGGCTGCAACCCCGGAGGGACGGAAGCCGTGGAGGTCAAGATCGGCGTGCAGAACACGCCGCGCGAGATCGTGATCGAGAGCACGCAGAGTGCCGATGAGATCCAGAGCGCGATCGCCAAGGCGCTGGAGGGTTCGGAGAAGCTCTTCGCGCTGACCGACGAGCACGGCCGCCGCGTCATCGTCCCGGCTGAGCGCCTGGCGTACGTGGAGATCGGCGAGCAGGCCGCCCGCAAGGTCGGCTTCGGCACCGCCTGAGGCGTCGTCCGAGCTGCTCACCCGGTGCCCCGCTCCCCCAGGGAGCGGGGCACCGTTGCGTGTACGGCCGGGTCGGCCGGGGTACGGCGACAGTGCGGCCGTCGGCGCCGCGCGCCCGTCCCCGGGAGGCAGTTTTGCTGGTCGAGTCGATCGCCTTCGCCCTCGTCGGCCTGGCCGCGGGCCTGGCCGCACTGCTGGCGCGGCCCGCGTACTTCCGGGCGGCCCGCACCCTGACCCTGGGCACCGCCCTGGCGGCGGCGCTACTCGGCGGGACGGTGGCGCACTTCTGCCTGGACGGGCGCTACCCGGCGGCGTCGATCGCGGCAGCGGCGCTGGCCTCGGCGGTGCTGACCACGACGCTGGCCCGGCCGGACCTCGCCGCCGGGCGGGCCCCGGCGCACCGGCACCACCCGCACCGGGCCGGTGTCCACCGCACCCGGCGCCACCGGCCGGCCTGACGCCCGGGCCGGACGCCCGGGCCGGGCAGGCCCTAGCTGGCCAGGCCCAGGGCGGCCATCCGCCGGGTGTGCGCCTCGGTGATCCGGTTGAACATCTTGCCGACCTCGACCAGGTCGAAGCCCTGCACCTGGACGCCGCCGACCAGCAGGTTGGACAGCGCGTCCCGCTCGGCGACCACCCGCTGGGCCTGGCTGAGCGCCTCGCCCATCAGCCGCCGGCCCCACAGCGCGAGCCGGCCGCCGGAGCGCGGGTCGGCCTCGATGGCCTGGCGCACCTTGTCCACCGCGAACTGGGCGTGCCCGGTGTCGGACATGACGCCGAGCACCAGGTCGCGGGTGTCGTCGTCGAGCCGGACGGCGACCTCGCGGTAGAAGTCGGTCGCGATGGCGTCGCCGACGTAGGCCTTGACCAGGCCCTCCAGCCAGTCCGAGGGCGCGGTCATCCGGTGGAACAGCTCCAGCGGCTCGACGAACGGGCGCATCGCCTCCTGCGGGTCGGCGCCGATCTCGGCGAGCCGGTCGTGCAGGCGCTGGTAGTGCTGGAACTCGGCGGAGGCCATCCGGGCCAGGGCCGCCTTGTCGGCGAGGTCCGGCGCCAGCTTGGCGTCCTCGGCGAGCCGCTCGAAGGCGCTCAGCTCGCCGTAGGCGAGTGCGCCGAGCAGGTCCAGCACCGCCGCCCGGTAGCCGGGGTCGGCCGAGCACGCGGCCCAGTCCCCGATCGAGCCGGCTGCGGCGTCCTGCGTCTCACCATGGGTCTCCATGACCCGCCACCTTAGTCCCGCCGGCCCGGGGGACCCACCCTGGCCGGCCGTCGGCCGGTCGCCCGGGTGACCGGCCGGAACACCCCTTCCGGCCCGGGTCGGGAGGGGCAATGTCAGACGCGTCACGTGTTCGAGTCGTCGCCTGACTGTATGGTGGTACGGAGCCCCGTCGTGTTCGCACGGTGTCACCGCCGTCTCGGTGTCCCGCGCAAGCCCGCTCCGAAGCGGCACCGTCCATCCGGACGTGTCCGCACCGGAGCCACGGGTACTCACGTACGCGGATGCCCGGTCGGAGAGCCGATCGGCTCCGACCATGGCTTGGACTTCAAGCCTTGGCACCGCATCAGTGGCCGAGCGAGGGCCGCCGAGACCGCGCCCCCTGGCGAAGGTCCCGCGCAGGTCCCTCATGGGAATCCTCCCCGACGCCGCCGGCGACGCGCCCCGCACAGGGCAGCGCGCACCGGCCGGCCGCAGGGACCGGCGCGGTTGTGCGTCCGCTCAGCTGCATCAGGGCCGCCAGGCCCGTACGCAGCCGTGCGGCTGCCCGCCCGCCGCTCGCTCTCGGCCCCTTTCACACGGAAGAGGCAGCACCCTGTCCACCACCGCTGAACCCATCAAGACGACGTTCCGGGATCTGGGAATCCTCCCGGAGACCGCCGAGGCGCTCGAGTCCGTCGGCATCGTCCACCCCTTCCCCATCCAGGAGATGACCCTCCCGGTCGCGCTGACCGGCCACGACGTCATCGGCCAGGCCAAGACCGGCACCGGCAAGACCCTCGGCTTCGGCCTCCCGCTGATCGAGCGGTGCGTCGTGCGCGCCGACGTGGACGCCGGCCGGGCGACCGAGGAGCAGCTCTCCGACGGCCCGCAGGCGCTCATCGTCGTCCCGACGCGTGAGCTCTGCACCCAGGTCACCAACGACCTGCAGACCGCCGGCAAGGTCCGCGACGTGCGCGTCCTGGCCGTCTACGGCGGCCGCGCGTACGAGCCGCAGGTCGAGGCGCTCGCCAAGGGCGTCGACATCGTGGTCGGCACCCCGGGCCGCCTGCTGGACCTGGCCGGGCAGAAGAAGCTGAACCTGTCCAAGGTCCGCTCGCTGGTCCTGGACGAGGCCGACGAGATGCTCGACCTCGGCTTCCTGCCGGACGTCGAGAAGATCATCACCATGCTGCCGGCCAAGCGGCAGACCCTGCTGTTCTCGGCCACCATGCCGGGTCAGGTCATCAGCCTCGCCCGCCGGTACATGAGCCAGCCCACCCACATCCGGGCCGCCGCCCCGGACGACACCGGCACCACCGTCGCCAACATCGAGCAGCACATCTTCCGCGCGCACTCGCTGGACAAGGTCGAGCTCGTCTCGCGCATCCTCCAGGCCGACGGCCGCGGGCTGGCGATGATCTTCTGCCGCACCAAGCGCACCGCCGCCGACGTCGCCGACCAGCTGACCCAGCGCGGCTTCGCGGCCGGCGCCGTCCACGGCGACCTCGGCCAGGGCGCCCGCGAGCAGGCGCTGCGCGCGTTCCGCAACGGCAAGGTCGACGTGCTGGTCTGCACCGACGTCGCCGCCCGCGGCATCGACGTCGAGGGCGTCACGCACGTGGTCAACTACCAGTGCCCCGAGGACGAGAAGACCTACCTGCACCGGATCGGCCGCACCGGCCGGGCCGGCGCCTCGGGCACCGCCGTCACCCTGGTCGACTGGGACGACATCCCGCGCTGGCAGCTGATCAACAAGGCGCTGGAGCTGACCTTCAACGACCCGGAGGAGACCTACTCCACCTCGCCGCACCTGTACGAGCTGCTGAAGATCGCGCCGGGCACCAAGGGTGTGCTGCCGCGTTCGGAGCGGACCCGGGCCGGGCTCGGCGCGGAGGAGGTCGAGGACCTCGGCGAGACCGGCGGGCGCGGTGCGCGCACCGCCCGGGCCAAGGGCCCGCGCAGCGGCTCCGGCCGCACCGGCGCCCCCGAGGCCGCCGTGGCGACCGAGGAGAAGCCGCGCCGCACCCGTGAGCGCCGCCGCACCCGGGGCGGCTCCGCGGTCGCCGAGGGCGAGGCCGGGACCGTCGTCGAGGCCCCCGCGGCCCCGGCCGTCGAGGGCACCGAGGGCGAGGCGGCCCCGCGCCGCCGTCGCCGCCGTTCGCGCGGCGCCGCCGCCGGCGAGGCCGCCGTGGTGGCCGAGGCCGTCGCGGTGACCGAGGCGGCCGTGGCGGCTCCGGTCGCCGAGGCTCCGGCCGCGGTGGCCGTCGTGGCCGCCGCCGAGGCCGTCGTCGAGGCCGCCGTCGCGGAGAAGCCGGCCGCCCGCACCCGGACGCGCGCCGCCCGCAAGCCGAAGGCGGAGGCCGTCGAGGCCCCGGCCGAGGCTCCGGCCGCCGAAGCCGCCGAAGCCGTCGAGGCCGCCGTCGCGAAGAAGCCGGCCACCCGGACGCGCACCCGCAAGCCGAAGGCGGAGGCCGTCGAGGCCGTCGCCGAGGCCCCGGCCGTCGAGGCCGCCGTCGCGGAGAAGCCCGCCACCCGGACGCGCACCCGCAAGCCCAAGGCCGAGGCCGCGACCGCCCCGGCGGCTCCGGAGGCTGCGGCCGCCGACGCCGCGACCGAGGTCCCGGCCCCGCGCAAGCGCACCCGGGCCCGCAAGGCCGCCGCCGCGCCGGAGGCCACCCCGGAGAGCTGACGCACCCCGTCCCGGAGGGGGCGGGCCGGGCCCCTCGCGGTCCGGCCCGCCCCCTCCGGCGTTCCGGCGTTCCAGCACAGGCTGGATAGGGTCGGGGTCACCGGCCAGTCGCCCGCAGGAGAGCAGCCCATGAGCACGCCGCCGTTCCTCACCCTTCCCCGCTGTGCCCGCGCGCTGCGGCTGTCGACCAGCCGCGGCGGGTTCGCCGCGCTGCGGGCCGAGCCGGACGGGCCGGTGCGCGGCTCGGCGCTGCTGGTGCCGGGCTTCACCGGCAGCAAGGAGGACTTCATCGCCCTGCTGGAGCCGCTGGCGGCGGCCGGCTACCGGGTGACCGCCGTCGACCAGCGCGGCCAGTTCGAGACCGGCGGCCCGGACGACCCGGCCGCGTACGCCGTCGAGGCGCTGGGCGCGGACGTCCGGGCGCTCACCGAGGCCGTGGCCGCCGACGACGGCCCGCCGCACCTGCTGGGGCACTCCTTCGGCGGCCAGGTGGTCCGGGAGGCAGTGCTGGCCGCGGCCGCGGACGGCCCGTCGCCGTGGCGCTCGCTGACCCTGATGTCCACCGGCCCGGGCGCGATCGACCCGGCCGAGGCGGCCCGTACCCAGCTGCTGCTGGACGTGCTGCCGGTCATGAGCCTGGAGGAGATCTGGCAGGTCATGCGGCAGATGGAGGAGGGCAGCGGGGACCAGAAGCAGCGCCCGGAGCCGGCCGTCGCGGAGTTCCTGCACCGCCGCTGGCTGGCCAACGTACCGCTGTCGCTGAGCGTCACCGGTGGCCATCTGGTCGCCGCGCCGGACCGGGTGGCGGAGCTGGCCGCCGCCACCGCCGACCTGCCGGTGCTGGTGCTGTCCGGGGTGCGGGACTACGCCTGGCCGGTGCCGGAGCAGACCGGGATGGCGGAGCGCCTGGGGGCCCGCCGGGTGGTCGTCGAGGACGCCGGCCACTCCCCCAACGCCGAACGCCCGGCCGCCACGGCCGAGGCGCTGGCCGCGTTCTGGGCCTGAGCCGCACCGGTCCCGGAGAGTGGTCTGAACCACTTCTCGAAGTTCGACCGTCCTCAACACAGGACAAAAGTCGTTAGTTACGGTAATCTTTGATTCTGTCCGGGAATCATCGCCGGCCTCCGCGTCGGCGCGAATCAGCCGAAACCTGGACTTCACGGTCGGGCAACGGCCCGGAAGCACCACCACGTCACCGTGGTTCACGAGGCACCAGCCGCACCAGGCAAGCAGGGGGAGCCCTTGCCGCAGCAGACCGCCGCACGTACGAACCGAACGATCCGGCCGCACCGCCGGACCCGCAGGACCCCGAAAGGGCTGGTACCCACTCAGCCGCAATCGCCCCGACCGACGGGGCAAGAAGAGGAGACGCCCATGACGAAGACCATGCGCTTCGAGATCGTCCGACTGGACGACGCCAACGGCTCCGCCGCCGACCGCCTGATAGCCGACGCCGAGACCGTCCGCGAGTTCGTCCAGGCCGCCGCCCGCACCGGTGAGCGCCTGCTCATCCGCCCGTGCCCGACCGTCTGACCACGCGCGGCGCCTCCGACCGGGAGCCCTCACCCGCCGCCGACGAGCCGGGAGCGTCCGATCCGGACGTTCCGATACCCGACTGACGCCCTGTCACCGCGATCGCCGATGACAGGGCGTCAGTGCGTCCGGGCCCTGGGCCCGTAGACGTTTGCCGCCGCCCGCCACGGGACATCCCCCAACGGGAACCGCCCGTGCCGCGCCGCCCCACCCGCGCCGAACGGGCCCCGCCACCGACAGGTGCCGCCGAGCCCTCCGTACGGGTGATCGTCCTTGACGCGGCGGTCCGGAGGGAGGAGCGTTGTCGCCTATGAGGGGCGAGCCAAGCTGCCCGAGGTGCGCCGGTCGGGTCCGCGCCCCCGGTCTGTTCTCAGACACCTGGCAGTGCGACCGGCACGGAGCCGTGCACCCGATGCAGCCCGTGCTGCCACCGAGCGTCGAAGCCCTGGGCGTCGCCGTCGCCCGCTCGCAGGTCCCCGTCTGGCTGCCCTGGCCGCTCCCGGTCGGCTGGCTCTACACCGGCATCGCCCACGTCGGCGACGACGTCTCCGGCGCCCGGGCCACCGCCGTCGCCTGCTCCGGACCGGCCCCGCTCGGCGGCTTCGGCGAGCTGGTGCTCGTCGCCGAGGAGCTGGGGGTCGGCCTCGGCGCCCGCTACGCCGGGATGCCCGGGCCCGACCCGGGCGACTCCGTCGGCCTCTACAAGCCCGCCGACGCCAAACTGCTGGCCGCCGGGCGGCCCACCCCGATGTTCCACGTCCCGGACGCCCCGGTCGACCGCGCGGTGTTCGTCGGCGAGGCCCGCGGCCTCTGGCTCTGGGCCGTCGCCTGGCCCGAGCAGTCCGCCCTGGTGATGTACGACGAACTCGTCCTCACCGACCTGCGCGAGGCCGGCGCCGAACTGGACCTGCTCCCCTGCGGGGCCCTCTCCCCCCGCCTGCTGGGATAGGTCCTGTCCGGCCGGGGCCCGGCGCCCTGTCCTATCCTGGGCGGCACCCCGAGCCCTCAGGAGTCCGCCCCGTGCGCATCGACCTGCACGCCCACAGCAACGCCTCCGACGGTACCGACAGCCCGACCGAGCTGGTCGCGGCGGCCGTGGCCGCGGGCCTCGACGTCGTGGCGCTCACCGACCACGACACCGTCGCGGGCCACGCCGAGGCCGCCGAGGCGGTGCGCGCGCTGCCGGACGGCAGCCGGCTGACCGTCGTCCCGGGCGCCGAGCTGTCCTGCGTGGTGGGCGGCGTCAGCATGCACCTGCTGGCGTACCTGTTCGACCCGGACGAGCCGGAGTTCGCGCGCGAGCGGGAGCTGGTGCGCACCGACCGGTTCCGGCGCGGGCGGGCGATCGTCGAGCGCTGCCGCGAACTCGGCGCGGACATCAGCTGGGAGCAGGTGCAGCGGATCGCCGGGACCGGCTCGGTCGGTCGCCCGCACATCGCCAGCGCGCTGGTCGAGGCGGGCGTCGTGGCCACCGTGTCGGACGCCTTCACCGCCGAGTGGCTGGCCAACGGCGCCCGGGCGGACGTCCGCAAGCACGAGACCGACCCGATCGAGGCGGTCCGGCTGGTCCGGGCGGCCGGCGGGGTGCCGGTGTTCGCCCACCCCGGCGCGGTCAAGCGCGGGCGGACCGTCCCGGACCAGGTGATCGCCGACCTCGCGGCGGCCGGGCTGGCGGCGCTGGAGGTCGACCACACCGACCACGACGAGGAGACCAGGGTGCGGCTGCGCGGCCTGGCCGACGAGCTGGGACTGCTGGTCACCGGCTCCAGCGACTACCACGGCAGCCGCAAGACCGTCCGGCTCGGCGAGCACACCACCGATCCCGCGGTGTACGAGGCGCTGCTGGCGCAGGCCACCGGCGCGAAGCCGATCGGCGGCTGAGGGCCGCGCGCCGGAGTGCGGGGGCGCGGTAGGAGCGCGCGGCCAGGACGGGAGACCCGTGACCTGAGCCCCGGTCAGTCCAGCCGGACGCCGCGGCGGTCCGGGTCGCGCAGGTCGGCGCCCTGCTCCAGCCAGCGCTCCTGGAGCGCGGCCGCGCCGTGCACCCGCTTCCAGCCGGCCTCGTTGGGCGTCATCGGCAGCAGCGGCAGGAAACGGACCGGGTCGGCCGGCTCGTCCAGCTCCAGGTCCGGCACCAGGCCGCCCGGCTCGGCGGCCAGCACCGAGGTGAACGGCGCGCCGTCCCACAGCGGGGCGCCGAGGTCCAGCGAGCCGCCGGGGGCCACCACCAGTCCCTCGACCTGCGGGGTCGCGGCCAGGGTGGCCAGGCTGCGCAGCACGCTGTCGCGCCCGCCGCGGACGGTCAGCACCAGTTCGGCGCGCGGGCCGCGCAGTTGGTCGGCCACCGGTGCGGTCGGGTCGGCCATCGGCGCGGCGGACATGCCGAGCGTCGCGTACCGGACCAGGCCGTCGGCGTCCGGGCCGAAGCGCAGCACCTCGATCCGGTCGGTGCCGAGGAAGGTGACCGCGGCGCGGCCGCTCGGCTCGCCGAAGGTGGTGATCAGCCGGGCCTCGACGGCGGCCAGCACCGCCTCCCGGGAGAGCGCCGGGGAGCTGCCGCCGTGGGGTTCGCCGAAGAGCGGGAAGTCGTGCGCCATGCCGGTGAGCGTAACCCCCGGGGGCGGGCCGGCCGTGTGCGGGCGGCCCGGGCAAAGCCTCGGGAAAGCCCGGGGCGCCGATGGTCGGTCAGATGTTAGGGTGAGCGACTGGCCACCGGGAATCCTCAGGTTCCCGGGGCGGCGGCACGAAGGAGGTGGTTGCGGTGGATACCGGCCGACCATGCAGTACCGGCAGCTCTACCCGGCCCCGACTTCCCCGTACCCCTCGCCACGCAGGCTGAACCGGCTGATCCAGCCGAGGTAGCCCGGGCAGGCCGGACGCGGACGAACCGGCCGGGAGAGCACCCTCACCCCCCTTCACCGGTGTTCTTCGCCGTCGCACCACGGCCGCCCGCTCCTCTCCCGCCTTCCGACGGGGGGACCCCGACGCCGCTGTGCGGCGGCTCCTGTTCCAGGGAGCCTGCCATGTCGATGATCAACAGCCTGCGCGCCGCCGTCCGCACCAACCGCCGCCGTTCCGCGGCCGGCGCGTACGACGCCGTCCCGGCGGGCGCCGGCTCGGCGGTCGTCGACTGCGCGGTGTACCAGCACGGCAAGCGCCACGGCGAGACCTGCAGCCCCCGCGAGGCCGCCCGCCGGATCAAGGCCGCGCACCAACTCCCGGACGGGGACGGCTCGTTCAGCTGGATCGGGCTGCACGAACCGACCGAGGCCGAGTTCGAGGGCATCGCCCAGCGCTTCGGCCTGCACCCGCTCGCGGTCGAGGACGCGGTGCACGCGCACCAGCGGCCCAAGGTCGAGCGCTACGACGACGTGCTGTTCGCCGTCTTCAAGACCATCCGCTACGTCGAGCACGACCAGCTCACCCCGACCAGCGAGGTGGTGGAGACCGGCGAGTTGATGGTCTTCGCCGGGCGGGACTTCGTGATCACCGTCCGGCACGGCGGCCACGGCTCGCTGCAGGAGCTGCGGCACCGGCTGGAGGCCGACGCGGACGAGTCCGGGCTGCTCGCCAAGGGCCCGTCCGCGGTGCTGCACGCGATCGCCGACCACGTCGTGGACAACTACCTGCTGGTCTCCGAGCGGCTGCAGAACGACGTGGACGAGATCGAGTACGGCGTCTTCTCGGCCAAGGGCGGGCGCAGCGCCGACGTCGGCCGGGTGTACCAACTCAAGCGCGAGGTACTGGAGTTCAAGCGAGCCGTGGTGCCGCTGCTGCGCCCGATGCAGCAGCTGTCCGAGCCGCTGCAGCGCCTCGTCGACCCGGACATCCAGAAGTACTTCCGGGACGTCGCCGACCACCTGGCCCGGGTCACCGAGCAGGTGCACGGCTTCGACGAACTGCTGAACTCGCTGCTCCAGGCCAATCTGGCGCAGGTCTCGGTGGCGCAGAACGAGGACATGCGCAAGATCACCGCCTGGGCGGCGATCTTCGCCGTGCCCACCATGATCACCGGCGTGTACGGCATGAACTTCGAGTACATGCCCGAGCTGCACCACAAGTACGGCTATCCGATGGTGCTCACCGCCATCATCCTGATCTGCGTCGGGATGTACCGGGGCTTCCGCCGCAACGGCTGGCTGTAGCCGCCCGCGGCGCCCGCCGGCCGCTACCGCCGGCCGCCACGGGCGACCAGGACCAGGCCCACCAGGATCAGCACCACCGCCGGATACGCCGCCACCGGGGGCCACTGGCCGAGCCAGAGGGCGGCGATCAGGGCCGCGCCCGGGGTCTCCAGCAGGATCGCCGTGGAGGTGATCGACGGGCCGAGGGTGCGCACCACGCGGTTGCTCAGCGAGTGGCCGAGCAGCTGGGCGGCGACCATCAGCAGCACGATCTGCCACCACACCCCGGCCGGCCAGCCGGCCAGCGGCGTCCCGGCGACCAGGCAGATCGCCAGCAGGCCCGCCGCCGTGGTGGCGTAGCAGACCAGCGTGTACGCGGTGGTGCTGACGGTCTTGCGGACCTCCGCGCCCAGCAGCACGTACCCGGCGGCGGCCAGGCCCGCGCCGAGGGCGAGCGCGTCGCCGAGCAGCGCGCGCGGGGAGAGCGAGAGGTCGACGCCGGTCAGCACCAGCACGCCGGCGAAGGCCACGCCCGTGCCGAGCCAGACCATCCGGGGGGCGCGGACGCCGAGCAGGCGCATCAGCAGGATGGTCCACAGCGGGGTGGTGGTGACCAGGGCGGTCGCCGAGGCCACCGAGGTCATCCGCAGGCTGGGCATCCAGAGCGCGAAGTGCACGGCGAGCAGTGCGCCCGCCGCGATCGCGAGCAGCAGCGCCCGCCGGCCGATCCCGCGCAGTTCGGCGCGGTGGCGCAGCAGCGCGTACGGGCCGAGGACGCCGACCGACATGACGTTGCGCCAGAACGCGATCGCCAGCGCGGGCGCGGCGGTGGCGCTGATCAGCGGGCCGGACAGCGAGATGCCGGCGATGGAGACGGCGAGCAGCAGCAGGTCGGCGGTGGGGAGCGGGTGTGCCGGCTCGGTGGCGGTGGCGGTGGCGGCTGGTGCGGGGGCGGTCGCGGGCCGGGCGGCGGGCACGGCGCTCCTCTGCTGGTCACGTGGGCTGGGGCGAGGCGGGGACCGGGCTGAACCGGGCCGGGGCCGGGCGCTCCTACGGTAAGGCCCGTGGCGATCCGATGGAACTGTCGCCCGACGGCTGAGACAACTCGTGGACGGCGGAGGTCGTACGCTGGGCGCCATGGACCGTACGCCCGCCGCCGCGACCGCCGACGACTTCCTCGACCAGGCCCTGCTGGAGGAGGCCGCGAAGAAGTCCGGCCTCCTCTGGGTCCGCGCCGACGGCCAGGAGCAGGCCCGCCCGCTCTGGCACGCCTGGCACGACGGCGCCGTGGTGGTGGTCGGCGAGGGCGGCGAGCAGCCGCTGCACGGCCTGACCGCCGGATCCGGCGCGGTGGTGACCGTCCGCAGCAAGGACAAGGGCGGCCGGCTGACCGGCTGGAGCGCCCGGGTCTCGGAGCTGGCCCCCGGCGGCGAGGCCTGGCTGGGCGCCGTCGAGGAGCTCAAGGGCAAGCGGCTGAACGCGCCCGACACCGACACCATCACCGACCGCTGGGCCCGCGAGTGCCGGGTGCTGCGCCTGGAGCCCGCCGGTGCGCTGACCGAGCGTCCGGGCGCGATGCCGGACGTCTCGCACGCTACCCGGCCGATGCCCACCGCGGCCACCACCCGCCGCCCCGTCCCGGCCGGCCTGCCCAAACTGCTGTTCAAGCGCCGCTAAAGATTCACGCCCGGGACTCCTCGGCTGTGTACCGTGCCTCGTCGGGCCGGGCTCGCGACACGCGGGTAGCCTTGCCCGCAGGTGCGCCCCGGCGTACCCGGCACGGCATCGAACGAGTCGAGGGAGTTCATGGCAGGGCCAGGCACCCGGGTCTTCATCTCCCACCTCTCCGCCCTCGCCGTCTTCGACCCGAACGGCGACCAGGTCGGCCGGGTCCGTGACGTCGTCGTCTCGCTGCGGCTGAGCGGCCGCCCGCCGCGGGTCCTGGGCCTGGTGGTCGAGGTGGTCGGCCGGCGCCGGATCTTCCTGCCGATGACCCGGGTGACCAGCCTGGAGTCCGGCCAGGTGCTCGCCACCGGCGTGATCAACCTGCGGCGCTTCGAGCAGCGCCCGTCCGAGACCCTGGTGCTCGCCGAACTGCTGGACCGCACCGTCACCTGGTCCAAGACCGGTGAGAACGTCACCGTGCTGGACGTCGGGATGGTGCAGACCCGGATGCGCGAGTGGGAGATCAGCAAGGTCTTCGTCCAGATCGGCCGGGCCGGCCGGCTGCGCAAGGGCAAGGGCGAGCGGCTCACCCTGGACTGGCAGGACGTCACCGGCTTCACGCTGCCCGAGCAGGACCAGGGCGCCGCCAACCTGCTCGCCACCTTCGACCAGCTGCGCGCCGCCGACCTCGCCAGCGTCATGCACCACCTGTCCGCCAAGCGCCGCGCCGAGGTGGCCGCCGCGCTCGACGACGAGCGGCTCGCCGACGTCCTGGAGGAGCTGCCCGAGGACGACCAGGTCGAGATCATCGGCAAGCTCAAGGACGAACGCGCCGCCGACATCCTGGAGGCGATGGACCCGGACGACGCCGCCGACCTGCTCTCCGAACTGCCCGCCGACGAGGCCGAGCGGCTGCTCCAGCTGATGGAGCCGGACGAGGCCGAGCCCGTCCGCCGCCTGCTGTCGTACGAGGAGAACACCGCCGGCGGTCTGATGACCACCGAGCCGGTCGTGCTGGAGCCGGACGCGACCGTGGCCGAGGCGCTCGCCCGCATCCGGGTCTCCGACCACAAGCCCGCGCTCGCCGCGCAGGTGTACGTCTGCCGGCCGCCGAACGAGACCCCGACCGGCAAGTACCTGGGCACCGTGCACTTCCAGCGGCTGCTGCGCGAGCCGCCGTACGTGCTGGTCGGCTCGCTGGTCGACGACGACCTGGACCCGCTGCCGCCGGACACCCCGCTGTCGCTGATCACCAGCTACCTGGCGACCTACAACCTGGTGTCCGCGCCGGTCGTCGACGAGGCCGACCACCTGCTC
The DNA here is from genome assembly GCF_040684355.1 of Kitasatospora sp. NPDC091276. Taxonomy (NCBI): domain Bacteria; kingdom Bacillati; phylum Actinomycetota; class Actinomycetes; order Kitasatosporales; family Streptomycetaceae; genus Kitasatospora; species Kitasatospora sp. NPDC091276. The sequence goes on along the minus strand of NZ_JBFBFU010000016.1, from coordinate 147,720 downwards.
GGCGCGGTGACCGTCGACGACGTGCTCGACCACCTGCTGCCGGAGGACTGGCGCGAGTCCGTCCTGCACGGCCACGACGACACGGACGGCACGAGGGAAGAGGTGCACGGTGGACGCTGACCGCAAGGGGCGGCGGGACGAGTCCCCCCGCCAACGCCTCCAGAGCGAACTGCGGGAACTGCGCCAGCTGCGCGAGCTGCGCGGCCGGGAGGGCGGCCGGGAGCGGCGCGCCGAGATCTCCGTGGCCGGCCCGGCCCGCACCCGGCTCGACCAGCCCCGCACCGCCCGGCCCGGGCTGATCTCACTGCCCGCCTACGACCCGGAGGCGTTCGGCAAGCTCTCCGAACGGATCGCGCGCTTCCTGGGCACCGGCCGCTTCATCGTCTGGATGACGGTGGTGATCATCATCTGGGTGGCCTGGAACACCCTGCTGCCGGAGAACGTGCGCTTCGACAGCTACCCCTTCATCTTCCTCACCCTGGTGCTGTCGCTCCAGGCCTCCTACGCGGCCCCGCTGATCCTGCTCGCGCAGAACCGCCAGGACAACCGGGACCGGGTCAACATGGAGCAGGACCGGGCCCGCAGCGACCGCAACATCGCGGACACCGAGTACCTGACCCGCGAGGTCGCGGCACTGCGGCACGGGCTCGGCGAGGTCGCCACCCGGGACTTCATCCGCTCCGAACTCCAGTCCCTGCTCAAGGAGATCGAGGAGCGCCGGGAGCCCTCCGAGACGCTGTGACCGGCGGCACGCCACCGTCGGGTTGGGGGATCCCCCGAGCGCCGTACCATCAAGGCATGGCCAACGAGACAGAGGTCGCGGCCGGCGTCACGGAGGAGTCCGTACGCCAGGCGCTGGCGACCGTCAACGACCCGGAGATCAACCGCCCGATCACCGAGATCGGCATGGTGAAATCGGTCGAGATCGCCGAGGGCGGCGTGGTGCGCGTCGCGGTCTACCTGACCGTCTCCGGCTGCCCGATGCGCGACACCATCGTCACCCGGGTCCGCGAAGCGGTCGGCCGCGTGCCCGGTGTGACCGGCGTCGAGGTCGAGCTCGACGTGATGAGCGACGAGCAGCGCAAGGAGCTCTCCCAGCTGCTGCGCGGCGGCGCCCCCGAGCGGGAGATCCCGTTCGCCAAGCCGGGCACGCTGACCCGGGTCTACGCCGTCGCCTCCGGCAAGGGCGGGGTCGGCAAGTCCTCGGTCACGGTCAACCTGGCCGCCGCGATGGCCGCCGACGGCCTGAAGGTCGCCGTCGTGGACGCCGACATCTACGGCCACAGCGTGCCCCGCATGCTCGGCGTCGAGGGCCGGCCCACCCAGGTCCAGGACATGATCATGCCGCCGCAGTCGCACGGCGTGAAGGTCATCTCGATCGGCATGTTCACCCCGGGCAACGCCCCGGTGGTCTGGCGCGGCCCGATGCTGCACCGCGCGCTCCAGCAGTTCCTCGCCGACGTCTACTGGGGCGACCTGGACGTCCTGCTGCTGGACCTGCCGCCCGGCACCGGTGACATCGCGATCTCGGTGGCCCAGCTGGTCCCCAACGCGGAGATCCTGATCGTCACCACCCCGCAGATGGCCGCCGCCGAGGTGGCCGAGCGGGCCGGCACCATCGCGGTGCAGACCCACCAGAAGATCGTCGGCGTGATCGAGAACATGTCCGGCATGCCGTGCCCGCACTGCGACGAGATGATCGACGTCTTCGGCACCGGCGGCGGCCAGACCGTCGCGGACGCGCTCACCCGCACCGTCGGCGCGACCGTCCCGGTGCTCGGCTCGATCCCGATCGACGTGCGCCTGCGCGAGGGCGGCGACGACGGCCGCCCGGTCGTGCTCGCCGCCCCCGACTCCCCGGCCGGCGCCGCCCTGCGCGCCGTCGCCGGCAAGCTCGGCGGCCGCCAGCGCGGCCTCTCCGGGCTCTCCCTCGGGCTGACCCCGAAGAACAAGTTCTGACGACGCGTCGCCGAAGGGGCCGGGTGGTTCGACCACCCGGCCCCTTCGGCGTACTCGGCGTCGCCGCGCCCTCGCGCCCTACGGGCGGGTGTAGGCGGTCAGGTCGGGGGCGGTGGCGAAGCCGGCTCCGTAGGCGCTGACGCCGCGGCCGTAGGCGCCGAGCAGGACGCCCGGGGCCTCGCCGGCGAGCACCCAGCCGTACTCGGACTCGCGGTAGCGGAAGGGCTGCGGCAGGCCGTTCACCGGGAGGCTGAGGGTGGACCAACCGGGGCCGGCCAGGTCGTCGGCGAGGTCCCACGCGAGGGTGCTCTGCTGGTCCAGCCAGTCCTGGCGCAGCGCGCGGTCGAGCTGGCCGGGCCAGGTCGAGGCGAGCAGGCCCGAGCCGGCCAGCCAGGCGGCGGAGGAGGCGGAGGTCGCCTCCAGGGTGCCGGTGTTGTCGGCGCTGCGGCGGCTGTCCCGGCGGGCCACCGTGACCACGACCGCGAACCTGCGCATGTCGCGCGGCTCGTACTGCCTGGCCGGCTCCTCGCCGTGGCCGAGGCTGCCGTAGTCGACGCTGCCGGGCGCCCCGGCCCGGGGGCCTCCGGCGCCGGCCTGCATCAGGTAGCGGCGGCCGGTCCAGCCGTCGTCCAGGCCGTACCAGGGGAAGTCGGCGGACAGGTAGGGCACCAGCGGGTCCGCCGGGCCGGCCTGCCCGCCGACCACCGGGCCGCCGGCCGTGGCCGTCGTCCCCACCGCCTGACTCGTCGCGTCCATCCCCGGGCCTCCTCAAACACACGTTTGCCTGCCGTGGCGCGCTCCCATCGTGGCGTACCGCGGCGTTCCCGGGAGCCGTTCCTGGTCCGCGACAGCGCGGAATGTGACGGACGGCTCAGCGGGAACAATCAGCACAATAGCGGCGCACACGCCGCCGCCCCGCTCAGCGGGGCGGCCGGGCGGGGCGGTGGCGTGGTCGTACGGGGTGTGACCGGGGGCCGGTCAGGTCGCGTCGGGGTCGAACGGGGGCCGCTCGCCGGGCTGCAACGGCGCCCCGGTGGAGGCCGCCACCGGGGCGGCGGCCTTCTCGAAGCTGACGCTGCCGCTGCGGCCGTTCACCGGCGCCGCCGGCTTGTCGTCCAGGACCGAGCGGATGTCGAGCGAGTCCTTCATCTCCTTGAGGCCCAGCGGGTCCTCTTCGCCGCCCATGAGCTGCTTGCGGACGAAGGTCTTGGGGTTCAGGTCCTCGAACTCGAAGTCCTTGAACTCGGGGCCCAGCTCGCTGCGGATGTCCTCCTTCGCGTTGTCGGCGAAGGAACGGACCTTCCGGATGAAGCCCATGGTGTCCTGGATCAGCTTCGGCAGCTTGTCGGGGCCGAAGATGATGATCGCCATCACGGCCAGGGTCAGGATCTCCAGCCCGCCTACATCGCTGAACACCTAAGCTCCCTAGCTCGTCGGACGACGGTCCCTACAGGGTAATGGCCATCGGCGGGTCCATGGTCCACGCTGCGATGAAGCCGTGGTAAAGACCTGCCGATGGCCGAGATCGTCGCGACCGGGGCGCGAGCGGCGCTCTAGGTACGGACAGGGCCTAGCGGGTCTGCTGGCGCAGTGCGGGCAGGCCGCCCGAGTTGCGCTCCGAGGCCGGCGGCGGCGTCGCGTCGCGGGTCGCGGCGACGGGGTGGGCCGGGAAGTCCACCGGGATCTGCGCGGTCATCGGGACCAGGCCCCCGCTACGGCCCGTGCCGCCGCTGTTGCCGACCGTGCTGACCGGGTTGCCGTGCTGGTCCTCGCTCTGCGCGCTGAGGCCGCCGACCCCGCCGAGCGTGACCGCGGCGACCGAGAAGGCGCCCGCGGCGGCGAAGACGAAGCGGCGCCCGCGCGGCGCGGCGGAGCGTACGGCGGCGGCCGGGCGGGGCCGGACGGTGCTCTCGGGGCGGGCCGCGGCCTCGGGGCGGCCGTTGCGCCGGCCCATCAGGGGCCGCAGCACCGCGCCGCCGCGCCCGAACGCCCGCGGGTCGACCCCGGGCACCGGGGTGTCGGCGCCGAGCGCGCCCGCGCCGAAGGAGGCGCCTGCGCCGCGGCCGAAGGAGCCGCCGGTGAGCCGGCTGCCGCCGAGCGTGCCGCCGGCCGCGACCCCGCCGCCGGGCAGGTCGTCGTCGTCACCGCGGCTGCCGCGGCGGACGGGCCAGTCGGCGTCCGCCGGATCGTCCTCGGGCAGGCCGCCGACGGCCATCAGCCGGGCCATCAGGCCGGAGGACGGGCCGGGGGTGCCGGTGCGGGTCAGCAGGTGCTTGACGGCCCGGCCCGCGTCGACCTCGGCGAGGCACTGCGGGCAGGTCGCCAGGTGGGCCTGGACGCGATCGCGCGAGTCGTGGCCGAGTTCGCCGTCCAGGAACGCGGAGAGGCGCTCACCGAGGTGGTGCTCCTCGGCGGCCGGCTCGGCGGGGCGCACCGGCACCGCGCGCAGCGCCGTCTCGCCCGGCAGCGGCAGCGCGGGCAGGACGGGCTCGCCCGGTTCGTCGCCGCCGCGGCGGCCGGGCAGGGCCCAGCCCCGCCTGGCCGCGGACCGGCCGGACGGATCCGGCTGGCCCGGCCCGGACCGGCCGGTTCCGCTCACGATCGCCTCCGTCCGCGCGCACCCGGCGCGAGCGCGCCCTCGACGGCGGCGCCGACCGGCACCGGCTCCTCCGAGCCGCCGCGGCGCTCGCGCCCGGGGGCCGAGCCGGGGGCACGGTGCTTGAGCGCGGCGCGCAGGTGCGAGCGGCCGCGGTGGATGCGGCTGCGGACGGTGCCGAGCTTGACGCCCAGCGTGGCGGCGATCTCCTCGTAGGACAGTCCCTCGATGTCGCAGAGCACCACGGCGGCGCGGAACTCCGGGGCGAGGGTGTCCAGGGCGTGCTGCACGTCGGCGTCGAAGTGGGTGTCGCTGAAGTGCTGGGCCGGGCTGGGCTCGCGGGAGGCGAGCCGCTCGGCCGCGTCCTCGCCGAGCGCGTCGAAGCGGATGCGCTGGCGGCGGCGGACCATGTCCAGGAACAGGTTGGTGGTGATCCGGTGCAGCCAGCCCTCGAACGTGCCGGGGGTGTAGGTGGACAGCGAACGGAACACCCGGACGAAGACCTCCTGGGTGAGGTCCTCGGCGTCGTGCTGGTTGCCCGTCAGGCGGTACGCGAGGCGGTAGACCCGGGCGCTGTGCGCCTCGACGATCTCCTCCCAGGAGGGCGGAGTCCAGGTCTGCGCGTCGGGGCCCTCGGTGAAGGTCGCGAGGGCGGGGGCCTCGGTGGTACCGGCGGCCGGCGTCGCGGCGGCGGGCTGGTCCAGGTCGGAGTGCGCAGGCTGGTTCATCACGGGCTTCGGCGTACGGGCCGACGCGGTGCCGCGGGAGTGCCGCCGCACGGGGACGTCGCCCTCGGCCACACCTCCTCGGTCGGCTCTTCTGCCCAGCAGGGCCACCACCATATCCACCTCACCCGTCAAGCCCGGATAAAAGTGCCCGGGAGGTCTCCCGTACCCGGTCCTTCGTGACAACGGCCCGCCGCCGTACGCGGTTCCCGGTCGGCCAGTAATCTGTGCCAGGAAATATCGACTTCCCTCGGCACCGGGCCGTAACCCGGGGCTCCGAAAGAGGCAGCCATCAGCGAGTTCGGGCCCGCGCGTGTGGCCCTCGCCGACACCTACGTCGGCGAGGACGCGGTGCTGACCTACGCCCGGGCGCAGTCCGCGCGCACCGGGATACGGGCGATCGGGCCCAGCGGCGGGGCGTGCCTGCGGCTGCTGGCCGCGGCACTGGACGCCAAGGCGGTGGCCGAGATCGGCACCGGGACGGGCGTCTCCGGGGTCTACCTGCTGCGCGGCATGCGGCCGGACGGCGTGCTCACCACGGTGGACTCCGAGCCGGTGCGCCAGCAACTGGCCCGCGAGGCGTACCACGCGGCCGGATTCGCGGCCAACCGCTCGCGGTTCATACCGGGCCGGGCGCTGGAGGTGCTGCCCCGGCTCGCCGACGGCCAGTACGACCTGGTGTTCTGCGACGGCGACCCGGCCGAGTCCAGGGAGTACCTGCTGGAGGCGATGCGGCTGCTGCGGCCGGGCGGGATGGTCTGCTTCGAGGGGGTGTTCCAGGAGGGCCGGCTGGCCGAGCCGGAGCTGCAGGACCCCCAGACGGGCGCGGTGCGCGACCTGGTCCGGGACGTCCGGGAGAGCGAGGCGCTGCTGCCGGCGCTGCTGCCGGTCTCGGACGGGCTGCTCTGCGCCATCAAGCGGTAGGACCGTCGAGCGGCAGGGCCGTCAGGCAGCCGGACCGTCAGGCGGCGGCCCCGCCGCCCCGGACGGCGGCCACCGGGCGGCCGAGCAGGGCCCCAAACGCCGCGGGGCCCGGGCCGACATGACGTCGTACCCGGGCCCGGCAGCACATCTCCAGGAGATGACGAGCACCCGCTGCGGTCAGCCGCAGGCCTTCTTCAGGGCCTCGCCGAGGGCGTCGGCCTCGTCAGGTGTGAGCTCCACCACAAGGCGTCCGCCGCCTTCGAGCGGAACGCGCATGATGATGCCCCGTCCCTCTTTGGTGACTTCGAGCGGGCCGTCACCCGTCCGCGGCTTCATGGCCGCCATGCTCGTTCCCCTTCCTGCAACCGCTCAGCTACGCACCGGCAGTCCGTCCACCGCCGGTATCGAACGCATTGATCGGAAGCCATTATCCCGCATGCCACGGGCTGATGACCAACATCACTCTCGGTGCAACATCGGCCGGACCGCCCCCAAGCGCCGCAATTGCCGTCATAAGCCCCGGCGTGGCGGCGGCGCGCGGGCCGTCGAAAGGTGCGATACCTCACACTCCCCACCCGGCCGTCCGCTCCGGCATCCTGGCACACGACCGACACCGAGCCGACCACAGGGAGCCCTCGCCCATGTCCGATTCCGTGCTGTACGAGCTGGACGGCGGCCTGGCCGTCATCACCATCAACCGCCCGGAGGCGATGAACGCCCTGGACGTCGCGACCAAGGTCGCGCTGCGGGACGCCGTGGCCGCCGCGGCCGCGGACCCGGCGGTGCGGGCGGTGCTGCTGACCGGGGCCGGCGAGCGCGCGTTCTGCGTCGGGCAGGACCTGAACGAGCACCTGACGGCGCTGAAGCGGGCCGAGGAGACCGGCCAGAGCCCGCTGGGCACCGTCGCCGAGCACTACAACCCGCTGGTGCGGGCGCTGGCCGGGATGCGCAAGCCGACCGTCGCCGCGGTCGGCGGGGTGGCGGCCGGCGCGGGCGCCTCGCTGGCCTTCGCCTGCGACTTCCGGGTCCTCTCCGACCGGGCCGGCTTCAACACCGCCTTCGCCGGGATCGGCCTGACCGCCGACTCGGGCGCCTCCTGGACGCTGCCCCGGCTGGTCGGGCACGCCAGGGCCACCGAGCTGCTGATGCTGCCCCGGACGGTCAAGGCCGCCGAGGCGCTGGAGCTGGGCCTGGCCACCAGGGTGGTGCCGGCCGGGGAGCTCGCCACCACCGCGCGGGCCTTCGCCCGGGAGCTGGCCGCGGGCCCCACGGTGGCCTACGGCGCCATCAAGGAGTCGCTGGCGTACGGCGCCTCGCACTCGCTGGACGAACTGCTCGACAAGGAGGACGAGCTGCAGACCCTGGCCGGCGAGAGCGAGGACCACCGGATCGCGGTCCGCGCCTTCATCGCCAAGGAGAAGCCGACCTACCTGGGCCGCTAGGGCGCGCCCAGCGGCCCTCTTCGGATCACACCGGGCGCGCGGTGCGGACGTGGCAGTCCGCCAGGTGGTCGTCGACCAGGCCGCAGGCCTGCATCAGGGCGTAGGCGGTGGTCGGGCCGACGAAGCGGAAGCCCTCCTTCTTCAGGGCCTTCGCGAGCGCGGTCGACTCGGGCGTGACGGCCGGCACCTCCCCCATCGTGCGGGGGGCCGGCCGGTCCGGGGCTCCGGCGAACCGCCAGATCAGCGCGTCCAGCCCGCCGTCCAGGTCGCGGGCGACCCGGGCGTTGGCGATGGCGGCCTCGATCTTGGCCCGGTTGCGGATGATGCCGGTGTCGGCGAGCAGCCGCTCCACGTCCGCCTCGCCGAACTCGGCGACCGCGGCGATCCCGAAGCCGGCGAACGCGGACCGGAAGCCCTCCCGGCGGCGCAGGATGGTCAGCCAGGACAGCCCGGACTGGAACGCCTCCAGGCAGACCCGCTCGAACAGGGCGTCGTCGCCGTGCACCGGACGGCCCCACTCGGTGTCGTGGTAGGCGCGGTAGTCGTCGGTCGACTCGCCCCAGGCGCAGCGGCGCAGGCCGTCCGCGCCGAGCACCGCGCCCTCGGCGGGAGCGGTCACCGGTCGTTCACCGGCTTCGCGTCCTCGGGCCGCTCCTGCTCGGGCCGCTCCTTGGTGAGCGCGACGGCCGGTTCGACCACCTTCGCGAACTCCTCCAGGCCGGGCAGCGGTTCGGCGCCGGCGTCCGGGCCGTCGGTCGCCTCGACCGCGCCGCGCAGGTGCCCGGCGGCCTCCAGTTCGGCGATCCGCGAGTCGCGGTAGGCGAGTTCGGCGCCGAGGCGGTCCAGGACGTCGTCGACCTCGTCCATCCGGTAGCCGCGGACGGCCATCGGCAGCCGCAGGTCGTCCACGTCCGCCTTGCTCAGCGGACGGTCCTGCGGCAGCCGGGCGGCGATGCGGTCCTGCACCGCCTCCGGCATCGAGCCGCCCCCGCCGAGCGCCACCAGCGCGGCGCCGCCGACCACCACGGCCATGGCGACCACGATCACCCAGAACACGAGCTGTCCTCCCGAACTCCCGGCCGGCCTGCTGCGAAGTGCCCCCGACCAAACTGATCATGACAGCATGGTCCCTGTGAGGCCGGGGGCCATCATCGCACCCGCAGCAGCTGTGGAGGAGACATCGGTGGCACTGCGCCTGGGACCGCGGGAATTCGGTGACGACGAGCTGGTGATCATGGCGATCGTCAACCGGACGCCGGACTCGTTCTTCGACAGGGGGGCGACCTTCGCGGACGAGGCCGCGTTCGCCGCCGCCGACCGCGCGATGGCCGAGGGAGCGGCGATCCTGGACATCGGCGGGGTGAAGGCCGGGCCCGGTGACGAGGTCACGGTGGAGGAGGAGCTGCGGCGCACCGTGCCCTTCGTGGCCGAGCTGCGCAAGCGCCACCCGGAGGCCGTGATCAGCGTCGACACCTGGCGGCACGAGGTCGGCGAGGCGGTCTGCGAGGTGGGCGCCGACCTGCTGAACGACGCCTGGGGCGGGGTGGACCCGAAGCTCGCCGAGGTGGCCGCGCGCCACGACGTCGGGCTGGTCTGCACGCACGCGGGCGGCGCCGAGCCGCGCACCCGGCCGCACCGGATCGGCTACCAGGACGTGATGGCGGACATCCTGCGGGTGACCGTCGGGCTGGCCGAGCGGGCGGTGGGGCTGGGTGTGCGGCGGGACGCGGTGATCATCGACCCGGGGCACGACTTCGGCAAGAACACCCGGCACTCGCTGGAGGCCACCCGGCGGCTGCCGGAGATGACCGCGACCGGCTTCCCGGTGCTGGTCTCGCTGTCCAACAAGGACTTCGTCGGCGAGACGCTGGACCGGCCGGTGAACGAGCGGCTGCTCGGCACCCTGGCCACCACCGCGGTCTCGGCCTGGCTGGGCGCGCAGGTCTACCGGGTCCACCAGGTCGCGGAGACCCGCCAGGTGCTGGACATGGTCGCCTCGATCCGGGGCACCCGCCCCCCGGCGGTCGCCCGCCGGGGGCTGGCGTAGGCGGCCCGGAGGGCCGGGGGCCCAGGCCTGTCCGGCCTAGATCTGGTTGGTCGGCCGGCGGGTGTCGGCGAGGATCTTCATGACCTCGTCGATCTCGTCGGTGATGTGGAACAGCTCCAGGTCGTGCGGGGCCGCCTTGCCCTGCGCGACCAGGGTGTTCTTCAGCCACTCGTAGAGGCCGCCCCAGTACGCGCTGCCGAAGAGGATCACCGGGAAGCGGGTGACCTTCTTCGTCTGCACCAGGGTGAGCGCCTCGAACAGCTCGTCCAGCGTGCCGAGCCCGCCGGGCAGGACCACGAAGCCCTGGGAGTACTTCACGAACATCGTCTTGCGGACGAAGAAGTAACGGAAGTTCAGCCCGAGGTCGACGAACTCGTTGAGGCCCTGCTCGAAGGGCAGCTCGATGCCGAGGCCGACGCTGAGGCCGCCGGCCTCGGAGGCGCCGCGGTTGGCGGCCTCCATGGCACCCGGACCGCCTCCGGTGATCACCGCGTAGCCGGCCTCGGCGAGGGCCCGGCCGATGGCCACGCCGGCCTCGTACTCGGGCGAGTCGGCCGGGGTCCGGGCGGAGCCGAAGACGCTGATCGCCGGCGGGAGTTCGGCGAGGGCGCCGAAGCCCTCGACGAACTCGGAGGTGATCCGCAGCACCCGCCACGGATCGGTGTGCAGCCAGTCGGTCGGGCCGGTGGTGTCCAGCAGCCGCTGGTCCGTGGTGCTCGTGCCGACCTGGTCCCGGCGCACCAGCACCGGGCCCTTCTGCTTCTCGGGCCAGGCCTTCTTCTTCCGCGGCGCGCCGACCTGCTCGGGGCCGTGTCCGTAGTGCTTCTCGTCTCCTGTGCCTGTCATGACGAAACCCTACGTCCGGTGATCCCGGTTTTCAGGCAACAGGGGAAGGTCGGTTGGGCGACCGGAAGATGGCGCTCAGCCGATGATCGGCCGGTCGGACCGGCCGATCATCGGAACGGCACCTCAGCTGGTCAGCCAGGCCCGCAGCCGCTCCTCGGTCTCCGCGATGGCGCTCAGCGAGCAGTGCTCCTCCCGCTTGTGCGCGAGGTTCGGGTCACCGGGGCCGTAGTTGACCGCCGGGACGCCCAGCGCGCTGAACCGGGCGACGTCGGTCCAGCCGAACTTGGCCCGGGCCTGGCCTCCGGTGGCCTCCAGGAAGGCCTGGGCGGCCGGCTGGGCGAGCCCGGGCAGCGCGCCCGGGGCGAAGTCGGTGACGGTCAGCTCGAAGCCGTCGAAGACCTCGCGCACGTGCTTCTCCGCCTCCGCCTCGCTGCGGTCCGGCGCGTAGCGGAAGTTGACCGTCACGACGCACTCGTCCGGGATGACGTTGCCGGCCACGCCGCCGTCGATCCGGACGGCGTTCAGGCCCTCCCGGTACTCCAGGCCGTCGATCTCCACCCGGCGCGGCCGGTAGTCCGCGAGCCGGGTGAGCACCTCGGCGGCGTGGTGGATGGCGTTGTCGCCGAGCCAGCTGCGGGCCGAGTGCGCGCGCACGCCGGTGAGCCGGATCTGCGCCCGCAGGGTGCCCTGGCAGCCTCCCTCGACGACCGCGCCGCTCGGCTCCATCAGCACCGCGAAGTCGGCGGCCAGCCAGTCCGGGCGCTCCCTGGCGAGGTGGCCGAGGCCGTTGCGGTGGGCCTCCACCTCCTCGCAGTCGTAGAACACGAAGGTGAGGTCGCGGTTGGGCTCGGGCAGGGTGGCGGCGAGCCGCAGCTGGACGGCGACGCCGGACTTCATGTCCGAGGTGCCGCAGCCGTAGAGCAGGTCCCCCTCGACGTGGGAGGGCACGTTGTCGGCGATCGGCACGGTGTCCAGGTGGCCGGCGAGCAGGACGCGCTCGGGGCGGCCGAGGGTGGTGCGGGCGACCACGTTGTTGCCGTACCGGTCCACGGTCAGGTGCGGGTAGCCGCGCAGCGCGGTCTCCACGGCGTCGGCGAGCGCCTGCTCGTCGCCGCTCACCGACGGGAAGTCGACGAGCCGGGCGGTCAGCGCGCCGCCGTCGAGGGTGAGGTCCAGGGGCGTCGGGTTCGGGCTGCTCATGGCGCCAGCCTAGTCCGCGTGGCGTGCACCCCGTGTGGCGCTTCCGTGACGCGGCGCGCGCGGGCCCGCCCCGGAGCGAGCGGACCGGCAACCGCAACCGGGTGGCGCCGCACACCCGTCCGAGTGGGTACGGTGTCGGATCAAGAAGCAAGGCGCGAGAGGGGCGACGGTGGCCAGGAGAAAGAGCGGCGAGGAGCTGGGCGAGGAGTTGGCGCCCCCCCGCCGCGGTCCACTGCGCGCGCTGTTGCTCGTGATCGTCGGCCTGCTCGGCCTCGCGCTGGTCGCGGGACTGGCCGTGGTCGGCATCTGGTGGTTCGGCTTCAAACAGGGCGAGCCCGAGGGCTGCTCGGTGAAGACCGCGGCCGGCAGCGGCACGCTGGAGCTCCCGCAGGCGGCCAACGCCGCGACGATCGCCGCGGTGGCGCGCTCGCGCGGACTGCCGGACCGGGCGACGACGATCTCGCTGGCCACCGCGATGCAGGAGTCCAAGCTGCGCAACCTCGCGGGCGGCGACCGGGACTCGATCGGCCTGTTCCAGCAGCGGCCCTCGATGGGCTGGGGCACGGCGCAGCAGATCGGGGACCCGGTCTACGCGACCAACAAGTTCCTGGACGGCCTGGTCAAGGTGCCCGGCTACACCCGGCTGCCGCTGACCGACGCGGCCCAGGCCGTGCAGAAGAGCGGCTACCCGCAGGCGTACGCCAAGCACGAGACCAAGGCGACGCTGCTCACCTCGGCGCTGGCCGGCCGGGAGCCCGGTTCGTTCTCCTGCGTGGTGCACGACTACGCCAAGCCGGATCCGGCCGACTCGCCCTCCCCCGCGGCGGGCTCCACCGTCTCCCCGGCCGCCGTCCAGCCCACCGCCGCGGACCGGGCCCAGGTGCTGTCCGACCGGGTGCGCCGCGAGTTCGGCCGCACCGTGACCCCGGCCACCGGGTACGCCTCGACCATCAAGGGCGCCGAGAACGCGGTCTCGCTCACCCCGGACCCGTCCGCCGCCGCGCTGACCTCCTCGACCGACGGAACCGACGGCGGGATCACCGCCGAGCGGGCGAGCGGCTGGGAGGTCGCCCACTGGGCGGTCGCCCAGGCCCAGCAGCTGGGCATAGCGACGGTCGCCTACGACGGGAAGATCTGGCGCAAGACCAAGTCGGAGGACGGCTGGCAGCCGCAGACCTCCGGGACGTCGACCAAGCTCGTTCAGGTCACCCTCGCCACGTCCGACAAGGGCTGACGCACTGACGTTCGGGTGGCCGCCGGACGGGTGAATCCGGTCAACCCCGGTGGACCGGGAGCCCGCCGTGGCGGCCCCGCCGGAGAACCGTCACTCCCCTTGCCCGGGGCCGGGTCCACGGGGCCGTACGGACCCCTCCAGACGCCGTCACGCCGGTCCTACGATCCGATGGTCGGTCAGACACTTTCCTGGTCCAGGCCGAAACCATCTGGCTTCTCAAGCGGTAACACCGTCAGTCCGCCCGGCGGACGTGACGGACCCAGACCCTCCGAGGAGCCCCATGTCTCACCCCCTCACGCGACGGATCGCCAGCGCCGCGCTGCTCGTGGCGGCCGGCGCGACCCCGCTGGTCGCGGCCGGCTCCGCGTCCGCCCTGGGCGGCGACGCCCTGCTGCCCAAGAGCGACCTGGCCGCGCCGCTGGGCCAGCTGACCAACACCGACACCGGTTCCACCCTCCAGCACACCACCCACCAGCTGGGCCAGGCCGCCGGCAGCACCGGCGCCGCCACCGTCGCCGCGGGCGTACCGGCCTCCGCCGACGCCGCCGGCAACATCGTCGCCCACCAGCTCCCCGAGGCGAACGAGAAGGCCAGCTCGCTGACCGCCCCGGTCGACCAGACCGCCGCCACCACCGGCCAGCTCTCCGCCGTCACCCCGAAGGTCGCCTCCGCACTGGCCGGCAAGCTCGGCGAGGCCGTCACCGGCAAGGGCGTCGGCACCCGCAGCGCCGCGGCCAGCCCGGTCGGCGGGCTCGCCCAGACCGGCGCCATCGCCAAGGGCCTGCCCGGCGCCGACAAGCTCGCCGGCGCCGTCCCCGGCACCAACGCCGTCACCGACGCGCTGCCGCTCGGCTCCGTCGCGCGCGCGCTGCCCGCCCTGCCCGGCACCGACGTCCTGGGCCTGGCCGAGCACGGCTCGGCCAACCGCCTCGGCGGCGCCGACCTCGGCCCGAACAACCCGCTGTCCGGCCTCACCGGCGCGCTCGGCCCGATCGGCGGCCTGCTGGGCGGCGTGAACGGCGGCAGCATCAGCGGCCTGCCGCTGTAACCCGCCCGGGGTACGGCGAAGGGGCCGGTGTTCCGCTCTCGGAACACCGGCCCCTTCGGCGTCGGTCAGCGGGCCGCGTTCAGCCGCTCCACGGCCGCGGCCACCCGCTCGTCGGTCGCGGTGAACGCGACCCGGACGAAACGCTCGCCGGCCGGCCCGTAGAAGTCGCCGGGCGCCACCAGGATGCCCAGTGCGGCCAGTTCGGCCACGGTCTCCCAGCACGGGCGGTCCTGCGTCACCCACAGGTAGAGGCTCGCCTCCGAGTGCTCGACCCGGAAGCCGTACGCCTCCAGCGCCGCCCGCAGCGCCGAGCGCCGGGCCGCGTACCGCTCCCGCTGCTCCGCCACGTGCGCGTCGTCCGACAGCGCCGCGATCGTCGCCGCCTGGACCGGCGCCGGCACGATCATGCCGCCGTGCTTGCGCACCTCCAGCAGCTCCCTGACCACCACCGGGTCGCCCGCCACGAAGGAGGCGCGGTAGCCGGCCAGGTTGGAGCGCTTGGAGAGCGAGTGGACGGCCAGCAGGCCCTCGTGGCCCGCGCCGCAGACGTCCGGGTGCAGGACCGAGACCGGCTCGGCGGACCAGCCCAGCTCCAGGTAGCACTCGTCGCTGACCAGTAGCGCCCCGTGCTCCCGGGCCCAGGCGACCGCCCGGCGCAGCTCGTCCGCGCCGAGCACCCGGCCGGTCGGGTTGGACGGCGAGTTCACCCAGAGCAGGCGGACCCGCGAACCGTCCAGCTCGTCCACCGAGTCGTACTCGACCGGCTCCGCGCCGCACAGCCGCGCGCCCACCTCGTACGTCGGGTAGGCCAGCCGCGGGTAGGCGACCTGGTCGCCCGGGCCGAGGCCGAGCTGGGTCGGCAGCCAGGCCACCAGCTCCTTGGAGCCGACGGTCGGCAGCACGGCCTGCGGGCCGATCTCGGCGCCGCAGCGGCGGTGCAGCCAGCCGGCGATCGCCTCGCGCAGCTCCACCGGGCCCCACACCGTCGGGTAGCCCGGCGTGTCGGTGGCGGCGGCCAGCGCCTTCTGGATCACCTCGGGGACCGGGTCCACCGGGGTGCCCACCGAGAAGTCGCAGAGACCGCCCGGGTGGGCCAGCGCGGTCGCCTTGTACGGCTCCAGCTTGTCCCAGGGGAAGACCGGCAGGAGGTCGGACAGCCTTCCTCGGCCAGATGGGCGGCGCGCCGCCCCCGGGTGACCCGGGAACGGCGCGCGCGTGCTGTTGGTGTTCACAGCTCAGATGCCACCGATCGTCAGTGGTCGGCGTTCTGCGGCGGCAGAGCGGCGATGAAGGGGTGGTCGCGCTCGATCAGGCCCAGCTTCGAGGCGCCACCGGGCGAACCCAGATCGTCGAAGAACTCGACGTTCGCCTTGTAGTAGTCCTTCCACTCCTCCGGGGTGTCGTCCTCGTAGAAGATCGCCTCGACCGGGCAGACCGGCTCGCAAGCGCCACAGTCGACACACTCATCCGGGTGGATGTAGAGCGATCGCTCGCCCTCGTAGATGCAGTCAACCGGGCACTCTTCGATGCACGCCTTGTCCTTCACGTCGACACAAGGCTGCGCGATGACGTAGGTCACGCTGTCGTTCCTCCTCGGAAGGGCCGTGGCGGCCCGTTCTGTTCTGCTCGCGTGCGCGGTGAGCGCGGCGTCGTCGATGCCCGCCCCTAGTATCGCGGGTCGGAGACCGCAAATGCACAGGAGGTGCCCAGATGACGGCAGGCGGCCCGGCCCAGGACCGTCCGGAGGTCCGGATAGATCGCTCTGACGTGGGACGACGCGTGTCCGTCCGGCGCCTCTCGGGGTTCGTGGACGACCGGCCGGTGTTCCGGGATTCGATCGGCGTGCTCACATCGTGGGACGATCATGGACTGACGGTCGCTCCGCGGACCGGCGACCCCGTCTCCTTCCCCGAGAAGCTGCTGGTCGCGGGCAAGGTCGTGCCGCTCTTCCCGGCCCGGCGCGCACCGCTGCCCGCCGCCACGCCCGTCGAACTCCAACGGATCGCGGCCCGCGGCTGGCCGGCCGTCGAACAGGAGCCGCTCGGCGCGTGGACGCTGCGCGCCTCGGCCGGGTTCACCCGGCGCGCCAACTCCGTCCAGGCGCTCGGCGACCCCGGACTGCCGCTGCCCGACGCGCTCACCGCCGTCCGCCGCTGGTACGCGGCGCGCGGCCTTCCCGCGTACGTCGAGGTGATCACCCCGGGCTCGCCGGACGAGCTGCGGGCCGAGCTCGACCGGCTGGGAGCCCGTTACGCGCCCACCCTGGTGCGCACCGCCCCGTTGGCCGGACTCGCCCGGGCCGGCTCCGGGCCCGAGCGGGTCCGGCTCGCCCGGACCGCCGACCCGGCCTGGCTCTCGCTCTACCGCCGGGTCGGCGAGGACGAGGCGCTGGAGCAGGCCGCCCGGCAGGTGCTGCACGGCGGGCCGTCGGTCTGGTTCGCCACCGTGCCGGGCGCCCCCGGACAGCCGCCGCTGGCGATCGGACGCTGCGTCGTCGACGGGCCCTGGGCCTGCTTCGGCGCGATCGAGGTCGCGCCGTACGCCCGGCGGGCCGGGCTGGCCACGACCGTCATGGCGGTGCTCGCCGCCCGGGCCGCCGAGGAGGGGGCGACCGGTGGATACCTCCAGGTCGAGGCGGACAACACCGGGGCGATCGCGCTCTATGACGGACTCGGCTTCACGACCAGTCACACTTACCACTACGCCCTTCTCCCCCAGGGGTAGCACCGCCCGCCCGCACCGCCGCGCCCCGCCCGCCGCTCCTCGCCCGCCTTTTGCCCGCCCGTCGTACGAAAGCCGTCGCCGTCACCGTGACCGAGCAGAGCAGAGACCGCTTCCGGACCGCCGCCCGCGCCGAGCATCCCGACCCGGTGCTGCTCTGCCTGCTCGCCGCCGCCGAACACGGCCCGGTCCTCGACCCGGACGACCCCGGGGAACCGCCCAGCGTGGACGCCCTGCTCGCCGCCTGCGAGGCCGCCCTCGACCGGCACGCGAGCGCCGTCCGGCTCGCCGTCGCCGAACGCGCCCCCGCCGGCCCGGAGGAGACCGCCGCCCTGCTCGCCGCCGTCCTCGGCGGGCGGGAACGCTTTCACGGGCGGCAGTCCGACTACCGGCGGCTCGAATCCTCGCTGCTGCCCGACGTGCTGCGGCGGCGGCGCGGACTGCCGATCATGCTGTCCCTGGTGTGGATGGCGGTCGGGCGGCGGGCCGGGCTCGCCGTCCACGGCATCGCGCTGCCCGGCCACGTCATCGTCGCCGTCGGCGGGCCGGGCGGCGGCGACGAGTACGTGCTCGCCGACCCCTTCCACGGCGGGCGGCTGCTCGACCCGGACGACGCCGAACGCCTGGTCCGCGGCGCCGGGCAGGAGTTCAGCCCCGACCTGCTCACCCCCGCCCAGCCGCTCGACCTCGTGCTGCGCGTGCTCGGCAACATCCGCGCCTGGGCCGCCGACCGCCCCGAACACGCCCGCACCCAGCTCTGGGCCACCGAACTCGCCCTCCTGCTGCCCCGCCACCCCGCCCAGCTCCGCCTCGAACGCGCCGAACTCCTCGTCCGCACCGGCGACTTCCTCGGCGGCTCGGCCGAGATGGACGCCTTCGCGCAGATCCTCGACACCTTCGACCCCGACACCGCCGCCAAGGTCCGCCAGGAGGCCCGGGCCGCCCGGCACCGGCTCAACTGACGACCGTGCGGGAACGCGATCGGAGCCAGCCGGGGGCGCGCCCAGAACCAGCCGGGGGCGCGCTCGGAGCCAGCCGGGGCGCGCTCAGAGCCAGCCCTTCTCCCGGGCGATCCGCACCGCCTCGGTGCGGTTGCGGGCCTCGGTCTTCTGGATCGCCATCGACAGGTAGTTGCGGACCGTCCCCTCCGACAGGTGCAGCCGCCGCGCGATGTCCGCGTTCACCGCCCCGTCCGCCGCCGCGCCCAGCACGTCCCGCTCGCGCGCCGTCAACGGGTTCGCCCCCTCCGCCAGCGCGGCCGCCGCCAGCACCGGATCGATCACCCGCTCCCCGCGCAGCACCCGCCGGATCGCCTCCGCCAGCTCCGAGGCCGGCGCGTCCTTCACCAGGAACGCGTCCGCCCCCGACTCCATCGCCCGCCGCAGGTACCCCGGCCGGCCGAAGGTCGTCGCGATCACCACCCTCGTCCCCGGCGCGTTCCGGCGCAGTTCGGCGGCCGCCTCGATGCCCGTCATCCCCGGCATCTCGATGTCCAGCACGGCCACCTGCACCTCGTGCGCCAGCACCGCCGCCACCACCTCGTCCCCGCGCCCCACCTGCGCGACGACGTCGATGTCCCCCTCCAGCCCGAGCAGCGCCGCCAGCGCCTCCCGGACCATCCCCTGGTCCTCGGCGAGGAGGACGCGGATCAGGGCCCCGTTCTGAATGTCACTCATGGCCACGACCTTAGAGGGGTGCCGGAGAGGCCGCGGACGGTATTCGCCTGGCTCGCCGAAGGCCTGCGGGCCAGACTGGCGGCATGCTGAACCTGGAACGCCTCCGCCCGGACCACGCCGACGCCCTGCTGGCCTTCGAGCTCGCCAACCGCGCCTGGTTCGCGCGGACCGTTCCGGACCGCGGCGACGCCTACTTCGCCGAGTTCCCGGCCCGCCACGCCGCCCTGCTCGCCGAACAGGACGCCGGCGTCTGCCGGTTCCACGTCGTCCTCGACGCGGCCGGTGCCGTCCTCGGCCGCGTCAACCTCGTCGACATCGCCGACGGCACCGCCGAACTCGGCTACCGCGTCGGCGAACACGCGACCGGCCGGGGCGTCGCCACCACCGCCGTCGCCCACCTCTGCCGGCTGTCCGCCGCGGACTACGCCCTCACGTCGCTGACCGCCGTCACCACCCTCGACAACCTCGCCTCGCAGACCGTCCTCACCCGCAACGGCTTCGCGGTCGTCGCCGAACTCACCCTCGACGACCGCCCCGCGCTCCGGTTCGGCCGAGCCCTCGCCGACGGCCGGCCGTCGGCGTAGGAATCCGGCGTGGGTCAGAGCCAGCGCTGCGCGGCCTCGACACTGTCGGAGCCACTGGTGTTGAAGGCGATGGCGGCCTGCGGGGCGTGGCGGCGGACGAGGTTGACGACGAGCTCGAAGAAGGGCAGGGCGGGTTCGGGCTTGCGGATGCCGCCGCCGATGACGACGACGTCCCAGTCCCGGCCGGCGAGGGCGGCGGTGATCGCGGGCCCGGCCGTCTCGTCGGGCGCGACCAGGACCATCTCCGCGTCGATGCCGTGGTCGGCGAAGCGGGCGAGTTCGGCGTCGAGGACGGCCCGCAGGCCGTCGCCGTCCATGCCGGGGACGGTGTGCGGGTCGAAACCGAGGATGAGTGCGGTAGCCATGCCGGGGAGGACGGTCAACCCGACCGGCCGGGTTCCGTGCCGGCCGGCTCGGTGACCGTCCGCAGCGGGACGAAGGCCCGGAGCCGGAAGCCCCGGCCCCGCTCGCCCGGCCCGGCCTCCAGCCGGCCGCCGACCAGGGCCAGTCGCTCCTCCAGGCCCGAAAGCCCGTTGCCCGGCTGGGACTTGCCCGGTCCGCGCCCGTCGTCGGCGATCTCCAGGACGGCGTAGCGCTCGCCGCCGCCCTCCCAGCTCTCGTCGGCCGTGACGGTGCAGACGGTGGCGCCCTCGCCGTGCCGGACGATGTTGGTGACGGCCTCGCGCAGTGCCCAGGCCAGCGCGCCCGCCTCCTCGTCGGCGAGCCCCGGCCAGGTGTCGGCCAGTTCCGGCGCGGCCTCCAGCCTGACCTGTGCGGCGGCCAGCGCGGTGCGGGCGGCGGCGAGTTCGACCGGCAGGGTGGGGCGGCGGAAGCCGGTCACCGCCTCCCGGACGTCGATCAGCGACTGCCGGGCGACCTGCTCGATGTCGGCGACCTGCGCCCGCGCCGCCTCGTCCTTGCCGGCGTCCATGAACCGCCCGGCCAGTTCGCTCTTCAGCGTGATCAGCGACAGCGAGTGCCCGAGCAGGTCGTGCAGGTCGCGGGAGAGGCGCAGCCGTTCCTCGGAGGCGGCCAGGTGGGCGACGGCGGCGCGGGCCTCGCGCAGTTCCTTCATGGTGGCGACCAGCCGCTGCATGCCGGTCATCGCGGCGCCGGCGAGGAAGGAGGTGAGGGCCAGGGTGGGGATGGTGTCGCCGCCGGCGTGGCTCAGCACGCCGACGGTGGCGGTGAGCGCGGCCATGGCGGCGACACCGGGCAGCGCGTAGCGCACCGGCAGGATCACGGCGACGCACACCGAGGCGTAGGTGAAGAGGGTCAGGAAGGCCTCACCGAGGACGAAGGCCGAGACGCTCGCGAGCACGACCATCATCGCGACGATCAGCCGACAGGCCCGGGGCCGCATCCCGACCATCGAGCGGAAGATCACCAGCAGGACGTAGCTGCCGACGAAGACCGCCAGGCAGAGCCAGCCGAACACCCGGGCGGCCGTCCCGTGCCCGCCGTGCAGCAGGTTGCCCACCGGGTAGGCCAGGTAGATCGTCCACAGCAGCATCCAGCTGACCTTGACCAGCAGCTGCCGCCTGGTCTCGATCGGCGAGCCCGGGACGGTCATGAACGACGTGCGCGCCGGACCCGCCTCCGGCTGCTCGTCGGATCGGCGGGTCTGGCGCGGCTCGGTCATGCCGGTCATCATGCCTGGCGGGTGTCGCGGCGGTACAGCGCCGCCGCGGCGACGACGAACACCGCGAGGAAGGCAGCCAGCCCGGCGATCGCGCCGGTGTCCAGGGAGTGCCCGGGCTGGGTGAACGCGGCCAGCTGGTTGTACAGGTACACCGGGTTGAACCGGGCGAACTTCTCCAGCGAGCCGCTCACCGGGAACCACGTCCCGCCGAACAGCGCCATCACCATGTACGTGATCATCACGATGGTCTGCACCGAGTCCGGCGCCGCCGCGTACCCGAGCGCGACCCCGAGCGCCGCGAACACGAAGCTGCCCAGCCACAGCGCCGCCGCCAGACCGGCCCACTGCGCCGCACCGAGCGACACGCCCTGGACCGCGCCGAGCGCGAAGACCACCAGGATCGCCGGCAGCGTGGTCACCGAGCTCGCCGCGATCTTGCCGAGGGTGTACGCCCGGCCGGGCAGCGCGGTGAGCCGCAGCTGGCGCACCCAGCCGCTCTTGCGCTCCAGCGAGATCCGCTGCGCGCTGCCGGTGAGCACCGCGCCGACCGCGCCGAAGGTGGCCATCGAGACCATGAAGTAGGTCTTCGCCGACAGGCCGCCGGCCAGTGGGGAGGAGCCGTAGGCGTGGGTGAAGAAGAAGTACATCAGCGCCGGGAAGGCGATGGTGAAGACCAGGTAGCGCCGGTTGCGGAAGGTCCGCAGGATCTCCAGCCGGATCAGGGTGGTCATCGCACGGTCTCCTTCGCGTCCTCGTGCTGGTCCTGCGCGCCGGTGATGGTCAGGAAGGCCTGTTCCAGGCCGAGGCCGGTGACTTCCAGCCCGCGCGGGTACAGGCCCGCCCGGTAGAGCCCGGCGACGCTGGCGTCGGCGTCCACGGTGCGGATCCGGACGGTCCGCACGCCCGGCACCCGGGCGGTGACGTCCAGGGACTGCACGCCCGGCAGCAGGCGCAGCACGCCTTCGTCGAACTCCCCGTCCACGTCGTGGAGTTCGAAGGCGACCCGACGGGCTCCGGCGCGCGCCTTGATCTCGGCGGCGCTGCCGTCGGCGATCAGCCGGCCCCGGTGCAGGACGAGGACGCGGTCGGCGATCGAGTCCGCCTCCTCCAGGTAGTGGGTGGCGAACAGCACCGTGCGCCCGGCGTCGGCCTGCGCCCGCATGCTCGCCCAGAACGCCTGCCGGACGGTGACGTCCATGCCGGTGGTGGGCTCGTCCAGCACGATCAGGTCGCTGTCTCCCGCGATCGCGAGCGCGAAGCGGACCCGCTGTTCCTGGCCTCCGGACAGCTTGTCGGCCCGGCGCTCGGCCAGTTCGGTGATCCCGGCGTCGGCCAGCACCTCCTCGACCGACCGGCCGCGCGGGTGCACGTCGCGGGCGAGCTCGACCAGTTCGCGGACCTTGACGTCGGCCATCAGCCCGCCGCTCTGCAGCATCGCGCCGACCCGGCCGGCCGCGATCGCCTCCCTCGGGGTGCCGCCGAACAGCGTGACGCTGCCCTGGTCGGGCTGGCGCAGGCCGAGCAGCAGGTCAAGGCTGCTGGACTTGCCGGCGCCGTTCGGGCCGAGCAGGGCGACGGTCTCGCCCGGGCGCAGCACGAGGTTGAGGTCGTCCACGGCGCGCACCCGCCCGTAGCTCTTGCCGACGCCGCGGAAGGCGGCCACTTCGGTGCTCATCGTCCCGCTCTTCTCCCCTGGTGGTGTCGCGCCCGTGGTCGCGATCGGTGTCGCGATCGGTGTCGTTCGCACCACCTCAGAGTCCCGTGCGGGCGGGGTGCGGCGGCAGTGTCCGCCGTCGTGCCTTCGGTATGACGGATGTCATGGCTGCGGCCGGTACCCGGGTCAGGGGTACCGGCCGCACGACCGCAGGTCAGGCTGGGTGTCAGAGGCCCAGCGCGCGCTTCACGAAGTCGACCTGGAGCAGCAGCAGGTTCTCCGCGACCTCCTCCTGCGGCGTCATGTGCGTGACACCGGACAGCGGCAGCACGGTGTGCGGGCGGCCGGCCGCGAGCAGCGCGGAGGACAGCCGCAGGGTGTGCGCGGCGACCACGTTGTCGTCCGCCAGGCCGTGGATGATCATCAGCGGCCGCTCCAGCCCGGCGGCGTAGCCGGTCAGCGAGTTGGCCGCGTACACCTCGGGCCGCTCGGCCGGGTGGCCGAGGTAGCGCTCGGTGTAGTGGGTGTCGTACAGCTCCCAGTCGGTCACCGGCGCGCCGGCGACGGCCGCGTGGAAGACGTCGGGGCGGCGCAGCACGGCGAGCGCGGAGAGGTAGCCGCCGTACGACCAGCCGCGGATGGCGACCCGGCCGAGGTCCAGCGGGAACTCCTCGGCGAGCGCCTGCAACGCGTCGGCCTGGTCGTCGAGGGTGGCCCCGGCGAAGTCGAAGGCGATGGACTTCTCCCAGGCCGGGCTGCGGCCGGGGGTGCCGCGCCCGTCGGCGACGACCACGGCGAAGCCCTGGTCGGCGAACCACTGCGAGTTGAGGTGCGGGTTGTGCGCCTGGACGACGCGCTGGCCGTGCGGGCCGCCGTACGGGTCCATCAGGACGGGCAGCAGGCCGTCCCGCTCGCGGTCGTAGCCGGTGGGCAGGAAGACGGCGGCCGGGATGCGGCGCTCGCCGGCGAAGCGGAACACCGGGCGGGCGGTGATGACCGGGGTCTCGGCGTAGGAGGCGATGGTGGCGACGTCGTCGACGACCACGCCTTCGGGCAGGTCGCGGGCGACCTGGACGAGGGTGCCGGGCAGGTCGGGCTCGGCGGTGGCGCGCACGGTGATCCCGCCCGCGTGCACGGCGCTGGTGACGGAGGTGAACGGACGGCCGTTGGCGGACTCCCAGCCGAGCCGCTTGCCGTCGTGGCTGATCCGGCCGACGGCGATCCAGCCGGGCTCGGGGTCGGTCTCCGCGGCGCCGCCGGAGGCGGTGAACAGCACCTCGGCGTCGGTGACGGCGACCACCGAGCGCAGGTGCAGGTCGGCCCCGGTGACGGCCTGGTCGCCGATCACCAGCGCCCGCACGCCGCCCTCGTCGGAGATCCGGACCAGCTTGCCGTCCGGGGTCCAGGCCGGGACGCCCTGGAACAGCTCCAGCCAGGCGTCGTCGCGCTCCTCGAACAGCACCTCGGTGGCGCCGGTGGCCACGTCGAGGCCGAGGACCAGCTGGCTGCGCTGGTCGCGGGACTGGACGAGCAGCAGCGGCACGCCGCCCGCGGACCAGTGCACCCGGGCGAGGTACGGGAAGGCCGTGCGGTCCCAGACCACCTCGGTGCGGCCGCCGTCCAGGTCGAGCACCCAGAGGCCGACCTCGGCGTCGGCGGTGCCGGCGGCCGGGTAGGCGACCTCGGCGGGCTCGCGCTGCGGGTTGGCCGGGTCGGCGATCCACCAGCGGCGCACCGGGGTGTCGTCGGCGCGCTCGACCAGCAGCCGGTCGCCGTCGGGGGACCACCAGAAGCCCCGGTCGCGGCTCATCTCCTCCTGGGCGATGAACTCGGCCTGCCCCCAGGTGACGTTCGGGCCGTCGGGCTCGGCGAGCACCCGGTCGGCGGTGCCGTCGGCGCGGGTGAGGCGCAGTTCGCCGGCGGTGTTGGCGTAGGCGACGTGGCTGCCGTCCGGGGAGACCCGCGGGTCCAGCAGCGGGCCCTGGGCGGGCAGTTCGGCGGTGGCGCCGGTGGCCAGGTCGGCGGTGAACAGCCGGCCGGAGAGGGCGAAGGCGGCCAGCCGGCCGGCCGCGTCCAGGGCGTAGCCGACGATGCCGGCCGAGCCTTCGCGGCTGCGCTCGCGGCGGGCCTTCTCGGCGGGCGAGAGGTCCTCCTCGCCGCCGCCGAGCAGCACGGCCGGGTCGGCGGCGATCCGCTCCTCGCCGGTGGCGGTGTCGAGGGTCCAGAGCAGGTTGGCCCGGTCGCCGCCCGATCGGGAGCGCAGGAAGACGACCCGCGAGCCGTCCGGTGCGACGGAGAAGGAGCGGGGCGCGCCGACGGTGTAGCGCAGGGTCCGCGCGTACTGCCGGGGGAAGGTGTCCGCAGGGGTGTGGGAGGTCATGGCACCAGACCCTACGACGCCGTACTCCCGCTGCCGGGCGCCTGGTGATCACTCGTTCGGAGCATCGTTCCCGAGTACGCCCCAAAGGCGCCCATACCCCCTCCGACCGGCCCATGCGCCCTACGAGTGCCTCCGTACCCCGGCGCGTGGAGACTCACCGAATGTAATGCTCCCCTTACTCATCGGGTATGACTGGTCGGGCGAGTGATCGTCGGGCCCGTCCCGGCCACGGTCGCCCGACCGCAAGTCCCGTACGGTCCCACCGTCACCCTCCCCAGGGGGTGGCGCACCCGAGAAGGGGTGTGAGCCGACATGGCTTTGTCCGTCTCCGCAGCCATGCTGATGCTGGTCATCGTGGTGGTGCTGATCCGCCGCTCCGGGCTGAAGCTCGCGCACGCGATCATCTGCGCGCTGCTCGGCTTCTACCTGGCGTCCAGCTCGATCGCGCCGTCGATCAGCCAGGTCACCAGCAACCTCGCCGGGATGATCAACGGCCTGAAGCTCTGACCCCGCCACGGCGGTCGTTAGGCTTCCTCCCATGACCGCGACTACCGGCCGCCGCCTGCTCCTGGTGCACGCCCACCCCGACGACGAGTCGATCGGCAACGGCGCCACCATGGCCCGGTACGCCGCCGAGGGCGCCCAGGTCACCCTGGTGACCTGCACCCTCGGCGAGGGCGGCGAGGTGATCCCGCCCGGGCTGGCCCATCTGACGGCCGATCGGGACGGCACCCTCGGCGCGTACCGGATCGGCGAGCTGACCGCGGCGATGCGCGCGCTCGGCGTCACCGACCTCCGCTTCCTCGGCGGCCCTGGCCGCTACCGCGACTCCGGGATGATGGGCCTGCCCGACAACGACGTGCCCGGCTGCTTCTGGCGGGCCGACCTCGACGAGGCGGCCGGCCACCTGGTCGCGGTGGTCCGCGAGGTCCGGCCGCAGGTGCTGGTCACCTACGACGAGAACGGCGGCTACGGGCACCCGGACCACATCCAGGCGCACCGGGTCGCGATGCGCGCGTACGAGCTGGCGGCCGATCCGGCGCACCGCCCGGAGCTGGGCCCGGCCTGGCGGATCGCCAAGGTGTACTGGAACCGGATGCCCCGCTCGGTGATCGAGGCCGGGCTCGCCGAGACCGCCGCCCGGGCGCCCTTCCCCGGGACGGCCCGGCCCGCCGACGTTCCCGGGGTGGTGGCCGACGAGGTGGTCACCACCGTGCTGGACGGCTCCGCGTACGCCGGGCGCAAGGCCGCCGCGATGGCCGCGCACGCCACTCAGATCACCGTGGACGGCGCCTTCTTCGCGCTCTCCAACGACCTCGGCCAGCCGCTGGTCGCCACCGAGTACTACCAGCTGGTACGCGGCCAGGCCGGGCCGGAGCGGCCCGAGGACGACCTGTTCGCGGGGCTGTCGCCCGCCGCCGACCCGCTGCCCACCGCCACCGCCACCGCCACCGCCACCGCCGAGGAGAGCGTCCGATGACCGAGCCCGCCGCCGCCCGGCCGCCGCGCCGCTCGTTCCCGGCGGCCGTCCTCGGCACCCGCGAGGAGCGGCTGGCCGAGCCTCAGCCCCCGCGCGCCGCCCGGATCGCGGCCTACGTCCTGTTCTTCCTGCTGGGTGTCGCGGTGTCGGTCTGCGGATCCTTCGTGCAGGCCTTGTGGCCGCCCGTGGGGGTCCTGCTGGCGCTCGCCGCGACCGGCGCCGCCTTCTACGGCGGCCTGCGGGTCACCGGCACCCGGCTGGGCGCGGCACTGCCCGCGGCCGGCTGGTTCATGGCGATGCTGCTGGTGATCGTGCCCCGGCCGGAGGGCGACAACGTGCTGTGGTCCAACGCCACCTCGCTCGGCTGGCTGTTCGGCGGCTCGGTCCTGGGCGTGATCTGCGCCACCCTGCCGACCCGCGGCAGCTGGTTCCCGGGCGTGCCCGGTCCGCCGCGCTGAACCCGCCCGCGGGGCACGTACGGCACCGCGCACGACGCGCAGTCAGGAGCGCGCGGCCGTACTCTCATACCGGAGGAACCGGACGTATCAGGATCTGTCCGAAGCCGTTCGCCGCTCTGTTCTTCCCAGTATGGTGGTCCCGCAGAACGCCGTACCCGACCGCCGCCCGCCCAGGCCCGGCGACCACGAACCGCGGTCGCGCCGCACGGCCCGCCCGCGAACCCGGAGCAGAGCAGCATTGAGCAGCCGCGAATCTGACAACGCCCACCCGACGCCCCGGCGTACGGGTCCGGACGCCTACCCGTCGGGCACCCCGCCCTACGGCACACCGGGGCTCCCGGGCGGCGACCGGGCCGGTGCCGCCCAGGGCGCCGCGTCGGGCGGCGAGGACGACGGCCCGAAGACCGAGACCACCCTGACGACCCGGGTCCGGATCAACATCCCCGGGTCGCGCCCGATCCCGCCGGTCGTGGTCCGCAGCACCGTCAAGAACGAGGACGGCCCGGGCGAGGAGGCCCCGGCGGCCGCCCCCGAGCCGGGCGGCCCGCGGCACCGGTCCGCGCCCTCCTCCCCCGTCCTCGGGGTGATGGAGGG
This sequence comes from Kitasatospora sp. NPDC091276, assembly GCF_040684355.1. Lineage (NCBI taxonomy): Bacteria > Bacillati > Actinomycetota > Actinomycetes > Kitasatosporales > Streptomycetaceae > Kitasatospora > Kitasatospora sp. NPDC091276. Next base: position 120,510 of record NZ_JBFBFU010000016.1, on the reverse strand, counting down.
CGGCGCCCGCACGGCCACCCCGCCGGAACTGCCGCCGGAGTGGCAGGTCCCGCCGATCCCGCCGGCGACGTCCGAGGCCGAGTCCACCGGCGCCTGGTTCCGGCCCCGGCAGAAGAAGGCCGAGCCGGCGCCGACCGCCGTACCGGCCGGTGCCCCGAACACCCCGGGCGCGCCGGAGGCCCCGGCCGCGCCCGCCGCCGCCGAGCCCCGGCCGACGGCCGCCCCGGCCCCCGGCGCCCATCCGAACGGTGCCCGCCCCGCCCAGGGCGCGGCCCGTCCGAACGGCCGACCGGTGCCCGCCCAGGCCCAGGCCCCGAACCCGGCCCCGAACCCGAACGGTGCGCCGTTCCCCGCCGGCCCCGGTGCGCAGGCCCCGGCGGAGGAGCCCGGCGTGTACGAGGCCGCCTCCCCCTTCGCCCCGCCCACCGCCGACCCGTTCGCCCCGATGGCGCCCACGGCCGGAGCCCGCGGCCGGCGCGACGACCGCCCGCAGCAGGACGCCCAGCAGAACGGCGGCCAGCAGAGCGGCGGCCGGCGCAACGGCCGGCAGTCCGACGGCCGGCCGCAGCAGGGCCCGCGCCCGGGCGCCCGCCCGCAGGGCCCGGCGTCCGGCGCGACGGACCCGGAGGACACCTCGGTCGACGGCTTCGAGCCGATCCGCGAGGGCACCCCGCCGCCCGCCGCCATACCGGGCCTGCCGCAGAACGGCGCCGCGCACGGCGGCGAAGCCCGCCCGCAGCCCGGCCTGTTCGCCTCGGCCCCGGCCGGTGCCGACCCGTTCGCCGCCCAGCGCCCCGCCGCGCCGGGCCAGGACGCCTTCGCCCACCCGGCCCCCGGCGGGCTCTTCCCCGGCGCCCCCGGTACCGCCCCCGGGCACCCGCAGCAGCCCGGACCGGACCCGGAGGCCACCGAGTTCACCCCGCTGCCGACCCCCGCCCCGGGCCCCCGGCCCGCACCGCAGCCGGCCAGGACCGAGTCCGCGCCCGCGCCCGCGCCCGCCAAGACCAAGGGCAAGGCCAAGCCGAAGGCCAGCGCCGGCAAGAAGCTGGTCAAGCTGGGCGTGTACGGCGTCGGCTTCGTGCTGTTCCTCGGCGCCGCCGCGTACGGCACCGGCCTGATGCTCAACCAGTCCGACATCCCCAAGGGCACCGTGGTGCTCGGCACCGACATCGGTGGCAACAGCCGCGACCAGGCGATCCACCAGCTCGACGAGACCGTCGGCAAGACCGGCCAGCAGCCGCTCAAGCTGAAGGTCGGCGACCAGGCGCTGAACCTCGACCCGACCGTCGCCGGGCTGAGCTTCGACACCACGGGCACCGTGGACGGCCTCGCCCAGCACAGCTACAGCCCGGTCGACGTCATCAAGTCGCTGAAGGGCGGCACCAAGGCGGTCGCACCGGACGTCAAGGTGGACCGGGCCAAGCTCAAGGCCGCCCTGGACACCCTGGCCTCCGGCTCGGGCCAGGGCCTTCAGGAGGGCTACGTCAAGTTCGCCGACAACGGCGACCCGGTCGTGGTGCCCGGCCGGGCCGGCCAGGCCGTCGACTCGGCGAGCGCCCTCGACGTGGTCGAGCAGGCCTACCGCGACCGCGCCGCCGGCAAGCCCGAGCAGCCGATCGCGCTCGCCGTGACGGCCGCCCAGCCCAAGGTCTCCCCGCAGGCCCTGCAAGCCGCCGCGGACAGCCTCGGCAAGTCCGCGCTCAACGGCAACGTATACGTCCTGGCCGGCGCCAAGAAGTGGATCTTCGGCAAGCAGGTCGCCGCCAAGACGCTCACGCTCGTCCCGGACGCCTCCGGCAAGATCGTGCCCAAGTGGGACCTCGACGCGCTGAACGGCCAGCTGGGCAGCGTGTTCGACAAGGTGAAGGTCAAGAAGAACGGCCAGAACGCCGCGATCACCCCGCAGGACGTCGCGGACGCCGTCACCTCGCTGCTCGACAAGACCGGCGAGAAGGACCGCACCTTCAAGTTCACCGTCGCCTGAGCAGCGACCGCACCGACCGGGGGGCGGGCCGGCATCCGGCCCGCCCCTCGACAACTCCCCCTCCCGGTCAGCAAGATGTGACGCCACACCTTCCGCCACAGCCACCTCGGGGAGCACGCCGATGAGCCGCCGCCTCCAGCACCGGACGGCTCTGCTCGCCGGTCTCACCGCCCTGTCGCTCTCACTGACGCTCTGTTCGTGCGCCTCCGGCCAGGGCGGCGCCGCCGCCGACGGGCCGTCCGCCACCGGGGCCCCCAAGCTCACCTCGATCGACGTCAACCCGCGCGAGCGCTCCCAGCTGCGCCAGGGCGGCACCCTGCACCTGGCGATCGCCCAGTTCTCCCGCCAGTGGTCGCCGATCCAGACCGACGGCAGCGAGTCCTCGACGATCAGCGTCAGCAAGCCGCTGCTGCCGACCTTCTTCCGCTCCGACGCGGCCGGCACCCAGACCGCCAACCCGGCCTACCTGCAAGACGCCCACGCGGAGCTGCGGGACGGCCGGCAGGTCGTCGTCTGGACGCTCAACCCGAAGGCCCACTGGTCCGACGGCACCCCGATCACCTGGCGCGACCTCGAAGCCAACTGGCGGGCGCTGAACGGGAAGGACCCGGCCTACCGGCCCGCCAGCAACACCGGCTTCGAACAGGTCTCCTCGGTCGAGCGGGGCAAGGACGACTTCCAGGCGGTGATGACCTTCGACCGGCCGTTCTCCGAGTGGCAGTCGATGTTCAACGGCGCCGCCAACGCCCCGCTGCTGCCCGCGAGCCGGCTCGCCACCCCGGAGCTGTTCAACTCCGCCTACCTGGACGCGATCCCGGTCACCGCCGGCCCGTTCAAGGTCGAACGGATGGACCGCGCCGCCCAGACCATCACGCTGGTCGCCGACCCCGCCTGGTGGGGCGACAAGCCGCTGCTGGACCGGATCGTCTTCCACGCCATGCTGCCCAACGCCATGGCCCCCGCCTTTGCCAGGGGCGAGATCGACCTCTTCAACAACGGCCCGGACGTCGCCGGCTACCAGATCATCAAGAGCACCAAGGGCGCCGCCGTCCGCCGGGCCGGCGGGCCCGACTTCCGCCAGCTCACCCTCAACGCCCGCACCCCGGCGCTCAGCGACGCGACCGTCCGCCAGGCCGTCTTCCAGGCCATCAACCGGGACGCCGTCATCCGCTCCGACCTGAACGGCCTGGACTGGCCCGCCGCCCCGCTCAACAACCACCTGCTGGTCGCCAACCAGAACGCCTACCGGGACAACTCCCTCGGCCTCAGCCGCTACGACCCCGCCGAGGCCGCCCGCAAGCTGGACGCGGCCGGCTGGCGGCTCGACGGCGACGTCCGCAAGCGCAACGGCCGCGAGCTGAACCTGCGGATGGTCATCCCGGCCGGCGTCACCCAGGCGCAGAGCGAGGCCGACAGCGCCACCAGGACGCTCAAGGACGTCGGCGTCAAGGTCACCACGGTCACCTCCGCCGCCAACGAGTTCTTCGACAAGTACGTCAACCGCGGCGACTTCGACATCACCGCCTACTCGCTGCTCGGCACGCCCTTCCCGGCCAGCGGCAACCGCGCCGACTTCGTCCAGAACGGCGGCACCAACCACGTCGGCGCGGGCAGCCCGGCCGTGGACGCCGCCCTCGACCGGGCCGCCGCCGCACCCGACGCGGCCACCGCCTCCGAGGCGATCAACCAGGCCGACGGCGAGCTGTGGAAGGTGGCCGGCGTGCTGCCGCTCTACCAGCGCCCGCAGCTGTACGGCGCCCGCGCCAACCTCGCCAACATCGGCGCCCAGGGGCTGTCCGACATCGTCTGGGAGAACGTCGGCTTCGAGCGGTAGACGGCGGCGCCCCGGCGTCCTCAGCCGTGCAGGGTCTCCCGCCAGAAGTGGCAGGCACTGCGACGGCCGGGCAGCTCGGCGCCCTCGGCGTCCACCATCGGCACCAGCGGCGGGAGTTCGCTCAGGCAGCGGTCCTGCACCCGGTCGCAGCGCGGGTTGAACGCGCAGCCCTGCGGGATCTTCAGGAGGCTGGGCGGCAGGCCCTTGATGGCGTGGAGGTTCTGCCCCTTCTGGTCCAGCCGCGGGATCGAGTCGAGCAGTCCCCGGGTGTACGGGTGGGCGGGGCGCGCGTACAGGTCGCGCACCGGGGCCGTCTCGACGATCCGGCCCGCGTACATCACCGCGATCGTGTCCGCGACGTCGGCGACCACGCCGAGGTCGTGGGTGATCAGGATCAGCCCCATGTGGAACTCGTGCTGCAACTCGGCCAGCAGGTCCATCACCTGGGCCTGCACGGTGACGTCCAGCGCGGTGGTGGGCTCGTCCGCGATGATCAGGTCCGGCTCCATGGAGAGCGCCATGGCGATCATGATGCGCTGGCGCATGCCGCCGGAGAACTGGTGCGGGTAGTCACCGACGCGCTGCCTGGCCGCCGGGATCCGCACCCGGTCCATCAGCTCGATGGCCCTCTCCCTGGCCTCCTTGCGGCTGGCGCCGCGGTGCACCTGGAACATCTCGCCGAGCTGGTACCCCACGCTGAGCACCGGGTTGAGCGAGGACAGTGCGTCCTGGAAGATCATCGCGATCTTCTGGCCCCGGACGAACCGCCGGGCCCTGGAGCCCATGGTCAGCAGGTCCTCGCCGCGGTAGAGGATCCGCCCGCCGGTGATCCGCCCGGGCGGCGTGTCCAGGATGCCCATGATCGCCTGCGCGGTCACCGACTTGCCCGAACCGGACTCACCCAGCACCGCCAGCGTCTCCCCGGCCGACACCGAGTAGCTCACCCCGTTGACGGCCCTGGCCACGCCGTCCCGGGTACGGAACTCGACGTGCAGGTCGTCGACCTCCAGCAGCGGGGTCCCGGGCACCAGGTTCTCCCGACCGCCGCCGATCACCTCCACCATGTCCATCCGAGCAGCCCTCCCCCAGCGCAGCGGCGAGCACCTGTACGCGCAGAGCAACTATCAACGACCCGACCCCACTTGCGGAATCGCGCGGCACGTCTCTTTTCCATCACAAGAAAGGGCGCACCCCCGGTGCGGGGGCGCGCCCTGGGTCTCGCGAGCCGCTAACCGGGCTCGGTACCGCCCTGCCCGACCTCGCGCTCCGCCGCGCTCTGCCCGATCTCGCGCTCCGCCGCACTCTGCCCGACCTCGCGCTCCGCCGCGCTCTGCCCCATCTCGCGCTCCGCCGCGCCCTGCCCGATCTCGCGCTCCGCCGCGAAGTGACACGCCGAGTCGTGCCGGGCCGCCCCGCCCAGCCAGGACGGCGAGGCGAGCAGCGGGATCTCGGCCGCGCAGCGGTCCTGCGCCTTCCAGCAGCGGGTGCGGAAGCGGCAGCCGGACGGCGGGTTGGCCGGCGAGGGCACGTCCCCGGTGAGCACGATCCGGTCCCGCGACTCCCTGGCCGTCGGGTCCGGCACGGGGACGGCGGAGAGCAGCGCCTGGGTGTACGGGTGGGTGGCGTGGTCGTAGATCTCGGCATCGCTGCCGATCTCGACCATCTTGCCGAGGTACATCACGCCGACCCGGTCCGAGATGTGCCGGACGATGGAGAGGTCGTGCGCGATGAACATGTACGAGAGGTTGAACTCCCCCTGCAGCTTGTCCAGCAGGTTGATCACCTGCGCCTGCACCGACACGTCCAGCGCGGAGACCGGCTCGTCACAGATGATGATCTCCGGCCTGAGCGCCAACCCCCTTGCGATGCCGATGCGCTGGCGCTGCCCGCCGGAGAACTGGTGCGGATAGCGGTTGATGTACTCGGGGTTGAGCCCGACCACGTCCAGCAGGTCCTGGACGGCCTTGCGGCGGTCCCCCTTCGGCGCCACCTCGGGGTGGATCTCGAAGGGCTCCCCGATGATGTCGCCGACCGTCATGCGCGGGTTCAGCGAGGTGTACGGGTCCTGGAACACCATCTGGATGTTGCGGCGGACGGCCTTCAGCGCCGACCCGGACAGCCGGGAGATCTCCTCGCCCTTGTAGCGGACCGATCCCCCGGTGGCCGGCTCCAGGTTCATCAGCACCTTGGCCAGCGTGGACTTCCCGCAGCCGGACTCGCCGACGACGCCCAGCGTCTCGCCCTGCCTCAGGTCGAAGGAGACCCCGTCGACGGCCTTCACGGCGCCGACCTGCTTCCTGAACAGCACGCCCTTGGTCAGCGGGAAGTGCTTGACCAGGTCCCGGACTTCGAGGATCGGCTCGCCGCGCGGCACTTCCTGGGCGAAGGCGGCCTCCTCCGGCACCGCGGCACCCAGTGCGGTGGACCCGTTAGCGGCCATGGAGGGTCTCCTTCCAGAAGAAGCAGGCGCTGCCCCGCCCGGCCAGCGGGGCACCGTCGTCCTCGGCGACCGGGTACAGCTCCGGCACCTCGGCCCGGCAGCGGTCCTGCGCCCGCGGGCAGCGCGGGTTGAAGGCGCAGCCCTGGGGGATCCGCAGCAGGTTGGGCGGCAGGCCCTTGATGGCGTAGAGCTCCTGGCCCTTCTGGTCCAGCCGCGGGATGGAGTCCAGCAGGCCGCGGGTGTACGGGTGCGCGGGGCGCGCGTACAGCTCGTGCACCGGGGCGGTCTCGACGATCCGGCCGGCGTACATCACGGCGATCTTGTCCGCGACGTCGGCGACCACGCCGAGGTCGTGGGTGATCAGGATCAGGCCCATGTTGTACTCCGCCTGGAGCTCCGCGAGCAGGTCCATCACCTGCGCCTGGACGGTGACGTCCAGCGCGGTGGTGGGCTCGTCCGCGATGATCAGGTCCGGTTCCAGGGCCAGCGCCATGGCGATCATGATGCGCTGGCGCATGCCGCCGGAGAACTGGTGCGGGTAGTCGTTCACCCGCTGCTTGGCCGCCGGGATCCGCACCCGGTCCATCAGTTCGACGGCCCTGTCCTTGGCCTCCTTGCGGGACGCCCCCCGGTGGGCGCGGAACATCTCGCCGAGCTGGAAGCCCACCGTCAGCACCGGGTTGAGCGAGGACAGCGCGTCCTGGAAGATCATCGCGATCTTCTGGCCGCGGATCCTGCGCCGCTCCTCGTTGCCCATCTTCAGCATGTCCCGACCGCGGAAGCGGATCTCCCCGCGCGGGATCCGGGCCGGCGGCATGTCCAGGATGCCCATGATCGCCTGCGCGGTCACCGACTTGCCCGAACCGGACTCGCCGAGCACCGCGAGCGTCTCCCCCGCCCGGACGCTGTAGTCGACCCCGTTGACCGCCTTGGCCACGCCGTCCCGGGTGACGAACTCGACGTGCAGGTCACGGACGTCGAGCAGCGGCCCCTCGTACGACGCGGCCCGCTCGGACCTGCTGGCGTCCACAGCTGTACTCACGTTGCGCTCCCCTCGCTCAGCGAAGCTTCGGGTCGAGGGCGTCGCGCACCGCGTCGCCCAGCATGATGAAGGCCAGCACGGTGACGGAGAGCGCCACGGCCGGGAAGAACAGCACGTACGGCGCCGTCCGGATCACCTTCTGGGCGGAGGAGATGTCGATGCCCCAGGAGATGGTCGGGTCCTGCAGACCGATGCCGAGGAAGCTCAGCGTCGCCTCGGTGGCGATGTAGCCGCCGAGCGCGATGGTGGCGACGACGATCACGGGGGCGATCGCGTTCGGCAGGATGTGCCGGAACATCAGCCGCCCCGTCCCGGCGCCGAGCGCCCTGCCGGCCACCACGTAGTCGGACTGTTTGACGGTCAGCACGGCGCCGCGCATGACGCGGGCGATCTGGGTCCAGCCGAGGAAGGCCAGCGCGATGACCACGCTCCACACCGTGCGGGTGGTGAAGGCGTTCAGCAGCACCAGGGCGCCGAGCAGCAGTGGGAGGCCGAAGAAGATGTCGGTGATCCGGGAGATCACCGCGTCGACGGCGCCGCCGAAGTAGCCGGCGACCATGCCGGCCAGTCCGCCGAGCACGGTGACCGACAGGGTCACGCAGATGCCGACGGTGATCGAGGCACGGGCGCCGTACACCACCCGGGCGTAGATCGACCGGCCCTGCCCGTCGTAGCCGAACCAGCCGGCGCCGAAGAAGTCCGTCCAGTTCGGCCGCCTGAGGTAGTCGTGCACCAGGTCGGCCTTGCGCGGGTCGGCGTCGGTGAACGCCCAGGGGAAGACCGCCATGACGACCAGCAGCAGGATCAGCACCGCGGAGATCAGGAAGATCGGCCGCCGGCGCAGGTCCCGCCAGGCGTCGCCCCACAGGCTGCGGGCCTCCTCCCGCTTGGCCGGGTCGGACTCGACCAGGGTCTCCTGCTCGACCGCCATGCCCTGCTCCCCGGCGTAGTCGAGGTGCGAGACCCCGGGCTTGGGGCGCGGCTCGTACGAGTTCTCGTCGTGGACGTCAGGCATAGCGGATCCTCGGGTCCAGGACCGCGTAGAGCAGGTCGACGAGCAGGCTGGCGACGAGGTAGACGATCACCAGGACGGTCACGATGCCGACCACGGTGGGGCCTTCCTTCTGGTTGATCGCCCGGTACAGGACGTTGCCGACGCCCTGCACGTTGAAGATGCCCTCGGTGACGATCGCCCCGCCCATCAGGGCGCCGAGGTCGGTGCCGAGGAAGGTGACCACCGGGATCAGCGAGTTGCGCAGCAGGTGACGGGAGATGACGGTCCGCCGGGGCAGCCCCTTGGCGACCGCCGTGCGGATGTAGTCGGCCCGCAGGTTCTCGCCGATGGACGTCCGGGTGAGCCGGGCGACGTACGCGAGCGAGAGCGAGCCCAGCACGATCGCGGGCAGGATCAGCTGGGAGAGGTCGGTGGAGTCCTGCACCGTCGGGGTGACCCAGCCGAGGTTGGTGGCGAAGATCGTCTGCGCGATGTAGGCCAGCACGAAGACCGGGATCGAGATCACCACCAGGGTGAGGATCAGCACCAGGGTGTCCTGGACGCTGCCGCGCCGGAGGCCGGAGGCCATGCCCAGGGCGAGGCCGAGGACCACTTCGAAGACGAAGGCCATCAGCGCGAGCCGGATGGTGACCGGGAAGGCGGTCGCCATGATCTCGGAGACGGGGCGGCCGGTGAAGCTCGTCCCGAAGTCCCCCTGGAAGAGGTTCCCCATGTAGTGCAGGTACTGCTTCCAGACCGGCTGGTCCAGGAAGTACTTGTGCTTGATGCTGGCCACGATGGCCGGGTCGGCGGCCTTCTCGCCGAACAGCGCCGACACCGGGTCGCCCGGCAGCGTGTAGACCATCAGGAAGATCAGCAGCGTGGTGCCAAAGAACACCGGGATCATCTGCAGCACCCGCCGCAGCACGTAACTGCCCATCCGAGCCTCCTTCCTAGACGTGCCCTGGGTGCACGGCCGGCCGGGGACGGTCGGCCGGGAGGGCCGGGCCCCGCCCTCCGTGCGGGAAGGGCGGGGCCGGCGCGAGGGGTCGGGGGATCAGCCCTTGACCTCGACCTGGGTCCAGGCCGGGTTTCCGAAGGAGTCGAACTTCACGTTCTGCACCTTGGTCGAGTAACCCGAGTTGGTGCGGTAGTACCAGAGCGGGATGGCCGGCATCCCGCTCGGCAGCACCGCCTCGGCCTGCTGGTAGCCGGTCACCGTGTCGGCGACGCTGGCGGCCTCGTCGGCCTTGGTGGCCGCCTGGTCGAACTGCGGGTTGCTGTAGCCGAAGTCGTTGGACGCGGCGCCGGTGCGGTACACGTCGGACAGGAAGTTGGCGTTCAGCGGGTAGTCCTGCACCCAGCCGGTGCGGAAGGCGCCGTTGACCTGGTGCCCGGTGATCGCGGCGCGGGCGGTCTTGAAGTCGGGCTTCGGGTCTCCGAGGCACTCGACGCCGGTGCTCTGCCGGATCGAGTTGCAGACCGCGTCGACCCACTCCTTGTGGCCGCCGTCGGAGTTGTAGGTGATCAGCAGCTTGTTGCCGGGGACGCCGCCGCCGTCGCTGATCAGCTGCTTGGCCTTGGCGGGGTCGAACTTGCAGAAGTCGCCGCAGGCGCCGTCCTTGTAGCCCTCGACGCCCTCGGCCACCCAGGCGGTGGCCGGCTTGCGGGAGTTCTGCAGCACCGTCTTGGTGATGGTGTCGCGGTCGATCGCCATGGACAGGCCCTGGCGCACCTTGGCCTTGTCGGGCGCGGCCCAGTCGGCCTGGTAGAGGGTGAAGCCGATGTTCTGGATGGCGCCCTGCGGGGCGTCGATCGCCCGGTCTCCGAGGTCGCTCTTGTACGTCGCCAGCGCGGACGGCGGCACCTGGTCCATCACGTCCAGGTTGCTGGACTGGAGGTCGGCGTAGGCGGCCTCGGACGTGGTGTACATCTTGAAGACGATGCCGCCGTTCTTCGGCTTGTCGACGCCCTGGTAGTCCGGGAAGGCCTTGGTGACGACCTCGGTGTTGTGGTTCCAGCTGACGAACTGGTAGGGGCCGTTGCCCACCGGCTTCTGCCCGTACCCGGTCGGGTCGTTGAAGAAGGCGTCCGGCAGCGGGGAGAAGGCGATGTAGCCGAGCTTGTACTCGAAGTACGAGACCTTGTTGCTGAGCTTGACGGTGAAGTGCAGGTCGTCGACCACGGTCAGGCCGGACATCTTGGTCGCGGTCGGCTGGCCGCTGCCGGGGTGGACGTCCTGGTACCCCTCGATGTCGGAGAACCAGGAGCTGTTGATCTGGTTGTTGCTGGTGGTCGCGCTCCAGTTCCAGGAGTCCACGAAGTTCTTGGCGTGCACCGGCGTGCCGTCGTGGAACTTCCAGCCGTCCTTCAGCGTGACGTCGAAGGTCTGGGAGTCGCTGGTGTCGATCTTGTCGGCGACCTGCATCCGGATCTTGGCGGTGGCGGGGTCGTAGTCGACCAGCCCCTTGAAGAGGTTCTGGATGATGCGACCGCCGCCGACCTCGTTCGCGTTGGCCGGCTGCAGCGGGTTCTGCGGCTCACTGCTCTGGTAGCTGAAGCTCTTGCTGCTGTCCGACGAGCTGTTGCTGCTTCCGCCGCCGCCGCTGCTGCACCCGGTGGCCACCAGGGCCACGGATGTCGCAGCGGCGAGGACCCAGCGAGCACGGGCGGCTACGGGCATGGAGGTCCCTCCTCGTGGTGTGTGTCGCATCACACCCCATGAGAAGCGCGCCCGGACGACGGCGCGAGTCAGGTGCACCCGGACGGGTGCACCGGACGCCCCGTGAGTTGACGGAACGACGGAAGGGCCCGCGGCGCGAAGCCACGGGCCCTTCCGGGGATGCCACGGGGAGTCAGGCGGCGGCCGGCTCCCGGACCTCGGCGAAGTGACAGGCCGACTCGTGCGCGGCCGGGCCCTTCAGCACCGAGGGCACCGCGAGCAGCGGGATCTCCTCGGCGCAGCGGTCCTCCGCCTTCCAGCAGCGGGTGCGGAAGCGGCAGCCGGACGGCGGGTTGGCCGGCGAGGGGATGTCACCGGTCAGGATGATCCGATCGCGGTTCTCGCGCGCCGTCGGGTCCGGCACCGGCACCGCGGAGAGCAGCGCCTGGGTGTACGGGTGGGTGGCGTTGTCGTAGATCTGCTCGTCGGTGCCGATCTCGACCATCTTGCCGAGGTACATCACGCCGACGCGGTCGGAGATGTGCCGGACGATGGAGAGGTCGTGCGCGATGAACATGTACGACAGGCCGAAGTCGCCCTGCAGCTTCTCCAGCAGGTTGATCACCTGCGCCTGGACGGACACGTCCAGGGCGGAGACCGGCTCGTCACAGATGATGATCTCGGGCTTGAGCGCGAGACCGCGGGCGATGCCGATGCGCTGGCGCTGGCCGCCGGAGAACTGGTGCGGGTACCGGTTGATGTACTCCGGGTTCAGACCCACGACGTCCAGCAGGTCCTGGACGGCCTTGCGGCGGTCGCCCTTGGGCGCCACCTCGGGGTGGATCTCGTAGGGCTCCCCGATGATGTCGCCGACCGTCATGCGCGGGTTCAGCGAGGTGTACGGGTCCTGGAACACCATCTGGATGTTGCGGCGGACGGCCTTGAGGGCCTGGCCGGACAGCTTGGAGATGTCCTCGCCCTTGAACAGCACCTGGCCGGAGGTGGCCCGCTCCAGGTTCATCAGCACCTTGGCCAGCGTGGACTTGCCACAGCCGGACTCGCCGACGATGCCGAGCGTCTCGCCCTTCGCCAGCGCGAAGGAGATGCCGTCGACCGCCTTGACCGCGCCGACCTGCTTCTTGAAGAGGATGCCCTGGCTCAGCGGGTAGTGCTTGACCAGGTCCTTGACCTCCAGGATGGGCTCAGCCATGGAGGGTCTCCTTCCAGAGGTGGCACGCGCTGCGGCGGCCGGTGAGCTCCTTGCCGTCCTTGTCGGTCACCTGGTGCAGCGCCGGGATCTCCGTGCGGCACAGGTCGGTGGCGACGTCACAGCGGGGGTTGAACGCGCAGCCGGTCGGGACCTTCAGCAGGTTCGGGGGCAGGCCCTTGATCGCGTACAGCTCCTGGCCCTTCTGGTCCAGGCGCGGGATGGAGCGGAGCAGGCCCTTGGTGTACGGGTGCGCCGGGTTGGCGTACAGGTCGTGCACCGGGGCGGTCTCGACGATCCGGCCGGCGTACATCACAGCGATCTTGTCCGCGACGTCGGCGACCACGCCGAGGTCGTGGGTGATCAGGATCAGGCCCATGTTGTACTCGGCCTGGAGCTCCGCGAGCAGGTCCATCACCTGGGCCTGGACGGTGACGTCCAGGGCGGTGGTGGGCTCGTCCGCGATGATCAGGTCGGGCTGCATCGAGAGCGCCATGGCGATCATGATGCGCTGGCGCATGCCGCCGGAGAACTGGTGCGGGTAGTCGCCGACGCGCTGCCTGGCGGCCGGGATGCGCACCCGGTCCATCAGCTCGATGGCCTTCTCCTTGGCGTCCTTCTTGGAGGCGCCCTGGTGCACCCGGAACATCTCGCCGAGCTGGTAGCCCACGCTGAGCACGGGGTTGAGCGAGGACAGCGCGTCCTGGAAGATCATCGCGATCTTCTGGCCGCGGATCCTGCGCCGCTCCTCGTTGCCCATCTTGAGCATGTCCTGGCCGCGGTACAGGATCTCGCCCTGCGTCACCTTGCCGGGCGGCATGTCCAGGATGCCCATGATGGTCTGGGCGGTCACGGACTTGCCGGAGCCGGACTCTCCGAGCACGGCGAGCGTCTCGCCGGCCGCGACAGAGTAGTTGACGCCGTTCACGGCCTTCGCGATGCCGTCCCGGGTGTGGAACTCCACGTGGAGGTTCTTGACCTCCAGCAGCGGGGTGCCAACTTCGAGTCGGCCGCTCTTCTGGTTGTTGTTCTCGATCACGGTGGTCATCGGGTCGTCACCTCTTCTCTCAGCGGAGCTTCGGGTCGAGGGCGTCGCGCACCGCGTCGCCGAGCATGATGAAGGCCAGAACCGTGAGGCTCAGCATTCCGGCGGGGAAGAACAGGGCGAACGGGGCGGTCCGGATCACCTTCTGGGCGGTGTTGATGTCGATGCCCCAGGAGATGGTCGGGTCCTGCAGACCGATGCCGAGGAAGCTCAGCGTCGCCTCGGTGGCGATGTAGCCGCCGAGCGCGATGGTGGCGACGACGATCACCGGGGCGACCGCGTTCGGCAGGATGTGCTTCCACAGGATCCGGCTGGTGCCTGCGCCGAGCGCCTTGGCGGCCGTCACGAAGTCGGCCTGCTTGACCGTGATGACCGAACCGCGCATGACACGGGTCATCTGGGTCCAGCCCAGGGAGACCAGCGCGAAGACCACGCTCCAGATGGTGCGCGAGGTGAAGGCGTTGAGGATGACCAGGGCGCCGAGCAGCAGCGGGATGCCGAAGAAGATGTCGGTGACCCGGGAGATGATCGTGTCGACCCAGCCACCGAAGTAGCCGGCCAGCATGCCGGTGATGCCACCGAGGATGGTCACACCCGCCGTGACGCAGATGCCGACGACGACCGAGGCGCGGGCGCCGTAGATCACCCGGGCGTAGATGCTGCGGCCCTGGAGGTCGTAGCCGAACCAGTCCGCCTGGAAGAAGTGGCTGTAGTTCGGCTTGGTCAGGTAGTGCAGACGCAGGTCGCCGGCGCGCGGGTCCGCCGAGGTGAACAGCCCGGGGGCGATCGCGATGACGATCAGCAGCAGGATCAGCAGCGCGGAGATCACGAAGATCGGCTTGCGGCGCAGGTCGTGCCAGGCGTCGGAGCCGAGGCTGCGGGCCTTCTCGGGCTTGGCCGCCGGGGTGTCGGCGCCACGCTGGGCCGGGATCTCCTCGGCCGTCTTCTTCTCGGTCAGGTCAGGCATAACGGATCCTCGGGTCCAGGACCGCGTAAAGCAGGTCGACGATCAGGCCGGCGGCCAGGTATACGAGCACCAGGAAGGCCACGAAGCCGGCGACCGTCGGGCCCTCCTTGTGGTTGATCGCCGCGTAGAGCGCGTTGCCGATGCCCTTGACGTTGAAGATGCCCTCGGTCACGATCGCGCCACCCATCAGGGCGCCCAGGTCGGTGCCGAGGAAGGTGACCACCGGGATCATCGAGTTGCGGAGCAGGTGGGTGCCGATCACCTTGCGCCGGGGCAGGCCCTTGGCCACCGCGGTGCGGACGTAGTCGGCCTTGATGTTCTCGGCTATGGAGGTACGGGTGAGACGCGCCACGTACGCCAGCGACAGCGAGCCGAGCACGAACGCCGGCAACACCAGCTGGGTGATGTCGTTGCTGTCCTGGACGGTCGGCGTGACCCACTTCAGGTTCTGCCCGAAGACCGTCTGGAAGATGAAGCCGAGCACCGGAACCGGGATCGAGATCAGCAGCAGGGTCAGGACCAGGGTGCTCTTGTCGAACGCCTTGCCGCGGCGCAGACCGGCGAAGAGGCCGATGGTGACGCCGAGCACGATCTCGATGGCGAACGCGAACAGCGCCAGCCGGGTGGTGACCGGCAGCGCATCGGTGATCACGTCGAGCACCGGCCGCTGGTCCAGGGTGGTTCCGAAGTCACCGGTGAGCAGCTTCCCCATGTAGTCGAGGTACTGCTGGACCAGCGGCTTGTCGAAGCCCATCTGGTGCCTCAGAGCGGCGAGCTGGGCCGGGTCCGGCGCCTTGTCGCCCCACATCGCGGCCACCGGGTCACCCGGCAGCGCGTGCACCATGAAAAAGATGAGCGCGGTCGTTCCGAGGAAGACCGGGATCATCTGGAGCAGTCGCCTTGCGACAAAGCGCCCCATCGTGCCTCCATGTATGACTCTGCCGGGCCCGTCATCCCGGCCAGAGATAAGTCGGCGTGCCAACGGCCGGTGCCAGTCCTCGCCCTTGTGGGGATGGGACGGGCACCGGCCGTTGTCACCGGGTCAGGCGGTGCCGACCGATTACTTCTTCTTGACCTCGACGTCGGTGTAGACCGGGTTGCCGAAGGAGTCGAACTTCACGTTCTGGACGTTGTTGGACCAGCCGGAGCTGGTCTTGTAGTACCAGAGCGGGATGGCCGGCATGTCCTTGGCCAGGACGGCCTCGGCCTGCTGGTAGAGCTCGGTGGTCTTCTCCACCGTGGTGGCCGCGTCGGCCTCCTTGGAGAGCTTGTCGAACTCCGGGCTGGAGTAGCCGGCGTCGTTCGCCGCCGCACCGGTGCCGTAGACGTCGCGCAGGAAGTTGGCGTTCAGCGGGTAGTCCTGCACCCAGCCGGTACGCATCATGCTCGACACCTGACGCTTGGTCACCAGGTCGCGCGAGGTCTTGAAGTCCGGCTTCGGGTCACCGAGGCACTCGACGCCGGTGGCCTGGCGGATCGAGTTGCAGACCGCGTCGACCCACTCCTTGTGACCGCCATCGGAGTTGTACAGGATGGTGATCTTGTTACCGGGGACACCGTTGCCCTCGGCGATCAGCTGCTTGGCCTTCGCCGGGTCGTACTTGCAGGCGTCGCCGCAGCTGCCGGCCTTGAAGCCCATGACGCCGGGCGCCACGAACGCGTCGGCGGGCTGACGCGTGCCGTTCAGCACGGTCTTGGTGATGGTGTCACGGTCGATGGCCATCGACAGGCCCTGGCGGACCTTGGCCTTCTCCGGAGCGCTCCAGTCGGCGTTGTACAGCGCGAAGGAGATGTTCTGGATGGCGCCCTGCGGCTGGTCGACCGCGCGCTTGCCCAGGTCGTCCTTGTACTTGGGCAGGTCGGTCGAGTCGACCTGGTCCAGGACGTCGAGGGTGTCCGACATCAGGTCCTTGTACGCGGCCTCACCGGCGGTGTAGTTCCGGAAGACGATGCCGCCGTTCTTGGCCTTGTTCGTGCCCGCGTACTTGTCGTAGGCGGCCAGGGTGATGGCCTTGTTGTGCTCCCACGACACGAACTTGTACGGGCCGTTGCCGACCGGCTTCTGGCCGTAGCCCGCCGGGTCGGAGAAGAACCCGGTCGGCAGCGGGTAGAAGGCCGAGTAGCCGAGCTTGTACGTGAAGTACGAGACCGGGCTGCTCAGCTCGATGGTGAAGTGCGTGTCGTCGACGACCTTCAGACCGGACATGGTGTCGGCGGTCGGGTCACCCTTCTCCGGGTGAACGGCCTCGTAGCCGACGATGTCGGAGAACCAGTCCGAGTTGATCTGGTTGTTCTTGGTGTTCGCCGACCAGTTCCAGGAGTCCACGAAGGACTTGGCCGTCACCGGGGTGCCGTCGTGGAAGGTCCAACCGGACTTCAGCGTGACGGTGTAGTTCTTGGCGTCAGTGGTCTCGATCTTGTCGGCCACCTGGTTACGCAGGGCGCCGGTGGCGGGGTCGTAGTCGACGAGGCCCTGGAAGAGCTGCTTGACGATGCGGCCGCCCTGGTTCTCCATGGCGTTGGCCGGCTGCAGCGGACGCTGCGGCTCGCCGCTCTGGTAGCTGAACACGCCCTGGGCGTTGACCGCAGCGCCATCGGAGCTGCTCCCACCGGTGGAACCGCCACTGCTACAAGCAGTCGCGGCGAGGGCGACCGCAACAGCTGCGACAACCCACTTGGCCTGGCTCCCACCACGCATCGGTGTGCCTCCTGAATTCGACGTTGCAACGAGGAGGGCACTGCGGACGGGTGTTACCTGGCCCGCTGTGCCGTCCGCGCTCGTGGTTTCGGCGCGCACCCCTGCGCGTCACCCTTGACCCGAGCCTGACTGCACCCACTATCCGTCACGCACGGACACGAAAGTGACCAGTGACGATCTCAATTAGGTCACATGAACAGTCGGTAAGTTTCGAAAACCGGACATAAGAGACATAGCCAGACAGGCACCAAACGGACAGTCGTCATGAATGACGAACTGTCACGTTCGCTCAGCGGACACCTGGGAGTGATGAGCGCTATTCCGTTAATACGCCCGTCGACAACTTGGAGTAGTTGAAAAAGTTCGCCCCCCTCTCCATGGGAAAGGGGGGCGAAGCATTCCGGCCAAAGGCCGGTCAAGCCGTCCGGATCACGCCTTCTTGGCGCGCGAGGCGGTGCGGCCGCGGTCCTTCGCGTCGAGGACGACCTTACGGATGCGAACCGTCTCCGGGGTCACCTCGATGCACTCGTCCTCGCGGCAGAACTCCAGCGACTGCTCCAGCGAGAGCTTGCGCGGCGGGACGATCGACTCGGCCACGTCTGCGTTCGAGGAACGCATGTTGGTGAGCTTCTTCTCCTTGGTGATGTTGACGTCCATGTCGTCGGCGCGCGAGTTCTCGCCGACGATCATGCCCTCGTACACCTCGGTGCCCGGCTCGCAGAAGAGCACGCCGCGCTCCTGGAGGTTGGTCATCGCGAAGGCGGTGACCACGCCGGACCGGTCGGCGACCAGCGAACCGTTGTTGCGGGTGGTCAGGGTGCCGAACCACGGCTCGTGGCCCTCGTGGATCGAGTGCGCGATGCCGGTGCCGCGGGTGCTGGTGAGGAACTCGGTCCGGAAGCCGATCAGACCGCGGGACGGGACGACGAACTCCATCCGGACCCAGCCCGAGCCGTGGTTGGACATGTTGTCCATCCGGCCCTTGCGGACACCCATGAGCTGCGTGACCGCGCCCATGTGCTCCTCCGGCACGTCCACCGTGAGGCGCTCGACCGGCTCGTGGGTCTTGCCGTTGACCTCCTTGGTGACGACCTGCGGCTTGCCGACGGTCAGCTCGAAGCCCTCGCGACGCATGGTCTCGATCAGGATGGCCAGCGCCAGCTCACCGCGGCCCTGCACCTCCCAGGCGTCCGGGCGCTCGGTCTCCAGGACGCGCAGCGAGACGTTACCGATCAGCTCGCGGTCCAGGCGGTCCTTCACCTGGCGGGCGGTGACCTTGCGGTCCACCTTGCCGCTGGACTTCGCGTCCGCGCCCTTGCCGCTGCCGCCACGGCCGACCAGCGGCGAGGTGTTGGTGCCGATGGTCATCGAGATGGCCGGCTCGTCCACCGTGATCAGCGGCAGCGCGATCGGGTTCTCCGGGTCGGCGAGGGTCTCGCCGATCATGATCTCGGAGATGCCGGCGACGGCGCAGATGTCACCCGGGCCCGCCACCTCGGCCGGCTTGCGGGTGAGCGCCTCGGTCATCAGCAGCTCGGAGATGCGGACGCTGGAGATGGTGCCGTCGCGCTTGATCCAGGCCACGGTCTGGCCCTTGCGCAGCTCGCCCTGCTCGACGCGCAGCAGCGCGATGCGGCCGAGGAAGTTGTCGGCGTCGAGGTTGGTGACGTGGGCCTGGAGCGGCGCGTCAGCCTCGTACGTCGGGGCCGGGACGTGCTCCAGCAGGGTGGAGAAGAACGGCTCCAGGCTGGTGCTGTCGGCCGGGACGGTGCCGTTCTCCGGCTTGGTCAGCGAGGCGACGCCGTCACGGGCACAGGCGTAGACGATCGGGAACTCGATCTGGTCCTCGTCGGCGTCCAGGTCCAGGAACAGGTCGTAGGTCTCGTTGATGACCTCGTCGATCCGGGAGTCCGGGCGGTCCGTCTTGTTGATGCAGAGGATGACGGGCAGCCGGGCGGTGAGCGCCTTGCGGAGCACGAAGCGCGTCTGCGGCAGCGGGCCCTCGGAGGCGTCGACCAGCAGGACGACCGCGTCCACCATCGACAGACCGCGCTCGACCTCGCCACCGAAGTCGGCGTGGCCCGGGGTGTCGATGATGTTGATGGTGATGGGCGCGCCACCATCCTTCGGGTGGTACTTGACGGCGGTGTTCTTCGCGAGAATGGTGATGCCCTTCTCGCGCTCCAGGTCGTTGGAGTCCATCATCCGGTCGTCCAGGTGCTGGTGGGCGGCGAAGGCGCCGGCCTGCTTCAGCATGGCGTCGACCAGAGTGGTCTTGCCGTGGTCGACGTGGGCGACGATAGCGACGTTGCGGATGTCGTTGCGCGTGGGCATGCCTAGCGGATTCTCCTGGAATCGTGGGTTACGGCGCCCGGCCGCGAGACGCCGACCAGCGATCCCTCTGGATCGCCGCCGCCCGTTCCGCCTGCTACTACCGGTCCACCCGCCGTGGCAACGGACATGCCCCGGCTTCCTCCTATCGTACGGGGAAGCGCCCAGGTGAGCAGAAACGGGCAGGTCGGGCGGGATCAAGATCACAGGCAGGCCACCCGTTGGTCACCCGGTGTTCGCTCCCCGACCGGCTCCGGCGGGCCCGGGGAACGGGCTCAAGCGCTCCACCCCACGTCCTGGAAGCGCGGCCAGCCGTACCCCCAGACCCCGGCGCCCGCGACGCCCGCCCGGACGCCGACCAGCTCGGGCCGCTGGTAGAGCGGCACCGAGTGGCCGAGCTGCCAGATCCGCACGTCCGCCTCCTGGAGCAGGCGGAGCCGGGCAGCCGGGTCGAGCTCGGCGGTGGCGCGGTCGAAGAGCCGGTCGATCTCCTCGGTTCCGCTGCGGGCGTAGTTGCTGCCGGGGTCGAGGGTGCCGTCGGCGTCGGGCCGGGGCTTGGCGTAGACGGGCCGCTGCTCGCTCGCCGGGCTGGTGCCGGCGGGCCAGGAGAACAGGGCGAGGTCGTACTCCCCGGCGGCCAGCTGGTCCTGGACGAAGGTGTCGGCGGACGCGGTCACGGCCTTCACCTCGACACCGGACTCGCCGAGGTCGGCGGTGAGCGCGTCGGCGGTCCGCTTGGCGGTCGCGGAGCCGGCCGGGACGAGCAGGGTGAGGGTGAGCTCCTTGTCGTCCTTGGTGCGGGTGCCGCCGGTGTCGGGCCGCTTCCAGCCCGCCTCGTCGAACAGCCGGGCGGCGTCGGCCGGGCCGGCGGCCGCACTGTTGTCGCGGTAGCCGTCCTGGTCGCCGGCGAGCAGGTGGCTGCCCAGCGGGGCGCCGGGCAGGCCGAGCGGGGTGAGCGCGGCGTCGGCGATCCGCCGCCGGTCGACGGCGCGGGTCAGGGCGAGCCGCAGGGCCGGATCGGCGAGCGGGCCGTGGGCGGAGTTGAGGGTGAGCTGGGTGAGCGAGGCGCCGACGGCCCGGTGCACGATGACGCCGTGCAGTCCCTCGGCCCGCCGCAGGGCCAGCGCCGCGGCCTCGGGTGCGGCGGGCGGGGGCGCCGCCTCGGCGGTCGGCGTATCGGAGGCGCCCGGGGTGGCGGTGGGCGTGGCGGAGGCGGCCGGGGCGGGGGCGGGCGCGGGCACCGCCTGGTCCACCGCCGCGGTGAGCGGGGCGATGTCCAGCCGGTTCTGGTCGAGCGCGTCCAGCCGGCCCTCCGGCGGCGCGGCGATGAACTCGATCCGGTCGGTCTTCGGCTGGTCCCCCCACCACCGCGGGTTGCGGGCGAGGACGACCTGCCCGCCCGCGGCGTCGTACCCGGAGACGGTGTACGGCCCGGCGCTCAGGTGCTCTCCGCCGGTCAGCGCCCGGTTGAACGCGGCCGGGGTGGCCGTCTCGGCCGCCGGGTAGAGCGGGCCGAACAGCGAGCGCCATTCGGCGTACGGGCGCCGGAAGGTCACCCGGACTTCGTGCGGGTCCGCGCCCTGGGCGATCGCGTCGATGGCGTCGTACCCGGCCGGGCGTCCGCCCTGGTAGGCCGGGTCGAGGCCGGAGAGGGCGGCCCGCTGGGCGGTCAGGTCGGCGGCCGTGATCGGGGTGCCGTCGCTCCAGACCGCGCGCGGGTTGAGCCGGTAGGTGACGACCTGCGGCTGCTGCCCGGGCGGGGTGGACTCGGCGCCGGCCAGGTAGTCCGGGTCGGGGACGAGCCGGCCGTGCCCGTCGGGCCGGAACAGCGAGGGGTAGAGGGCGTGCGCGAGCAGTGCCGAGTCGGCGGTCGCGTCGCCCTGGTAGACGTTGAGCGTGGCCGGGACGCCGTCCACGGCCCAGCGCAGCCTGCCGCCGCCCCGGACGGCGGTGCGGTCCGCGGCCCGGACGTCCCCGGTGCCGGAGGTGGGGTCGGCCGAGGCCGGCGCGGGGCCGGGGGTACGGGCCGGATCCGGGCCGTCGGAGCAGCCGCCGAGGCCGGCGGCGAGCAGCAGCGCGACGGCTGCGGAGGTGAGCTGGCGGACGCGCATGGCGGCCATGGAACGCCGTCCGGGCGCCCGGACGCGGGCCGACACGGCGGACCGCCCGCCGACTGCACCCGGACGGCCGAACCGCGACCGGGCTAGAGGCCCAGCTCGAACCAGACGATCTTGCCCTTGGGCGTCCGCCGGCTGCCCCAGCGCTCGGCCAGCAGGCTGACCAGTTGCAGGCCGCGCCCGCCCTCGTCGGTCTCCTGGGCGCGCCGCTGCCGGGGCTGGGCGTAGCCGTCGTCCCAGACCTCGCAGACCAGGCCGCGATCGCGCAGCAGCCGCAGCCGGATCTCGCCCCGGCCGTGCTTGAGCGCGTTGGTGACCAGTTCGCTGACCAGCAGCTCGGTGGTGTCCACGAGCTCCTCCAGGCCGCGGGTCAGCAGCCAGCTGCAGGCCAGCTCGCGGGCCTTGGCGACGGAGGTGGGCTCGGGCGGCAGGAACCAGTTGCCGACGGCGTCCTCGGGGAAGGCGTGCACCTTGGCCATCAGCAGGGCGATGTCGTCCTCGCCGTGGTGCGGGTTGAGCTCGCCGAGGACGTGCTCGCAGAGTTCTTCGAGGCCCTTGCCCTTGGCCGACAGCGCGGTGCGGAAGCCGCGCAGGCCCTCGTCCAGCTGGTGCTTGCGGCTCTCCACCAGGCCGTCCGTGTAGAGGCCGAGGATGGCGCCGTCCGGGAGGGTCAGCTCGACCTCCTCGAAGGGCTCGCCGCCGACGCCGAGCGGCAGGCCGGGCGGGACGTCGAGCATCCGGGCGGGCTCGCCGGGGCTGAGCAGGACGGGCGGCAGGTGGCCGGCGTTGGCGATCCAGCAGCGCCGGGTGACGGCGTCGTAGACCGCGTAGACGCAGGTGGCCAGGTAGACCTCGCGGGCCTCCTCGTCGGCGGCGGAGGTGAGCCGGCCGTACGGGGTGGGCGGGCCGGCCGGCACGGTGTCGCCGCCGAGGCCGCGGGCGATCTCGTCGAGGGCGGTGAGCACCTCGCCGGGCTCCAGGTCGAGCATGGCGAGGGTGCGGACGGCGGTGCGCAGCTGGCCCATGGCGACGGCGGCGCGCAGGCCGCGACCCATCACGTCGCCGATGACCAGGGCGGTGCGGTTGCCGGGCAGCGGGATGACGTCGAACCAGTCTCCGCCGACCTCGGTGTTGTTGTTGCTGGGCAGGTAGCGGCAGGCGATCTCCAGGCCGCTGGCGGCCGGGTTGCCCGGGGGCAGCAGGCTGCGCTGGAGGATCAGGGCGCGCTCGTGCTCGCGGCGGTAGAGCCGGGCGTTGTCGATGCAGACGGCGGCGCGGGCGACGAGTTCCTCGGCGATGGCGACGTCGCGGGCGTCGAAAGGCTCGCTGCCGATCGCGCGGGAGAGCTGGACGAGGCCGAGCACCTGGTCGCGGGCGACCAGCGGGACGATCAGGGTGGAGCGCAGCAACGGGTCGGGCCCGGGCTCGGGGACGACGCTGCGGCCGGTGCGCAGCGCCCGGGCGTGCGGGGAGCGTCGCGGGTAACAAAGGGTGCCGCCGGCCTCGGCGATGGGCAGGCCGGTGACCGAGCCGAGCACCGAGGAGGCGCCGCCGATGACGCTGGAGACGGCGACCCGGCGCAGTTCGCCGCTGCCGTCGGTGAGCACGGTGTCGCCGAGCCGGCCGGCGCTGGGCACGGTCTCGCCGGAGAGCAGCGCGGTGTACAGGTCGACGGTGGCGAGGTCGCAGAACGGCGGGACGACGACGTCGAGCAGTTCCTTGGCGGTGGTCTCCAGGTCGAGGGTGGAGCCGATGTGCGCGCTGGCCTCGTTGAGCAGGGCGAGGTTGCGGCGGACGCCGTCGGCCTCGCGCTCGGCGACGTGCCGGCTGGTGACGTCGGAGACCTGCCCGGCGACGCCGATCGGCTGTCCGGCCGCGCCGTTGAGGCGGTACAGCGAGACGGCCCAGAGCCGGTTGCCCTCGCGGGTGGGGACGGCGCCGTGGAAACGCAGGTCGAAGACGGGCTCGCCGGTGGCGAGGACCTTGCGCAGGGCGGCGGTGAGGCGGTCGGCCTCGGACGGCGGGAAGAGGTCGTGCGGGGTGAGGCCTTCGAGGTCGGTGGGGGCCAGGCCCATGCCGGAGGCGAAGGCGTCGTTGACCCGCTGGAGGCGCAGCCGGTCGTCGAACAGGATGAAGCCGGTGGGCGTCTGCCCGAAGACGGCCTCGGAGGCGGCGAGGTCGGTCTCGACCCGGCGCAGCCGGCCGAGGTCGACGGCCAGGCAGGTGGCGCCGGCGGTGGGCAGGGCGCTGTCGGGCATCAGGTAGAGCTCGGCGAGGCCCTCGCCGCCGACGGCGTCCCGGTAGGGGGTGGTGCCGACCCACTCCTCGCCGGCCAGGGCGCGTTCCAGCCGGGCGCGTCCGCGCTGCCAGAGCTCGCGGGGGACGAAGGTGGTGATCGGGTCGGCGCCGACGGCGTCGGGGGCGGGGACGCCGAAGAACTCGGCGGCGCGCTCGCTCCACTGGCTGATCCGGCCGTCGGGGCCGATGGTGAAGGTGGCGACCCGGATGTAGTCGTAGATCGACCCGGGGCCGCCCGCGCCCCACGGGTGGTCCGCGGCCCCCGGGTGGTGACCGAGGCCCACGGGGCCGGCGCCGGGCGGGTCCGCCGGCACGGGCAGGTGCGGTGAACCGGCCTGCCCGGGCACGACAGCATGACCGCTGCTGCTCGGCGCGTTCCGCGCCGGGGTGCTGTTCAACGGACCGACCCCTCCAACCCGCGACCGTCCGGATGTCGAGAAGACCGAGTATTCATCATCGAGGGGTACGTTCACACGCCCTCAACATCACAACATCAGATCGGGCGAAGGTTTTTGTCCTACCGCCCGCGCAACCACAATGCCACGTCCGCGCCCCCTTCCGGGCTGCGCGCTCCCCCCGGCCACCTGCTGGCATATGCGGTCCCGCCCTCCTCGCCCCCGCTCGGGCTCGCGCCCCCGACCCGCTGCGCTCCCTATGACTCCTCGGGCTCACTACCCGGCAGCGCCTGCTCGAACCAGACCACCTTGCCGATGCCCTCGGCCCGGGCACCCCAGTGCAGCGCCAGGCGGCGGACCAGTTCCAGGCCCCGGCCGCCCTCGTCGGCCTCGGCCGCGTGCCGCTCCCGGGGCGGCTCGGGCAGCGGGTCGGAGATCTCGACCAGCAGCGTCTCACCGAGCGTCAGCCGCACGCCGATGGGGGCGCTGGCGTACCGGACGGCGTTCGTGACCAGCTCGCTGACCAGCAGCTCCGCGGTGTCGGTGAGCTCCTCGACGCCCCACTCGGCGAGCGTGGAGCGGACCAGCCGGCGGGCCCGGGAGACGGCGGTGGGCTCGGCGGGCAGGGTCCAGCCGGCCGTCGGGGTACCGGCCTGGCCGTGGCCGAGCCGGGCCAGCAGCAGCGCGACGTCGTCCGGCTCGCGGCCCTGCTCCATGGTGTCGAGCACGGCCTCGCAGGCGGCCTGGATCGAGGCGTGCGGCTCCTGGAGCACGGTGACCAGCCGGCCGAGGCCGACGTCGAGGTCCTTGTCCCGGGACTCGACCAGGCCGTCGGTGCAGAGGGCGAGCAGGCTGCCCTCGGGGATCTTCAGCTCGACGGATTCGAACGGGACGCCGCCGACGCCGAGCGGGGCGCCGGAGGGCAGGTCGAGGATCCGGCCGGCGCCGCCGCGCAGCGGGCCGCCGGTCCGGGTCGGTTCCCCGCCCTCCTCGCCCGGCACCACCAGGACGGGCGGGATGTGCCCGGCCTTGGCGACGGTCAGTCTGGCCGTCCCCGGGTCGAACACCGCGTAGACGCAGGTGGCGAGCAGCGCCTCGTCCGGGCCCTGGGCCAGGTCGTCGGCCAGCTCGTGGACGTGCCGCAGCAGGACGTCCGGCGGCAGGTCGAGGGCGGCCAGCACCCGGACGGCGGTGCGCAGCCGGCCCATGGTGGCGGCGGCCCGCAGGCCGTGGCCCATCACGTCGCCGACCACCAGCGCGGTGCGGTCGCCGGGCAGCGGGATGACGTCGAACCAGTCTCCGCCGACCTCGGCGCCGCTGCTGCCGGGCACGTACCGGTAGGCGACCTCGACGCCGGTGGGCTGCGGGACCTGCTGCGGGAGCAGGGTGCGCTGGAGGGTGAGCGCTGCGGTGCGCTCGCGGGCGTACAGCCGGGCGTTGTCCAGCGAGCTGCCGGCCCGGTCGGCCAGCTCGACGGTGAAGGCCAGGTCGTCCCGGTCGAAGCCCTCCCGGTAGCCGCCCCGGCTGACCAGCAGCAGACCGATCACGATGCCGCGGGCGCGCAGCGGGACGACCAGCATGGAGTGCACGCCCAGGTCGTGGGCGGCCTGCGTCTTCGGGTCGCCGGGGTACGTCACGTCGTCGAGCTGGTCCGCGCCGGAGAGCAGTTCGGGGACCCCGGTGCGCAGCACCCGGCCGCAGGCGGAGTCCTCGGCGAAGGTGATCCGGGCGCCGCGGCGGAGCATCACCTCGACCTCGGGGCCGTCCTGGACGGAGGCGGTGCCGAGCTGGAGCAGCGAGGTGCGGCGGTCGTGGCCGTGCCGGGGCAGGTCGTCACCGTGCGCGACGGCCTGCAGCAGGATCACCGCGGAGTGGTCGGTGAGCCGGGGGACGACGGAGCTGGCGAGCTCCTGGGCGATCCGGGCGGCGTCGAGCAGGTCGCCGACCCGGGAGCCGAACTCGTTGAGCAGCGAGAGCCGGCGCCGGGCGTGCTCGACCTTGGCGACGGCGCGGTAGCGCTCGGTCACGTCCATCACGGTGCCGGAGATGCCGAGCACCCGGCCGGAGCGGTCGGTCATCCGGCTG
Organism: Kitasatospora sp. NPDC091276; assembly: GCF_040684355.1. Taxonomy (NCBI): domain Bacteria; kingdom Bacillati; phylum Actinomycetota; class Actinomycetes; order Kitasatosporales; family Streptomycetaceae; genus Kitasatospora; species Kitasatospora sp. NPDC091276. Next base: position 94,411 of record NZ_JBFBFU010000016.1, on the reverse strand, counting down.
TAGGAGATCGAGCGGTAGCCGGAGCGGGCGGTGACCGGGGAGGCGAGGGTGACGTCGATGACCGGCTCGCCGGTGGCCAGCACCTGGCGCTGGATCGCGGTGACCTCGTCGGCGGCCCGCTCGGGCAGGGTCTCGCCGGTGGTCCGGCCGACGTGGTCCGCCAGGGCGACGCCGTTCATCTCGGCCAGGGTCTGGTTGACGGCGGTGTAGCGCAGCTCGGTGTCCATGATCGCGATGCCCAGCGGGGACTGCTCGAACAGCGCGTCACGGACGGCGAGGTCGCGCTCGACGGCCCGGACGGCGGCCGCCTCGGCCATGTTCACCTGGAGGAACGGGGTGCCGTCGCCGTCCACCAGGAGGGAGATCCGGGCGTCCACCGCGACCGGCACGCCGTCCCGGTCGCGCAGTTCGGCGTTGCCGGCCCAGCGGCCGTGGCGCAGAGTGTCCTGGATCGCGGCCCGGATCCGGCCGACCTGCTCCTGGTCGGGGATCAGCTCGTCGATCCGGCGGCCGACCAGCAGCTCGTTCGGCCAGCCGAGCAGTTCCTCGGCGGCCGGGCTCCAGAGCACCACCCGGCCCGCGGTGTCCAGGATCGCGATGGCGACCTTCAGCATGTCGAGCAGGCTGCCCTCGGCCGGCGCGCCGGGGCCGTACGGGGCGTCGGACGGCCCACCGGGGAACGGCCGGGCGGGCCGGCTGCGCACGCCGGGCTGGGGGCCCGGGTCGGAGACGGGGACGGCCAGGGTCGGCGCCGGCTGGTCGGGCCGCGGGGCTTCGGGGGCATCGGCGGCGTCCCGCCGGCGGCGGCCGGCCGGTGGCTGCGGGGCGGCGGGCCGGGCGCCCCGGCGCAGCCGGGCGCGGGCGGCTGCGCTCCCCGCGGCGCCTGTCCGCGGTGCTCCTCCGCCGCCGTTCCCGGTACTCGACACCGACGGGGCCTCCGGCTCTGGTCGGGATCGGCGTCGCCGGCTGGGACGGCTCACCGATGGTGACGAATAGTGCCGAAAAGTGACATACCCAGCAGAACCCAGGCTATCCCGGCCGCCGGGTCGTCTTGTCTGATTGACCTACCCCGTACCCCGCGCGTCGCACACCGGCTCAGGCCGCCCTATGCATGGAGCAACCGGGCGACGTGCGGCAGGACGTCGCGGTCGTGCTCGATCCAGTCGACGCTGTCCAGCTCGGCCGGACCGAGCCAGCGCAGCTCGTCGTGGTCCTCCAGCGGACGGGGGTCGCCGGCCAGCAGCTCGGCCGCCCAGAAGCGCAGCTCCAGACCCGGCCGGACGCTCCACGCGCCCGGCAGCCGCTCCAGCGCCCGTGCCCGGACGCCCAGCTCCTCCAGCAGCTCCCGCTCCAGCGCCTGCGCCTCGGTCTCCCCGGGTTCGGCCTTCCCGCCCGGGAACTCCCAGCGTCCAGCCACCGCCGCGGGCGCGCTGCGCCGGGCGGCGAGCACCCGGCCCCCGTGGATGAGGGCGCCCCCGACGACGATCCGGGGCTCGACGGGGTTCTCGCTCGCCTTGTCCATGGGCCCGACCTTAGGTCCTGTCCGGCCCCTCGCCGTCCGCAGCGGTGGCCTCGGCCTCGACCCAGTACAGCTGCTTGTGGCCGCGGGCCTCGAACTCGGCCGCCAGCCGCTCCGCCGCGACGCGGTCGAGCCCGGCCGCGACCAGGAAGCGGTTGCCGTTGTCGTCCTGCCGCATCACCCGAAAGGCGCTCATGGCGGGGAGCGTATCCCCGGCCTGCGTGGGGGTCGGGCCGGGGATCCGCCCCCACGACGCTACGGGCGGCTCGCTACCGGCAGGTACGGGTGCGGTTAACGGCGGGTAACCCGGCCGCGCCCGGCGGCCCGGACCCGTCGGCGGCCCGGACCCGTCGGCGGCTCAGACCTGGAGGTCGGGCACCTGCTCGCCGGTGGACAGGCCGAGCCCGCGCCGGATCTCGATGCTGAGCGGCACCGACTTGGTCACCAGCGCCCGGGCCCGCCGGACGTCGCCCTCCAGGTCGTCGCCGGAGGCCGCCGCGTCCCAGGCGGTGGCGGCCGCCTCCTGGGCCGCGGCCAGCTTGCGGACCGCCGGCTTGACCTCGGCCGGCCACGCCACCGACGCCTTGTTCAGCGCCGCGGCCTCCGCGTGGGAGGCGGTGGACATCCGCCGGGCCCAGGTCCGGTACTCGGACGACGCGTCCGCGAAGCCCTTGCTCGGCTGCTCCGCGTAGGCGTCGTTGAAGCCCCGGACGGCCTCCAGGTAGGCCAGCTGGGCGGGGTTCAGGCTGCCCCGGTCGGTGCGGACCGTCCCCAGGTGCTCGCCGTCGCGGTCCTCGAACGCGCAGGTGACGTAGCGGTCGCCGGACCTCCAGTTGCCCCGGGTCGGGTAGAGGTAGACGTCGTCCATGCCGTCCGGGATCGCCCACTGGTCGAGGGCGTAGTCGTCGAGCACCGTGCGGCACAGTTCGGCGGCCCGCAGGCGGACCGTCGCCTCGCCCGGGTAGGACGGGCCGTCGCCCGCCGGGATCCGGGCGGTCCCGGCCACCTCGCCGTGGTGCGGGGCCGAGCACGGCACCCGGCGGACCCAGTAGAGCGTCTCGTCGCCGCCCTCGGGGTCGGCCCGGCTGCCGTTGTCGGGGGTGTTGTAGCAGTCCCCGGACTTCAGCGCGGCCCACGGGACGGACCCGGCCGGAGCCTTCGTGGACTGGCCGAACCGGCCGCCATCGGGGGACTCGAAGGTCGAACCGGCCACGACGAGCGACAGCAGCACCGTGCCGACCACGCCGAGCACCAGACCGGTCACCGCCATGCCGAAGCCGCGCTCCTTGCGGCGGTTGATCTGGACCAGCGCGATGATGCCGAACACCAGGGCCACCGGCGCCGCCACGACCAGGCCGGTCACCAGGGCAGCGACCGCGAAGCCGTTGGTGACGGGGGCGGGCCGGGGGTAGGGGAAGCCGGGCTGGAGGCCGGACTGCGCGGCGGGCGGCACCGACGCCCAGCCGCCGGCGGGCAGCGGCGGGGGCGGGGGCTGCGGCGGGGCCTGCGACCGGGACTGCGACGGCAGGGGCGCGGCCCACGGGTTGGCGGGCGCGGGCGGGAGGGGCGGCACGGGCGGGGCGGGCGCGGACGGGGCGGGCGCGGACGGGGCGACGGGGCCGGGCTGCCCGGCCTGCGCCTGCTGCTCCGGCTGGTCCGCCTGCTCCGACTGCCCCGCCCGCTCGGCCCGCTTCGCCGGCGCGGCCTCGTGGGCCGGTGTGCGGGGATCGGCCGCGGGCGACTCCGACCCCGGCGCGGGCGGCTCGGACGCAGGCTTGGACACGTGGACTCCCCCGGCCCGCCGGTACGGGCATCGACTCGGCAGCTCGACTCGTCGGCTCGCCCCCTCCGGCAACGGGCCGGACGGGCCCGAACGGCCCTGATACGAGCGGACGCGCGACTTTACCCGATCTTTCCGAACGCCCGCGCGACCGTTTCGCCCGCCCCGCCGCCCATCCCGCCGCCCGGCCTCGCCCTCGGCCCGTCGCCGGCCCGTCGCCGGCCCGGCCTCCGGTCAGCCTCGCGCCAGGATCTCGCCGTGCAGCATGGAGAACCAGCCGTCCCCGGCGGCGCTCCACTCCTGCCAGCCGGCCGCGATGCGCGCCAGTTCGGCCTGGTCCGCGAAGCCCCGCTCCACCGCCGTCCGGCCGATGGCGGAGCCGGTCACCCGGTCCGCCCACATCCCGCCCCACCAGGCGCGCTGCTCGGGCGTCGCGTACGTCCAGGTGGTGGCGGTCGCGGCGATGTCGGTGAAGCCCGCCGCCCGCGCCCAGGACAGCAGCCGCCGCCCGGCGTCCGGCTCACCGCCGTTGGCGCGGGCGATCCGCTCGTACAGCTCCAGCCAGCGGTCCAGCGCGGGCGCCTCGGGGAACCAGGTCATCGACGCGTAGTCGACGTCCCGGGCCGCGACCACACCGCCCGGCGCCGCGACCCGGCGCATCTCGCGCAGCGCGGCCACCGGGTCGGCCACGTGCTGCAACACCTGGTGAGCGTGCACCACGTCGAACTCACCCTCTCGATAGGGCAGTTCGTGGACATCGGCGACCTCGAACACGACATTGGACAGGCCCCGGCCGGCCACGTACGCGGCGGCCTGCTCCAGCACCTCGGCGGAGGTGTCCACGGCCACCACGCGACCGCCCGGGCCGACCAGCTCGGCCAGGTCGGCGGTGATCGTGCCGGGCCCGCAGCCGATGTCCAGCAGCGCCTGCCCGGGGCGCAGTTCGGGCAGCAGGTAGGCGGCCGAGTCGGCCGCCGTCCGGGAGCGGTGCGAGCGCAGCACGGCCTCCTGGTAGCCGTGGGTGTAGACGGTGGCGGGCTGCTGTCCGGTCATGGTGTCCCCCTGGGGAGTGGTCGGTTTCCGCGACGCCTTCGACGCTAATGGACGTTCCGCATTCCGAGAAGATTCGTCTCACCTGTCGATCACCCCGCGACCGCACCACCCCCGGCGGCCGTACCGTGGGGCGCACCCGAGAGAACGGTCTCCCCGCCCATGCCCGGCCAGCGCCCCTTCGTCCTGCTGAGCGCCGCGATGTCCCTCGACGGCCACCTCGACGACGCCTCCCCCGACCGCCTGCTGCTCTCCAACCGGGCCGACTTCGACCGGGTCGACGCCGAACGCGCGGCCGCCGACGCCGTCCTGGTCGGCGGCAACACGCTGCGCGCCGACAATCCGCGCCTGCTGGTCAACGACCCCGCACGCCGGGCCGCCCGGCTCGCGGACGGCCGCGCCGAGTACCCGCTGAAGGTGACGCTCAGCGCGAGCGGCGCGCTCGACGCCGACCTCCGCTTCTGGCACACCGGCGGCGCCCGGCTCGCCTACACCACGGACGCCGGCGCGACCGTGCTGCGGCCCCGCCTGGACGGGCTGGCCGAGGTGGTCGCGCTCGGCGGCGCGGTGGACCTCGGCGCGGTGCTGGACGACCTGGGCGCGCGCGGGGTGCGCCGGCTGATGGTCGAGGGCGGCGGCGGCGTGCACACCCAGTTCCTGGCCCAGGGTCTGGCGGACGAGCTCCAACTGGCGGTCGCCCCGCTGCTGGTCGGCCAGGCCGAGGCGCCGCGGTTCGTCCGCCCGGCCGCGTTCCCGGGTGGCCCGGCCCGGCGGATGCGCCTGCTGGAGGCACGTACGGTGGACGACGTCGTCCTGCTCAGGTACGCCCCGAAGGAGCCCGCCCCGTGACCGGAGTCCGTCCCGTGACCGCCGACCTCGGCCACCTGCGCCGGGCCGTCGAACTCTCCCGCCGCTGCCCGCCGTCCGCGACGGCCTTCTCGGTCGGCGCGGTGATCGTCGGCGCCGACGGCGAGGTGCTGGCGGAGGGCTACAGCCGGGAGGGCGACGCGCACGACCACGCCGAGGAGGCGGCCCTCGGCAAGCTGCCGACCGGCGACCCGCGGCTGCGCGGGGCGACCGTCTACAGCTCGCTCGAACCGTGCGGACAGCGCGCCTCGCGGCCGGCGCCGTGCGCCCGGCTGCTGATCGCGGCGGGCGTGCCGCGGGTGGTGGTGGCCTGGCGCGAGCCGGACCTGTTCGTCACCGACTGCCAGGGCACGGCCCTGCTGGCGGCGGCCGGGGTCGAGGTGGTGGAGCTGCCGGAGCTCGCCGAGGCGGCCCGCGCGGTCAACGCCCACCTGCTCGGCTGATCTTTTGTATCATCGGGGAACAAAGAGCTCGTCCTTCCTTGCCCGAGGAGCAGCCCCATGCCCGCCACACCCCTCCAGCTGACCGCTCGCGCCCTCCTCCTGGACATGGACGGCACCCTGGTCAACTCCGACGCCGTGGTGGAGCGCTGCTGGCACCGCTGGGCCGAGCAACACGGACTCGACCCCGTCGCCGTGCTGGCCGTCGCCCACGGCCGCCAGGGCCACGCGACGATGGCCGAACTGCTGCCCGACCGCCCGGTGGAACTCAACCTCGCCGACAACCGGCGGATGCTCGCCGCCGAGCGCGCCGACACCGACGGCGTCGTCCCGATCGCCGGCGCCGGCGCCTTCCTCGCCGCCCTGGACGGCCTGCCGCACGCCCTGGTCACCTCCGCCGACGAACCGCTCGCCCGGGTCCGGATGGGCGCCGCCGGCCTGCCGATGCCGCCCGTCCTGGTGACCGCCGAGTCCGTCGGCGCCAGCAAGCCCGACCCGGAGGGCTTCCTCAAGGGCGCCGCCGCCCTCGGCTTCGCCCCCGCCGACTGCCTCGCCTTCGAGGACTCCGACGCCGGCATCACGGCCGCCCGCGCCGCCGGCATCCGCGTCGTCGGCATCGGCCCCCGCGCCGCCGCCCACCGGCCGGACGCCCACGCCGACACCCTCGACGACATCACCGTGACCACCGCACCGGACGGCACCCTGACCGTCACCGTCCGCCCCTGACCGGGGCGGCGACCCGGTCACCCTTGTCACCGCACGAGTCAGATGTAGGAGTCGAGCCATGAAGACGACGACCTACTCGGACTCCCGCGCGCGCTACGCCGAGGTGCTGAACGCGGTCACGGACGACCGCGAGGAGATCGTGATCACTCGCGCCGGACACGAACCGGTGGTCATAGCCTCACTGGAGGACCACCAGCCCCTCAAGGAGACCGCCTACCTGCTGCGCAGCCGCACGGTGACACGGAAGGGGCCGGGCTCGACAGAGCCCGGCCCCTTCCGGTCCGCACATTCGACCAACCGGTCAACTCGCGGCAAGCAGACGGCTAGACGTTGAAGCGGAACGCTTGATAGCCGATCCTGACCTGCGGCGGAACGCCGATCACGCTGCTGACCAGGGACTTCTTGGTTGGCCGGCGATGACCCGCGACGGTCGCGATCGGGCGTCCTGCGGACTGCCTGCGGACCGACTTGCGTCTTGATCACCGCGGAGACGGTGCATGGTGCGCTTCTCCAGGCTTCTCTGTCGGCTGGCGTCAGACTGGTTTCGGTGGACTCACAAAGGAGTGCTGGACAGGACAGTCTGCCCTGCTGCATGCGGCATGATCACAGGCGCGGACGTTGGCCAATGCGAGTCGGGCACCAATGAGGGCAGGGTCCTCACGATCGGGATGTCCGTAAAGGAAGCGAGACATCGCATCAAGAGGCGTGTGGGCGTTACGTACGTCCGTGAGCAGCTCAAAGATGAGTTGTGGGTCGAGGCGGTCGTCATAGGCAGCTCGCGCCCAGGCCACGAGAACGTCGTGTGCCTGGTCACGCACCTCATGCTGGGAGAGCGTCACCCGCCAACCTTCAATGAGGAAATCGCGGTACTGGGGTTCAGAGCGCGCGAGAGTAAGCAGGTTGGGAAGGACACTGTGCTGCGGCTCGGGGTCGGCCAAGGCCAGGAATGCCCGAGCACTGGTAGGGCTCTGAGCGTAGCGATCAAGCCAGGTATCGACCGTGTTGACCACATGAACGAGGCCTGTGCCGCTTGCGGATCCATGCATGATCACGGCCTGGGCAGCGGTACGGGCGGGCGCATCGTCATAGGCCAGGAGATGCCGCAGCCGGGTGAAGGCGCTGTGCGGCCAGGTCTGGCGGTAGCTGCCGCTGCAGACGTCCGCTACTACGGCCCGCCGACTCTCCGTCGATGCCTTCGCCCAGTCCAGCAGAGTCTTATGGGCCTTGCGGGCAAGTTCGGGTGTGCTGGCCGCCCTCGCCATCAAGCCCGAGACGATGGCGCTCCGGTCGGCGTCATCGATGCCCGCCCATGCCTCCACGATGGGGAAGAACGGCCCATCAATAGCCGTGCGTGACAGTTCCAGCAACCGGTCGCCGATCTGCTGGGCCCACTTGGCAGCGACCGCTCCAGGAGCAGTGATCTTAAGAAGCCACTCTCGGGTGGTGCTCCGTTCATCTGCCCAGTGGTGCCAGTCCATACGGATGGCGGCCATCGCCAGGCCCGGATGCCGATCGAAGACCGCTCGGTCGTCATCGGAGACATCAACACCGACATCCTGCATTCGACGGCGCGGGCTGCGGCCCTCACGGAAGCGGCGAGCTGCCCCTTCATCACGGTCTCCGAAGGCGTTTGCCACCTTGATACACAACTCGACGGGGCCGTTCTCCAGATAAGAACCAGCGAGGAGCATGACGCGGTCCTGGCCACGAGTGCCGGCTTCGGTCAGGACACGCTCCAGGAAGACCGACCATTCCCGGACTTCGTCCTGAATGGCCTGGAGCTGTTGCTTACTCGCATCTTGAGCGCTCTGCTTGTCACGCGCGTGCTGCAGGGCTCGCTCAAGGCGTTCAGGGGTAACCCGGTGCAGCCGTTCCGCCATCGCCACTGCGTCGGTTGGCCTGACCCCCCGGGTGATCAGACCGGAAAAGACTCCGGCAGCCAGGTTGGCCGTGCCGCCGAACAGGCCGCTCCGGGCCGGCTTGGGGTCGGCTTCGAGCCACTCGGCCTGGTCGGGGCTACCGAGCTCGAAATGAAGATGATTGCGGGCAACCTGTACGGCATCCGGGCGCACTGCCGCGATGGCCAGACCTGGATCGCCCGACCAGTCGCTAGGCCTGCCGATGATGACCACGCAGCTGCCTTGAGCATGGAGCCTTTCAGCCCAGGAGATGAGGGCGTGGACGGTGTCAGCAGGTAGCGAGCGCAGCGTAGTGTCGAGAAGGTAACCGCGCCCGGCTGCCGGGTCGGGGAGGATCTCCTGGTCCGGGGTCTCGTCGTCGTCCCAGTCTTGGGCGACATGAAATAGTTCTGCTGGCTTTGGGGCGCTGGGCAAGTGCAGCTCAATCGCCCGGATCGCAGAGACACCGCGGCCTGTTCCCGGCTCACCCGTGATGACTGCCAAGCCCCTCGTGGACAGCACATTGGCGACACGCTGCGGCGTCGGTGTGTGGGCCCAAAGAGGCTCGGCGGCAGCTCGGCGTTCTCGCGCCGAAACGGGGACCGTCGGCAGCTTCGGGCGCCGGGTAATGCTGATGGGCCCGGAGTTCGGCCCTGCCACCTGTACCACTGGGCCTGTGTTGCCGGAGGCCGACTGGGAAGTGGGACCTTGCGGAAATCCGGCGGTCACCGTTCAGCGCCTTTCAGTATTCAGACTGCCGAAGTTGTCCCGGCCAACCTGAATCACTGGCCCACTGTTGCCTGTCGCGGTCTGGCTGATCCCGGTCAGCGGAGACTCCGAAGCTCGACTCGCCAGGAGCGCCAGATCCTTTGCGGCCTCCGGGTAGTCCTCAGCCAACGTAAGCAGCCGCCGACGCCACCGCTCCTCGACCTCGGTTCGGTCCAGTTCCCCGATCTGTGCCTGATCGGCATCGAGCCTTGCGAGCTGCCGCTCCTCCTCGGTCTGGCCAGCTCGGTGGAACAGCCTCATCGCCAACTCTCTCGCGCCAGCCCAACTGTCCTTAACCATCTCGGTCACAAGGGCAACCGCAGCAGCACTGGCCACTGCAGCCAGCTGCACTTCCTCACCCACTGGCCCCACCACTCCCTCCGTACGGCAGCCACATAGTGGCGTCAGACCTGGCACAGAGTCGCAGATTCGACAGCCCCAACGAGTAGCTTCACTCGAAGTCGTCTCAATACATACTGCGAAGACCAGTTCGATCGTAGCTACCAGCTGTCAAGCTGTACCTCTGACCTCACCACCAACACTTTGGCCGCCCCAGGTCGAGTAGCACCCGTCACCCGAGCCCGAAGGAAACGCGACGAAGTTGTATCCGTTCTCGATCAGCAAACGCGCCCGCTAGCCGATGGCCCAGGAGGCCAATGCCCAAGTGCACGAGAGCCTCCTACGCCCACCACCGCTGGGCTAGACTGCCCCCATCGGCGGGTACGCACGCCGAACTCCGGCCCAGGCACATCTCCCGCTTTTGCCTCGGCTGCGACGGACAAGGGCCTCCGGCTCGCGTAAGCCATCGTCGTTCCCTGCGAGGGGCCGGCGCGGGCGGGAGCGCGCCTCCGCCCCCGGAGGACGGCATGGTTCAGAACAGTGCACGCAAGCGTGCGGTACGACACGCGGCCTCATTGAGCGGTTCCAAATACACCACTGCTCTGCGTGGGGTTGAAGCAGAACGTCGGCAGTCACAGTCCACTACGTCTCAGGTGCAACATCGGCAGGCCAGTCGGACTCGCCAAAAGGCGGCCTCCGTACGGCGCAGGTATACCGGGGAGAGCTACACCGCTGCGTTGGCAGGAGTCGGAGCATCAGGTGACCTGGGTCTGGACTCGCCAAGGCCAGAACAGCAAGAATTCCGTGCCCTCCTCGCACTGGCACTTCTCAATAAGGGGCAGATTTCCCCAGCAGGCATGGGGTGGGAGTGCAGCACACTCAGTGCCTACGATCCAGTCATCTCATCTCGTGACGACGCGTTGGTCGTCAGTGACTCACGAGCTCCCGATAATGTCACGGCGTGGATCCTGCCGACACGCTCTCCGGGTGCACCGCTGCGCATCCCTGGCCTGCGCCTAGCGTCGACCCATGAGTCCGACCATCGAACCTACGTAATGCAGCACCTCCCGACAGGGGCACGTCTGGTCGTCACTTCCAGCCCGGCTGGAGAAGTGCCTTCAAGCGCAGGAGACGCAAGCCCTTGGCGCGATCACCTGACGCTCGACGATGAGCTGACAATGCGAGAGCAGCACGCACTCGACGCAATCCCGAAGATGACTAGCAGCGCCCGAGCACTGTTGGCAGGCTTGGTAACGCGCTACACCATGGAAGATCCCAAAGGGAAATGGGCCACCAGCTGGGATTGGGACCCGCTGGATCGGCCGGGAGATCGCAGAGAAGAAAGGCTCCCACTCAGGGAAGGCGTGCAACGAAGGCTATGGGGAGAGGGAAAGTCCTGGGAACTGCAGTGGACGGGATATCCCTACCCAAAGGATCTCGCAATTGCCTTGACTCATCCACTGGTAGGCATCAGTGGCGCCCGGCTGAGTCGACACCGCGACACGTATGAGGTGACTTTGGGGGACGCCTTGCTTGAGCTGCGGGCCTGGAGGGCATGACATGGAATTGGGAGCGCTCTCCGCAGCCTGCGCTGCACTCGTGGTAGGTCTGCTGACGTGGACCCAGTCCCGCTCTTCAAACCGCCGAGCTGATTTCATCGCGATCACAGACCGGCTCGACCGAGAACTAGAGAGCGAGAGAGAACAACGGCGGCTCTTGATGGGCTTCGTCCTGGACCTGCTCCAGTGGGCCCGTGCCGTGGAATCGGACCCACAAGCCGGCCCACCACCGTCCCCTCCAACCGGACTCGACCTCAAACCCTGGCTGCGGTAATGATGGAGCGTTTTTGCCAGCGATCCCCCCTGCAGACTGGCCGGCTCCAACAAGCTGGGAGTTCATGGTACGGGGAGCCTATTCCTGCCGGCGGCTTCCGCGCCGGGTATCTGCCTGTGATCGTCGAATGTCGCCCAACAACGGTTCGCCCTCAATAGGCCCAGGTCGAACCCGTGCCCCGGTATTCCTCGACCGGAATCGGGTGGACGTCAGGGCACATGCGGTCGGTATAGAGGAGACCATCGAGGTGGTCGACCTCGTGGGCGATGAGGCGGGCGACGCCGAACTCGTAGGTGACGGTGGTGATGGTCCCGTGAAGGGTGGTGGAGGTGACGTCCATGCGGAGGGGACGGGGGACCATGCCGCGGACGTCGAAGAAGCTGAGGCAGCCCTCGTACTGTTCATCGGTCTCGTCGGAGACCGCTGTGGCCTTGGGGTTGAGCAGGATGATCGGCTCGGCGCCCGCGGTCGGGGGCAGGACGAGGGCGGCAGCACGGGGGATGCCGATCTGCGGGGCGGCGAGGCCCATGCCCTTGGCGAAGGAGTGAACGCGTCCGATCCGGTCGACGGCGGTGAACAACTCGTCGGTCACTGCCTGGACGGCGGCTCGTTCGGCCGGGAGGTCGAAGGGCTCGGCCGGGTGACTGAGGATAGAGGCACCCTGCTGGACGACACCGAGGGACTGCAACTGCTGGCTGGGACGCACCTTGATCACCTGTTCCCTTGGTCTATGGCTGGCTTGGGGCGACGCGGACGGGAAGGCGGGGCAGGGGTGGCCCAGGTGAAGTGCTGGGCCACCGTTCGGAGCGGCGGCTTACGGCAAAGCCAAGCAGGACTCTGATCCCACGCTACCGGCGGTGCCCCACTGCCTTCCCCGTTTCGTCCCTGCGCATAGCGGTCATCGACAACTCGGCGAGTCGCGGGAGGAATTTCACGTCGAGCTGCTCGACCGGGTGCAGGAGACCCCTCTCGCAGATCTCGGCGACCCACACCACGCAGTTGGCGCGCGGGTAGGCCGGGTTGATCCCGATCTCGCCCTTCGGGAAGGTGCCGTTGAAGGGTGCCGGGATGCCCTCGGTGTTCCAGTAGGCCCATGCTTCCAGGGCCTTGGCCTGTTCGAAAGCGAGGTAGAGCTGCGGGTAGCGGTCGATGACCCGCAGTTCACGGAAGACAAGCTGCCCCATCAGTCCCGGCGCTGTTTCAGCGAGAACGTCGAACTCCGAGCGATGGAAGGAGAAGGACGTCGCGTCCTGGCTCGGGGCGAGCGCTACGGCAGCGAACAGATGTGACAGGCGCTCCCGCACGTAGTAAGCGACTCCGGCGGTCAGCCCGGTCTCGATCTGGCCGATGAGCTCAAGGAGGTGGTCGTGTCCTGGGTTGAAGCGGGACAGGTCGAAGAGCTTGTCCATGCCCTGGACGGCGGAGAAGGCGAGCTGCTTGTAGAGGCGGTTGTTCATCTCGCCGAGCTGTGCGTAGGCCTTGGTCTCGTGGCTGGTGGAGTGGAGCATCAGGTACTCGGAGAGCACCTCGAAGTAGAGGTAACCGAGGAACGGGAACGCCGGAACGGTGGCAGCGAGCTGGTCGATGAAGTCGGTGTCCGGCGTTGGTGTTCCGGTGGCGTTGGCGAGGAGGGTGTCGAGGAAAAGGGCCGCGGCCTCGATGCGTCGCAGGGCCGTCTGGCGGAGCTGGGCGTCTTCGTACTCGGTGAGGAAGCTGCGGTGGGTGAGGTAGGTCCGCAGGTGGACGGTGCCAAGGCGGAGGTAGTCGATGCCCTTGGGCGGGACCGGGGCGTCGGGGGTGATCTCGAAGACGAGGGTGCGGGTGTGCTTCTTGGTCTCCAGTAGGTAGGAGCCGAGGTTGTGAGGGCGCAGGCCGGTGAGCTCCGGCGTGAGGGGCGCGCAGTAGAGGGCGGCGACGAGGCAGCCGGTGGAGGCGTAGAGGTGGCCGCTGGCGCGGATGGCGTCGAGGGCGACGGTGGTGTGCATCAGGTGGATGGGGCGGCCGGAGACGAGGGACTCGGTCGTGGCGTTGGCGCGCAGGAGCCAGCCGTTGGGGGTCTCGTGTTCGAGGTGGGAGCGCCAGTCGGCTTCGGTCTCGGTGAGGCCGGCGGGTCCAGGGCGGGTGGGGTTGGTGGTGTGGTCGGTGTGGGCGTTGTCCCACTCGGCATGCACGGGCTGGCCTCCTACTGCGCGGGGTCGGTGATCTGGCGGGCGTGGATGAGCGCTCGGTGGTTGCTGGCGCCGTCGAGGCGGGCCTGTTCGCTGCGGACGACCAGGTCGTGGGCGGTGGCGTGGAGCCAGTCGGGCGGCACGAGCCGCAGGTGGGACGGGTCGGGCCACCAGCGGGCGAGGGGGAGCCGGTAGCGGTCCAGGCAGTCGGCGACCTTGAGCAGGTCGATCAGGTGCGGTGCTCGCTGGTAGCGCTGGTTCTGCTGCACGGTGAAGCGCTCGTACGGCACGTCGTGGAGGCTGATCGCGGTGGCGGCCTGCGCGAGGACGTCCTGCGGCAGCTCCCGCCCGATCATGCCGGTGACGGCGGCGTGGTTGCGGGTGAACCAGGCCGTTGCCCGCCGGCCGTGGCCGGGGTCGTCGCGGTCGTTGTGGCGCTGGCAGTCGTGGACGGCCGCAGCGGCGCACAGCGCGGCCCTGTGGTCGCGGTCGAGCCCGTACTCCAGGGCAAGGATCGACGAGAGCAGCGAGACGCGGGCGTTGTGCCGGACGCCGTGGATGGAATCGACGCACCGGGGCTGCGCGAACCAGGTGGCTTCCGGTACCAGCATGAGCGGCAGGTGTGGCAGGGTGGGCGGCGCGGCGGCGACCTCGGGCCGCATCTCGGCGATCCAGTCCAGGGTGGGCTGGTCCATGACCTGGTGGTCCGGAAGCATCCGGTTCTCGGCGAGTCCTCTGAGCGACGCGGCGCCCGAGCGATGCGTTTGTTGGGTCATGTCTGCTTCCTCGAAGGGATGGTGCGGTGGACGTCAAGCTGGGCGTGGCGGTCCTGACCATGGGCACGCGGCCGAAGGAACTGACCGAGCTGCTGGCCTCGGTGGAAATGCAGACCGTCCCGGCCGCGAAGGTCGTGGTGGTCGCCCAGGGCTGCCCGCTGCCGGAACTGCCGGCGTGGGTGGAGGGCGTCGAGCTGGCTGAGAACCTCGGGGTGACCGGCGGCCGGAACGTTGCGCTGGAGCATCTGCGTGACGTGGACGTGGTGATCGACCTGGACGACGACGGTCTGCTGGTCGCCGACGACGTGTTCGCGAGGATCGAGGCCCTGTACGAGGCCAACCCCCGGCTGGGCATCGTGTCCTTCCGGATCGCCGACGAGACCGGGCTGACCCAGCGCCGCCACGTTCCCCGACTGCGGGCCGGCGACCCGATGCGCGGTGGCGAGGTGACCAGCTTCCTCGGCGGCGGCCATGGACTGTCGACGAAGATGCTGCAGCAGGTCGGGGACTGGCCGGACGCATTCTTCTTCGCGCACGAGGAGACCGACATGGCCTGGCGGGCGCTCGACGCCGGCTGGCGGGTGCTGTACGCCCCGGAGCTGCTGCTGCAGCACCCGCGGACCAGCCCGACCCGCCACTCGTTCTTCTACCGGGTGAACGCCCGCAACCGCGTGTACCTCGCGCGCCGCCACCTGCCCGCTGTGCTGGTGCCGGTCTACCTCGGCGTGTGGGTGGCGCTCACTGTCGCCCGCACCAGGAACGCCGCTGGGTTGAAGGCCTGGTTCTCGGGCTTCGCCGAGGGCTGGCGCACACCGTGCGGTCGGCGCAAGCCGATGCGCTGGCGCACGGTGTGGACCATGACCCGGCTCGGCCGGCCCCCGATCATCTAGGCCGCAGCCGCCCGGCGCATCCACTCCGGGATCGCGCTGGGGTTCGCCCGCAGCCAGGCCACGTAGCGGGCGACGCCCTCCTCGATGCTGGTGGTCGGCCGCCAGCCCAGCAGTTCCTCCATCCGCTCGACGGAGGCGTACCCGCCTTCGGGGTCGCCGAGTGGCATCGGCGTCTCGACCAGCTGGGCGTCGGGGTAGTGGGCGCGGACCAGTTCGGCGACCTGCCGGATCGACGTGCCAGTTCCCGTACCGATGTTCACCGTCTCGTTGTGCGCACGGGGCGAGGTCAGCGCGTGCAGGGTGCCGGTGGCGATGTCGTCGACGTGGACCAGGTCACGGACCTGGCGGCCGCCGCCGTTGAGCTGCAGCGGGAGGCCGAGTGTGGCCCGCATGGCGAACCAGGCGACCACCCAGGAGTGGCTGTTCTCCTTCACAACCTGCGGTTCACCGTAGACCGAGAAGTACCGCACGATCGCGTAGGAGCGGTCAGCCTCCCCGAGCATGGCGGCGGTCTGGTACTCGCCCCAGACCTTGCTGTTCCCGTACACCGACACCGGCGCGACTGCCGCGTCCTCGACGAACTGCGGGCTGCCGTTGCCGTAGACGCTGGCCGAGGAGACGAACACCATGCGCTGGACCCGGGGGGAGGAGGCGACGGCGTCGAGGACGTGCTGGGTACCGATGATGTTGGAGTCGATGGCGTCCAGCGGCAGACGCGTGCAGGCGGCCACGTCGGCCAGGGCGGCGGCGTGGATCACGTAGTCGCATTCGGCGATCACTCGGTTCATCAGGCCCGGTTCGGCGATGTCGCCGACGATGAAGTCCGGGTTGAAGGTGTCGATGCCGAAGCGCTCGCGGTACACCTCGGGCGGGTAGGCGTCGAGCTTGCACACCGAGATGGCGCGTGCGCCGAGCTGGCGGAGCTGGGCCGTGATGCGGCTGCCGATCAGGCCGCCGGCCCCGGTGACCAGGACGGTCTTTCCGGCAAGCTGTTCAAGGGACATGAGGTGTTCCCCTCCTGTGGTGAGCGTGGAGTGTTGGCGGATCAGTTAGCGCGGTGCCGCGGGCAGGCGCACTCGGGCCAGACCTCGATCCGGGCGACGTACTCGTCGGGGCCTGGGTTGGCGGCGATCACGCCGGAGTCGTCGTAGCGGGTGCCGTCCTGCGCCACCTTGAACGTCCGGATGGTCAGACCCGGACGGCGCCTGGCGCGAGTGGCGCGGCCCTCTCCAGCAGTTGTGCCCGCCTCGCTGTCCGAGGGGGACCGGGATTCCGCAGCGCGTCGGGTCGTGGCCTCGTCCATCGGATCCCTCCCATTGCCGGCCACGGGTCGGTGTTCCCGCGGCGCTGGACGGGGTGATCGGCAGGTGCTGCAAGCCACCCCGATCTCACGCTTCGCTGTCATCCGTGTGCGGATTGCGAAGTGCCGCCAGCATGGCGGCGGGCGGCTACGCATCGATACGACGTCGCTGCCGTCATGGCCACGTCGTCGCCGGACGCTGGTTGGCGTGGTCGACGATGTCGTGCGTCATGACCGCCGTCATGGCTGCCGTCATCTGGCCCGAGAGCCCTCCGGACGCGTTTCCTGCGGACCGGCCATGGCTATCGTCAGAGCAGACGAACGGGGACGGAGAGGATCCGCAGTGGCCGAAACTCCCACGCTCTTAAGGGCCTTGACACTGCAGCGCCACTGGCAGGTCTACGAGACCTTCCGCCTCCGGTTCGAGGCGACGGCGAACTCGGCCGCCGAGCAGGAAAACGACCCCCGGCTACGGGGCCTGTCGGTCTCCAAGCGGCAGTTCGAGCGCTGGTACGGCGGCGCGGTGAAGACTCGCCCCTACCCGGACCAGTGCCGGGTCCTGGAGGCGATGTTCGGCGTCAGCGTCGACGCGCTCCTCGCGCCCGCACCGGCCCCGTCCCTGCCGGCGCCTGCGGTCGCTGGCTCGTTCGTCGTCCCGCCACCACGGCCGGTCCCTGTCCTTCTCCCGTCCGAGCAGGCAGCGGTACTGCCTGCCGGTGGCCCGTCCAACAGCGAGACCCGCTTCGACGCGGGCACCCCGGAATTGGAAAGGCAGGTCGCAATGGCGGCTCGTCGCGCACTTCGGTTCACCGCGATGGCGGAGGGCAACAGCATCGGCCCGGAGACCCTGGGCCAGATCCACGACGAGGTGCGGCGACTGACCGTCGCCTACCCCAGGCTGGCGCTGCCGACCCTGCTCGGCGACCTGGTCGAGGTCCAGGACCTCACCTTCCGCCTTCTCGAACACGGCCGCGTCAAGCCCCTGCAAGCCCGCGACCTGTACCTGCTCGCCGGGATCACCTCCGGCATGCTCGCCAAGGCCAGCCACGACCTGGGCAACCCGAGCGCCGCGATGATGCAGGCCCGCACCGCCTTCGTCTGCGCCGACAACGCCGACCACCACGCCATGCGCGCCTGGGTCCGCTCGCTCCAGTCGCTCATCTCCTACTGGGCAGGCCGCCCCGGCGAGGCCGCCGACTACGCCGCCCTCGGGCAGAGCGCGGTCGGCGACGTCCGCGGCACCACCAGCGTCTGGCTCGCCTGTCTCTCCGCCCGCGCCCACTCCCTCCTCGGCGACGGCGAGGCCACCCGCACCGCCATCCAGCAGGCCGAGGACGCCCGCGCGGCCGCTGAACCGGACGACCTCGACGCCTTCGGCGGCATCATGACCTTCCCCGCGCCCCGACAGCTCTACTACGTCGCCGAGGCCACCGTGCAGCTCGGCGAGGACGCCGCACTCGGCGAGAGCCAGTCCGAAACCGCCGTCGCCGCCTACCGCGACGCCTCCGAAGACGAGTGGGCCTTCGGTGACGAGGCCGGCGCCCAGACCGACCTCGCCCTCGCCCGCATCGCCCGATGCGAGGTCGAAGGTGCCGCCGAGGCCGTCCGCCCGGTGCTCGACCTCCCCATCGAGCAGCGGAACTTCGGCATCGTCAGCAGCGCCCAGCGCGTCCACGCCGCCCTGCATGGCGTCGGCCGCCGCAGCGTCGGTGCGGCGGCCGACCTGCGCGAGGAGATCGAGGCCTTCACCGCCACCCCGACCTCAGTCCTCGTCCGGTGACCCCACGGATAGGCTCCGCAGCCATGACCCCAGTCCACCTGGCCGGCCCCCGCCTGGCACTGCGCGAAGTCGAACCCGAGGACACCGACGCCCTCCTCACCATCTACGGCGGCCCCGAGGCCACCCGGCACCTCAGCTTCGAACCCCGTACCCGCGAGCAGGTCCAGGCGATCACCGCCCGCTCCATCGCCTCCGCGAACGCCACCCCGCGCACCGAGTACTGCCTCGCCATCACCCGGCTCGGCGAGCACCAGCTGATCGGCTACGCGCGCCTGGCCACCGAGCCGCAGCAGGCCGCCACCATCGGCTTCGCTCTCCACCCGGCCGAGTGGGGCAAGGGCCTCGGCACGGAGACCGTCCACCTGCTGTGCGCCCTCGGCTTCAACGTCCTCGGCCTGCACCGCATCTGGGCCGCCCGCTCCCCGCTCAACGAGGCCTCCGCGCGCACCCTGTTGCGGGCCGGCATGACGGAGGACGGGCGGATCCGCGACCACGTCTTCGTCCACGGTGCCTGGCGAGACTCGATCACCTACTCGATCCTGGAGCACGAGTGGTCGCCGAACGGTGTGCTAGGGATCGCCGCCGAGCACGAGAGCTGAGTCCCGGGCCTACGGGCCTGGCAACGCAGCACCTCCGTTCCCTTCCCGCTGGCCTTGGCTCCAGGGCCTGCCCTCGCACCCTGGGCGAGGGCGGCCGTGTTCGGCGGCCAGCAGGACTGTCCTGCGGGGCAACATGCTCCGACAGGAGCAGGCCAGGGGGTAAGGACTCCTTACCCCACAACTTGCTCCCCTTGCTCCCCTTGGGGTGAACCGGGGTAAGCAGTGCTTACCTCACAACTTGCTCTGCCTGGGGCTCGTTCCGGAAATCCCGGCATCGACATGTGGAGTTCCGGAACGAGCGGTTCGCGCCGACTGTGTGCCGCTCGCCCGGTTCCGGATACGGAACCGGGCGAGCGGCATGTCGAGGCAGAGTCAGGCGACGATGGCGTGCGCCGAAACCGCTTCGGGCTGGTCGGTCTGCTCGCTCCTCACGAGCTCCAGCAGTTTGCCGACCCGATCGTTGCTGATCGATAGGCCAGCGCCGCGCACTGCTTCCTTGATCACTGCATGGGTGGCACCCCTCTCTGTGCCGGCAGGCCCAACCACCTCAAGCAGTTCGTCCATGCTGGCCGCTGGCTTGCGGCCTGTGCGCTTGCGGGAAGCGGCAGGCTCCTGGCTCGCAGACGGGGGTCGACTGGTAGAGGCCGGCTGGGCCTCTTCGGCTTCTGCCGCCGAGGCAGGAGCCAGCACCTGATCCGGCTCAGCGTCGCCCTCGTTACCGGCGGAAGGATCGCCCGGCTCGGACTTGGCGGGGCCCGCCTCCTCCACTCGAGTGGTGGAGGCGGACGAGGTATGAAGCTGGCGAAGGAGGGCTGGGCCGACGACTCCCCAGCCGAGGAGAAGTAGAGGCGCAACGGCGTCGAGAGTGGCCCGTCCGCAGTGTCCAGCAAGGATGGGTTCGGCGGTGTTGAGGGCGAGGGTGAGCACGCCACACAGATGCATCAGCCGGGTGGCGGAGCGCAGTTGGGAGGGGTCCATACCAATGGCGGAGAGGTGGTGCAGGGCCACCAGGAGGCCGAGCACGGACAGGTCGACCATGGGGGCGATGAGCCGGGGCAACGGGGTGCGGGACGCCTAGGCGCAGGGCGAGGGCCCACACGTTGCCGAAGGAGAAGCCGAAGGCGAGGCCGGCGATGGCCGTCATCACGAGGGTGATCGTGGTGCGGGCGATGGTTCCGGAGCCGGTCGGTTGGGTGTCCGGCTGGGTGGTGGACATACGAGCGTGTCCTTGCGGTGGAGGGGTGTTCGAGAGAAATCCGTCTTTGCCGTCTTGCCGTTGCATCTGCGGGCCAGGGCGGTACGACAAGGTCCAAGCGCGGCTTGGCCGATGGCGTCCGGTGCGGGAGCTCTTCCGTCTTGGGACGGTGAACCGTCCCAGCAGAAGGGCATTTGACCTGCACTTTTACGGCAGGGACGGCTGGGACGGCACGAGACGGGTGCGCTTCCCGTCCCGGGCCCGGCCCGCCGCCCGCACTCGGGTCCGTGCGGCGGCGGGCCAGTCGCCGTCCTGTTCGGTCTGCCGTCTTGGCCTGACAGGTCAGCTCACGCCGCCGACCGGGGCGATCGGATAGACGGCAGGGCAGTACCGCCGCCAAGCGTCGGTGAACTTGTGCCGCATGTAGCCCTTGCGCTGTGTGCCGTCGCCGGTGCGGACGTTGCCCGAGGAGATGCCGAACTCACGCAGCATCGAGCCGAGACCGCGCGGAGTCAGGCCGCCTCGACCCCACTCCACCCACGGCGCCTCATGGTCACCGTTGAGGGCAAGCAACAGCTGGTCGGTGGTGATGCTGTCGGGGTCGCCGGCCGCGTGGAAGGTCCGCCGGATGTCGGCCAGGATCTTGGCCCCGCCGGGGTTGTCCTCCTCAGCCTGCTGCACCTCGGCGTCGACCATGCGCTTGCATGCCTGCCGGGCGAGCCTGGGCCAGGAGCCACCCGCCAGGTCGGCAACTATCACCAGGGGTTCCCAGGTGTCGGCGGCCCGATCCTCGACCGGCATGTCCGGTTCCAGGTGCAGAGCCGGCTCGGCGAGCGGCGCCGACCAGCGGGCGATCCGGTCCCGGATCTCGTGAAACCCGGGCCCGTCGCGCTCGGAGCGGTACGGCGAGACCGTCTCGCCCTCGGCACGCCTGCGCATCCGGATCACGATCGACCGGTCCATGATCGTGTCCGGAAGGTCGCCGATGCCGGCGATGGCCGCCATCGCGAAGGTGTGGAATCGGCCCGGGGTGTGGTCCTTGCCGACGACCCGCAGCACGTACCGGTCGCGCTGGTGTCCGGCGTTGAGCAGACCGCGCATCTCCTCGTTCTTCTCCGCCACCTTCGGGCTGCCGAAGATCGTGTCCGCCTCGTCCACCAGCAGCGTCGGCGGGTTCTCGGTGATCGAGCGGAACACGGCGGCCGGAGACGAGTTGACCGTGAGGAGCGCCTGGTGGACGGTCTCGGTGAGCACGTCCAGCAGGCGCGATTTGCCGCACCGCTTCGCCGGGCCGACCACCGCCAGGCGCGGCGCGTGCTGCCACGACCTCTGCAGGTGCGTCGCCGCCCCGCACAGCGTGGTGGCGTCCAGCGCTTCCTCGGAGGGCAGGATCACGAACCGCGCGATCCGGGCCTTCAGCTGCGCGAGCAGTTCGGCACCCTCACTCGCCTCGGCGTCCGGGATCAGGTCGATCCCGTCCGGGACGGCAGGCCCCGCGGGTGCCACCCCTGCTGGCCGCCCACCAGCTGTAGACAACTCGGCCTCGTACCGCCGATCCGGCTGGCCCGGTATCGCGACAGGCGGCCACGACGCATTCGGGGGTGCGTCATTGGACTGGGGAGACGCAGGGTTCAACGTGCACTCTCCGGCCGGGCGAGCTCTTCGGGCTCCAGCTCCGGCACGTCGACTTGCTGCACGCCACCGTCACCGTGGAACAGCAGGTCCAGCAGACGGCCAAGCACGGCGTCTACGCCGGGCCGCCGAAAACCACCCGGTCCTACCGGACCGTTCCCCTCCCGAAGATGGCCGTCCAGGCGATAGCCGCGCACCTGCGGGACTTCCCGGTTACCGACCCCGAAGGCTGGCTCTTCACCGCTCCCGAGGGCGGCCCGGTCGTCTACACCAGCTTCATGGACGGCTCGTGGCGGCCCGCCTGCCAGCGGGTCGGCATACCGAAGGGCACCGGCCCGCACGCGCTCCGGCACCACTACGCGAGCCTGCTGATCAAGCACGGCGAGTCGGTGAAGACCGTCTCCGAGCGGCTCGGGCACACCAGCCCCGCAATGACGCTGAACATCTACACCCACCTCTGACCCGGCTCCGAGGAGCGGACCAGGGCCGCCGTCGACCGCGCGTACGCCGACGACGGCGGCGCGGACCGAGGCGACCTCCCGGGCACCGAAGCGGCGTAGCCGACACCGGTTGCGTTGGCCGGAGTTGGCAGCCTCGCGGACTCCCTGCGGACCGAAAGGCCGCCCAACCCGCTCCGCCGCAGGTCAGACGGCCTTTCCGCAGTTCGACTAGACGTTGAAGCGGAACTCCACCACGTCGCCGTCCTGCATGATGTATTCCTTGCCCTCGATGCGGGCCTTGCCCTTGGAGCGGGCCTCGGCGATGGAGCCGGTCTCGACCAGGTCGGCGAAGGAGATCACCTCGGCCTTGATGAAGCCCTTCTGGAAGTCGGTGTGGATGACTCCGGCGGCCTCGGGGGCGGTGGCGCCCTTCTTGATGGTCCAGGCGCGGGTCTCCTTGGGGCCTGCGGTGAGGTAGGTCTGCAGGCCGAGGGTGTCGAAGCCGACCCGGGCGAGGGTGGCGAGGCCGGGCTCCTCCTGGCCCATCGACTGGAGCAGTTCCAGGGCCTCGGCGTCGTCGAGCTCGATCAGCTCGGACTCGATCTTGGCGTTGAGGAAGATCGCCTCGGCCGGGGCGACCAGCTCGCGCTGGACGTTCTTGAAGTCCTCGTCGGCCAGCTCGGCCTCGTCCACGTTGAAGACGTAGAGGAAGGGCTTCGCGGTCAGCAGGTGGAGGTCGCGGATCGGGGTGGTGTCGAAGCCGGCCTCGAAGAGGGTCTTGCCGGTCTCCAGGACCGCCTGCGCGGCCTCGGCGGCGGCCAGCACGGGGGCGGTCTCCTTCTTCAGGCGCGCCTCCTTCTGGAGCCGCGGCAGGACCTTCTCGACGGTCTGGAGGTCGGCCAGGATCAGCTCGGT
The DNA here is from genome assembly GCF_040684355.1 of Kitasatospora sp. NPDC091276. NCBI lineage: Bacteria > Bacillati > Actinomycetota > Actinomycetes > Kitasatosporales > Streptomycetaceae > Kitasatospora > Kitasatospora sp. NPDC091276. The sequence goes on along the minus strand of NZ_JBFBFU010000016.1, from coordinate 71,496 downwards.
GTGGATGGTCTCGATGTCGTCCTTGGGCGACACCTTGCCGTCCACGTGCACCACGTCCGGGTCGGTGAAGGCGCGCACGACCTGGCAGATCGCGTCCGACTCGCGGATGTTGGCGAGGAACTTGTTGCCCAGTCCCTCGCCCTCGCTGGCGCCGCGCACGATGCCGGCGATGTCGACGAAGTCGACGGTGGCCGGGAGGATCCGCTGGGAGCCGAAGATCTCGGCGAGCTTGGCCAGCCGCGTGTCCGGGACGCCGACGACGCCGACGTTCGGCTCGATGGTGGCGAACGGGTAGTTGGCCGCCAGCACGTCGTTCTTGGTCAGGGCGTTGAACAGGGTCGACTTGCCGACGTTCGGCAGGCCGACGATTCCGATCGTGAGCGACATGAAGCGCAGTCCCGTGGGCTTGGAGGAGTTGGGTCGGCACCGTGCGGGCCGACCCCCAAGTCTACGGGCAGCGCCTCACGCCCCGGTCGCCGCCGGGAGGGGCGCCAGGAACTCCGGTCGGCCGCCCGGGCGGCTGGGCCGGACAGGTCAGGCCGCTGAACGACGATCACATCAGCACTCCGCCAGGAGACACGGGGCAAGACCTGAACGGTCCATTACACAGTGTGGCGATGATCGGACCGTACGTTGGGCGGGTGGAGCAGAGCATCCGTACCCAGCCGCCAGGGCCCAGACGCCGACCGCCGAACGGCGCGGCCGGGGCCGCCGTCCCCGGGCCCGGCCGGGCTCCCGAGACCGCCGGAGCCCCCGCCGCCGCCCCCGCAGCCCGGCTACGCCCGGTAGCCGGGCCGCCCGCCGCCACCACCGCCCGCCCGGCCACCCCCAGGCTGCGGTTGCGGCTGCCGCTGCGCGGACGCGCCGAGGCCCCGCTGTACGGGCGGCGCCGGACCGGACGGCCGACCCGGCTGACCGCCATCGGCACGGGCGTGGCCGCCGTGCTGGCGACCCTCGCCGTCGCGGGCCTGGACCGGCTGCTGTTCGACGGCCTCGGCTGGCTGTTCGGCCTCGGCTACCTGGCCGTCTGCTTCCAGCTGGCCGTCCGGGTGCGCTACGTCGACCTGCTGGCCGCACCGATCAGCGGGCCGATCGCCTTCGCGCTGGCGCTGCTGCTGCTCGGGCCGGTCACCTCCTCGGGCGTCACCGCCCAGGTGGTGGCGCTGGCGACCGGGCTGGCGCTGCGGGCCGGCTGGCTGTTCTCCGGCACCGGGCTGGCCGCGCTGATCGTGCTCGCCCGGTTCGTGGCCCAGCGCCGGATCCAGCGCTCCCGCTGAGCGGCGCCTCGGGCGGGCGGCCTCAGCCCGCCGCCCGGGCCGCCGCCATGGCGGCGCCGACGATGCCCGCGTCGTTGCGCAGCTCGGCCGGCACCACCCGCGCCTCCCGCTCCCGCAGCAGCGGCAGGAACTTCTCGTGCTTGCGGCTCACCCCGCCGCCGATCACGACCAGCTGCGGCGAGAACAGCATCTCGACCAGGTCCAGGTACTCGTCGACCCGCCCGGCCCACTGCTCCCAGGTCAGCCCGTGCCGTTCCTTGGCGGCCGAGGAGGCCCGGCGCTCGGCGTCCTTGCCGCGCAGTTCCAGGTGGCCCAGCTCGGTGTTGGGCACCAGCACGCCGTCCACGAAGAGCGCGCTGCCGATGCCGGTGCCGAAGGTGAGCACCAGCACCACGCCCGACTGGTCGCGCCCGGCGCCGTGCACGGTCTCGGCGAGCCCGGCCGCGTCGGCGTCGTTGAGCACGGTCGCGGGCAGGTCGAGCGCCTCGCGGAACAGGCCCGCGGCGTCCAGGCCGATCCAGCCCTTGTCCACGTTGGCGGCGGTTCTGGTCCGGCCGCCGACCACCACGCCGGGGAAGGTCAGCCCGACCGGGCCCTGGTGGTCGAACTGGCGGACCACCTCGCGGACGGCGGCGACCACGGCCTCGGGGGCGGACGGCTGCGGGGTGAGCACCTTGTACCGCTCCTGGGCCAGCACGCCCCGGGCGAGGTCGACCGGGGCGCCCTTGATGCCCGAACCGCCGATGTCCACGCCGAATACCGCCGCCATCACGTCCACCCTCCGCCGGGGCTGCGGACCGCTTGTCCACAGCCTGTGCACAAAACTACGAGAGGGCACGGGTGGACGCACAGCAGAAAACCCGGCAACCCCGAGGGGGTGCCGGGCTCTGCGCGAAAGGACCCGGGAGCGGTCCGGGAGCGGTCCCGGGACCGGCCCTACAGCTTGCCCGCCGCCTCGGCGCGCAGGTCGCGGCGCAGTTCCTTGGGCAGCGAGAAGGTCAGGTGCTCCTCGGCGGTCTTGACCGTCTCGACCGTGTCGTAGCCGCGCGCGGCCAGCCACTCCAGCACGCCCTCGACCAGGATCTCCGGGACGGAGGCGCCGCTGGTCAGGCCGACCGTGCCGACGCCCTCCAGCCAGGCCTCCTGGAGCTCCTCGGCGAAGTCCACCAGGTGGGCGGCCTTGGCGCCGTACTCCAGGCCGACCTCGACCAGGCGGACGGAGTTGGAGGAGTTCTTGGAGCCGACCACGATCAGCAGGTCGGTCTCGGGGGCCATCTGCTTGACCGCGACCTGGCGGTTCTGGGTGGCGTAGCAGATGTCGTCGCTGGGCGGGCTGACCAGCGCCGGGAAGCGCTTCTTCAGCTCGCCGACGGTGGCCATGGTCTCGTCCACCGACAGGGTGGTCTGGGACAGCCAGACGACCCTGGACTCGTCCCGGACCCGCACGTTGGCGACGTCCTCGGCGCCGTCCACCAGGTGGATCCGGTCCGGGGCCTCGCCCATCGTCCCGACGACCTCCTCGTGGCCCTCGTGGCCCACCAGCAGGATGTCGAAGCCCTCGTCGGCGAAGCGCACGGCCTCCTTGTGCACCTTGGTGACCAGCGGGCAGGTGGCGTCGATGGTGGCCAGCCGGCCGGCCTTCGCCTCGTCGTGGACGGACGGCGCGACGCCGTGCGCGGAGAAGACCACGATCGAGCCCTCGGGCACCTCCTCCGTCTCGTCGACGAAGATCGCGCCCTTCTTCTCCAGGGTCTGCACCACGTACTTGTTGTGGACGATCTGCTTGCGGACGTAGATGGGCGCCCCGTACTGCTCCAGGGCCTTCTCCACGGCGATCACGGCGCGGTCTACACCCGCGCAGTAGCCCCGGGGGGCGGCGAGCAGGACACGGCGCGGCGCGGTGTTGGACATGGCTCCATCGTACGGGCGGCGCCGAGCCGCGCCGACGGGAGGCGCTTTCCGGACAGACCCGGTCGCCGGTGCTCAAATGTGGTGTCTATGAGCTCTGCGAACGGGCAAACGGAACCGGGCGGCCTGCGCCGCAGCCTGAGCGTCCGCGACCTGATGGTCTACGGCCTGCTGTTCATCGCTCCGATGGCGCCGGTCGGCGTGTTCGGCGTCCTGGACGCCAGGAGCCACGGCGCCGTCGCCACCGTCTACCTGGCCGCGACCGTCGCGATGGGCTTCACCGCCTTCTCGTACGCCCAGATGGTGCGCGCGGTGCCGCAGACCGGCTCGGTGTTCGCCTACGCGCGGGCCGGGCTGGGCGAGGGGCCCGGGTTCATCGCCGGCTGGATGGCGATGCTCGACTACCTGCTGATCCCGGCGGTCGCCTACCTGTTCTCCGGGATCGCGCTGAACTCGCTGGTGCCCGGGGTCTCCCGCTGGGTCTGGACGGCGCTCGCGGTGGTGCTGACCACCGCGCTCAACCTGATCGGCGTACGGACGGCGGCCGTGGTCGGCTTCGCGGTGCTCGCCCTGGAGATTGCGGTGCTGGCGGTGTTCGTCGCCGCAGCCGTGGTGGCGCTGGTCCAGGGCGGCGCCCGGCGCGGCTGGGACACCCCGTTCACCGCCGTCGGCGCCTTCTCGCTGACCGCGGTGATCTCGGCCGTGTCCGTCGCGGTGCTCTCCTACCTGGGCTTCGACGCGATCGCCACCTTCGTCGAGGAGGCGGTCGGCGCCTCGGCGGCGGTGGCCCGGGCCGTGCTCTGGTGCCTGGCACTGGCCGGGGTGCTGTTCGTCGCCCAGACCTACCTGGCGGCGCTGCTGGAGCCGCTGGGCCCGCAGCAGCTGGCGGCCGACCCGGCGGCGCAGGGCTCGGCCTTCTACGACACGGTGGAGAGCGGGGTCGGGCACTGGCTGCACGTCCTGGTGGCGGCCAGCAAGGCGATCGGCGCGGCCTTCGCGGCGCTGGCCGGGCAGGCGGCGGCCGGGCGGCTGGTCTACGCGATGGGCCGGGAGGGGCGGCTGCCGCGCGTCCTCGGCACGGTCGACCCGGCCACCGCGGTGCCGCGCCGGGCGCTGCTGGCGGCCGCGGTGATCACGCTGGCCGCGGCGGTCTGGGCGGCCGACCGGGACGACGGGCTGGACCAGCTGACCTCGGTGGTCAACGTCGGCGCGCTGACCGCCTTCGCGCTGCTGCACGCCTCGGTGATCGGCTGGTACACGGTGCGGCACGGCTCCCGGGACCGGGTGCGGCACCTGCTCGTCCCGGCCCTGGGGATCGCGGTGATCGCGGCGGTGGTCTACGAGGCCTCGACGACCGCGCAGCTCGTCGGGCTGATCTGGCTGGCGGTCGGGCTGGTGGTGCTGGGCGTCCAGGGCTCCCCCACTCCGGGCGGCCCTGTCGGCGGGCGCCGCTAGCCTCGCGCACACGGCCGGCACCAGCTCCCCGGACAGGCCCTAACCTCGTACGCATGGCCAACACCAGCTCCCCCGAAGCCCCGATCCCGGTCGGCAAGGTCTCCGCGCTGATCGGCGGCTGGATCGACCGGCTCGGCGCGGTCTGGGTGGAGGGGCAGATCACCCAGCTCAGCCGCCGGCCGGGGGCGGGCGTGGTGTTCCTGACCCTGCGCGACCCGCAGGCGGACGTGTCGCTCACGGTGACCTGCTTCCGCTCGGTGTTCGACCAGGTCGCGGAGGTGGTGCAGGAGGGCGCGAGGGTCGTCGTGCACGCCAAGCCGGAGTGGTACGCGGCGCGCGGGCAGCTGTCGCTGCGGGCCTCTGAGATCCGGCCGGTCGGGCTGGGCGAGCTGCTGGCCCGGCTGGAGCAGCTGAAGCGGCGGCTCGCCGGGGAGGGCCTGTTCGCGGCCGAGCGCAAGCGCCCGCTGCCGTTCCTGCCGCAGTGCGTCGGGCTGGTCACCGGGCGCGGCTCGGCGGCCGAGCGGGACGTGCTGGAGAACGCCCGGCGGCGCTGGCCGGCCGTCCGCTTCGAGGTGCGCAACGTCCCGGTGCAGGGGGTCAGCGCGGTGGAGCGGGTGAGCGCGGCCGTCCGGGAGCTGGACGAGCACCCCGAGGTGGACGTGATCATCGTGGCCCGCGGCGGCGGCAGCGTCGAGGACCTGCTGCCGTTCTCGGACGAGGGGCTGGTGCGGCTGGTCGCGGCCGCCCGTACGCCGGTGGTCAGCGCGATCGGCCACGAGCCGGACCAGCCGCTGCTGGACTTCGTCGCCGACCTGCGCGCCTCCACCCCGACCGACGCCGCCAAACGGGTGGTTCCGGACGTCGGCGAGGAGCTGGCCAAGGTCCGCCTGCTGCGGGACCGTGCCCGGCGGCACGTCCTCGGCCGGGTCGAGCGCGAGCAGCACGGGCTGGACGGCGTGCGCAGCCGCCCCGCGCTGGCCGCTCCGCACCGGATGCTGGACGGGCGCGGCCAGGAGGTCACCGCGCTGTTGGAGCGGGCCCGGCGCACCCTGCGGCACCGGCTGGACCACGCGCAGAGCGATCTCGGGCACACCCTCGCCCGGGTGGTCGCGCTGTCCCCGGCGGCCACCCTGGAGCGCGGCTACGCGGTGCTCCAGCGGACGGACGGCACGGTGGTGACCGACCCGGCGCAGGTCACGGCCGGCGAGGGGCTGCGCGCCCGGGTCGCGGGCGGGGCCTTCGACGTCGCGGTGGCGGACGGCCAAGGCTCGTAGGAACGCCCGGCAACGCGGTGGCGGACGGCCAGGCCTCGTAGGAACGCCCGGCAACGCGGTGGCGGACGGCCAGGGCTCGTAGGAACGCCCGGCGTCGCGATGGACGACGGTCAGGCCTCGTAGGAGCGCTGCCGGGAGAGCGCGCGGGAGTGCTCGCCGAAGCCGAGGCTGCGGTAGAGCGCCTCGCCGCCACTGCTGGCGTGCAGGTCGATCCGGCCGACCCGCTGGTCGTCGAACCAGTCCAGCAGCGCCTCGGTGCAGGCCCGGGCGTAGCCGCGCAGCCGGTGGCCGGGGTCGGTGCAGATGTTGAAGACGAAGCCGAACCGGCCGTCCGGGTTTCCCGGCGCGGGCAGCCGGTGCTCCAGCGTGCCGACCGCGCAGGCGGCGAGCCGGCCGGGCCGCCGCGGATCGTCCACCACGAAGGACGGCATGGTCAGTTCCCCGGCCGGGGCGGCGAGGCGCTCGCGCAGTATCCGCTCGGCGGTGGCCTGCCAGGGCCCCGGCCCGGTCAGGCCGGCCATGCCGGGCATCGCCTCGAACATCAGGTTGCGCAGCCGGACGAGCTCGGGGGCGTCGGTCGGAGCGGCGGGTCGGACCGTGATCATGCGGCGGAGGGTAGCGCCGCCGGCCGGCCGGTTGCATCCGATTTCGCCGCTGCCTCCACCGCTGCCTCCACCCGCCGCCTTCGCCCTGCCGCTTTCACCCCGCCACGGCCGTTGCGTCGGTGCTGCGCGGGCGCTGTCGGCTCCAGCCCCTACGCTGGCACGCATGGCAGAGCAGCAGGAGCAGCAGGACGCGGCGGCACCGACCCCGGACGACGCGCTGGGCTACGAGCACGCCCGGGACGCGCTGCTGGAGGTGGTCCGGCAGCTGGAGAACGGCGGGACGTCGCTGGAGGAGTCGCTGGCGCTGTGGGAGCGCGGCGAGCAGCTGGCGAAGGTGTGCCAGCGCTGGCTGGACGGCGCCCGGGCCCGGCTGGACGCGGCGCTGGCCGCCGAGGAGGACGGGGCCGCGGGCGGGCAGTGACGCGGCTCACAGTAGGCCGGGGAATCGTTGAAACTTCATCCATGTTGAGATGGTGTGACCGGCCACGGCCGGTCAATCCGACGAACCCCCTCCCGCATGAGGTGCAGACAAGCATGACCACCGACGCCCTGGTACTCGACGCCGCCGCTCAGGACCTGCTGTTCCGCGAGGCCCGCACCGCGAACACCTTCACCGACGAGCCGGTGACCGAGGAGCAGGTCCAGGCCATCTACGAGCTGGTCAAGTACGGCCCGACCGCCTTCAACCAGCAGCCGCTGCGCGTCGTCCTGGTCCGCTCGACCGAGGGTCGCGAGCGCCTCGTCCAGCACCTGGCGGACGGCAACAAGGCCAAGACCAGCACCGCCCCGCTGGTCGCCATCCTCGCCGCGGACAACGAGTTCCACGAGGAGCTGCCGACCCAGTTCCCGCACTTCCCGCAGGCCAAGGACGTGTTCTTCTCCGAGCGCACCGTCCGCGAGCGCTCCGCCTCGCTGAACGGCGCGCTGCAGGCCGCCTACTTCATCATCGGCGTGCGCGCCGCCGGCCTGGCCGCCGGCCCGATGACCGGCTACGACGCCGAGGGCATCAACAAGGAGTTCTTCGGCGACGGCGAGCACTCGGTGCTGGCCGTGGTCAACATCGGCAAGCCGGGCGACGACGCGTGGTTCCCGCGCTCGCCGCGCCTGGAGTACGACCAGGTCGTCACCACGGTCTGATCCGCCGCACGCGCGAGGGCCCGCACCGGTTCGTCCGGTGCGGGCCCTCTCCGTATGCGCACGGGGGCGTTCGGGGTCGTACGGGCGCGTCCGCGGGGCGTTCGCGGGGGCGTACGGAGCCGTTCCCCCCCCGGGGGTGACCCGGGGGGCACGGGCTACTTGAGCGCCTGGGCCAGCTCGGCCAGTTCCTCGTAGGAGGCGGTGCCGGTGAGCACGGTGGTCGCGTCACCGGTCTGCACGGTCAGGGCGCGGGACTTCTCGCCCTGCACCCGCTCCCAGGTGCGCCCGGCGACCTCCGAGGTGCCGTCCGGCTTGCCGCCCGCGATCTTGTCGGCCAGCAGCGCGTCGCGCGGGACGTCGCTCTGCTCGACCGCCGCGTACTGGCCGGACGGCGTGACGAAGCCCAGGTGCCAGGCGTTGCCCTTGCCCTTGCTGATCGCGGCCGGCTGGTAGCCGACGGAGGTGGCCCGCCACCGGTCGGACAGCCCGTCCGGGGAGAGCAGCGGGTACGGCGCGCCGCGCTTCGCGGAGGCCGCCGCCACCTTGTACTCGACCACGTGCACCGGGTCGCTGTTCGCGTCGTGCGGAAGGAACAGGTACCCGATCCAGACCACGGCGCCGACCGCCAGCATCGACAGGACCATGTCCCGTACGGTCTCCCGGCCCCTCATGCGTTTGCTCTCTCCAGCCACCCCCACATGGTGACTCATCCCTACGGCGGTACGGCCACCCGGGGTGCCCGCGTACGGGTGAAGCGGGACGAACCGACCTGGTCGGGCGCCGGGTGGCGACCCGCGCCACAGACAGTCATCTCATAGGCAGATACGATCGCAGGACCCTCACCACGGCGTTCGACCAGGCAGTAGTCGGGCGCTTACTGGCCGTCGCGTACAGAGAGGTAACGACGATGACCACGCAGTACCCGAACCACCTTCCCAGCGCCCTGGAGGTCGCGCCCGAGGCTCCGGACCGGAACCTCGCGCTCGAACTCGTCCGGGTCACCGAGGCGGCCGCGATGGCCGCCGGCCGGTGGGTCGGCCGTGGCGACAAGAACGGCGCGGACGGCGCCGCCGTCAAGGCGATGCGCACCCTCGTCTCGACCGTCTCGATGAACGGCGTGGTCGTCATCGGGGAGGGCGAGAAGGACGAAGCCCCGATGCTCTACAACGGCGAGCGGGTCGGCGACGGCACCGGCGCCGAGTGCGACGTCGCGGTCGACCCGGTCGACGGCACCACGCTCACCGCCAAGGGCATGAACAACGCCGTCGCCGTCCTGGCCGTCGCCGACCGCGGCACCATGTTCGACCCCAGCGCCGTGTTCTACATGGACAAGCTGGTGGCCGGCCCCGAGGCCGCCGAGTTCGTCGACATCACCGCCCCCGCGGCCGTCAACATCCGCCGGGTCGCCAAGGCCAAGGGCAGCGCCGTCGAGGACGTCACCGTCGTCGTCCTCGACCGCCCGCGCCACGACGGCCTGGTCCGGGAGATCCGCGAAGCGGGCGCCCGGATCAAGTTCATCTCCGACGGCGACGTGGCCGGCGCCATCATGGCCGCCCGCGAGGGCACCGGCGTCGACCTGCTGATGGGCATCGGCGGCACCCCCGAGGGCATCATCGCGGCCTGCGCCATGAAGTGCATGGGCGGCGTCATCCAGGGCCGGCTGTGGCCCAAGGACGACGCCGAGCGGCAGAAGGCCCTCGACGCAGGCCACGACCTGGACCGGGTGCTCACCACCGACGACCTGGTCAGCGGCGAGAACGTGTTCTTCGTCGCCACCGGCATCACCGACGGCGAGCTGCTGCGCGGCGTGCACTACCGCCAGGAGACCGCCACCACCAGCTCGCTGGTGATGCGCTCCAAGAGCGGCACGATCCGCGAGATCAACTCCGTCCACAAGCTGTCGAAGCTGCGGGCCTACAGCGCGATCGACTTCGACCGCGCCAACTGACACCGGGCGACCGCACCCGCGGCCTCGGCGGAATCCCCCTCCGCCGAGGCCGCGGCGCGTCCGGCCCGGGGCGCACCAGGAGCCCCGTCAGCCCGCTATCCGCCGCTGCCCCGCGACCACCCGGGTCGCCTCGCGCAGCTCCGACTCCCGGCGGCGGCGACGGGCCAGCACCACCCGGCGCTCGGCGGCCGTCAGCCCGCCCCAGACCCCGTACGGCTCCGGCTGCGCCAGCGCGTGCTCGCGGCACTCCAGCAGCACCGGACACCGGGCGCACACCTGCTTCGCCTGCTCCTCGCGCGACAGCCGGGCCGCCGTCGGCTCCTTCGAGGGCGCGAAGAACAGCCCCACCTCGTCCCGCCGGCAGGCCGCGCCGGTGTGCCAGGGGCTGTCCTCGCCCGAGGACGCGCCCTGGGCGGCGGTCTGGGGGCCCTGGCCGCCCGGGGGGTGCGGCTGCGGACTGCGCTCCAGCAACTGCGCGGCGGCGACGGGCGAGGTGGTGCGGGACTCGATCGGATGCAGCACGGCCGTACTCCTGACGAGACTCTCGGACACGGGGAAGCTCGCTCCCCTGCCCGGCTGCGAGCCCCCGCTGTCCAACCCCGAGTCGGCCGCTGGGCCGCCTCCGGTGCGCAGCCGTACAAGAAGCGATGTGCGGAAGGAACTACCCCGCCCGCCCGCGATTCATGCACACTGCACGCAATCGACTACGGAGCGCACCGGAGACAACGCGGAACGCCCGGCCGGGAGTTGATCCCCGGCCGGGCGTTCGACCCGCCAACCCCGACTACTCGGTGCCGAGTTGCTTGCGCACCCACTCCTTGAGCTTCTTGCCCCGGCGCGGCTTGGCCTCGCAACCGCCGAACACCGCGACGCCCTTGACCCGGACCACCGGCGCGTACGGGTCCGCCGCCGTCTGCTCCTTGACGTCGAATCCGCCGAAGATGCCGACGCCGCCGCCGTGCAGGCTCACGTTCTCCGGCACCCGGATCTCGACGCCGCCGAACAGCGCCGTCACCTCGATCTCCACCTCGGGCGACTCGAAGACGGCGTCGGTCAGGTCGATCTCCACCCCGCCGAACGCCGCGAACGCCTTCAGGTGCGACCCCACCCGCCAACGGCCCTTGCGGGACGAGCCGCCGAAGATCGCCACCATCGACGGCGACTCCTGGCGCGCGGGCGGCAGCGCCGGCGTCACCGCACGCGGCGCCGGGGCCTCCAGCGGCGGCTTCTCGAACGACAGCGGCCGGTGGCCCGGCAGGTCCCTGGTCAGCGGCACCAGATCGCCGAAGGTCTTGGCGGCGTACGCGGCCCCGATCCGGTCCGCGTGCTCGTCCGCGTCCAACCGGCCCTCGGCGTAGGCGTCCCGCAGCAGCTCCGCGATCCGCTCGCGGTCGGCGTCCGACACCCGCATCTCCGCCTGCGCCACCGGGGCGTGCGACGGCTGGGTCTGCTGCTCCGGCAGCGGCCGGAGTTGCGGCTGCGGCTCGGGCCGGCTCTCGGGCTTGGTCATCGGTACGGGCGCCGGCACGGACGGCTGCCCCGGATCGTCCTGCGACGGCGAGTTGTCCACGGCCCAAGACTAGTCGCTCGTACGTGCGGCCGAGTGAGCCCGGTCACGCAGGCTGCCCTGTCCGCGTGCGACGCGGAGCCGGGTCCTACCCTTGAGGGTGCTTCGCCGACGCAGCCGGACCACTGGAAACCTAAGGACCGCCCCCATGGCTCCCACGCCAGACTTCGAGTACAGCGACCTGCTCCCCCTGGGCGCTGACCCGACCCCGTACCGCAAGCTGACCTCCGAGGGTGTCTCCACCTTCGAGGCCGGCGGTCGCACCTTCCTCCAGGTCGAGCCCGAGGCGCTGCGGCTGCTCACCGCCGAGGCGATGCACGACATCTCGCACTACCTGCGCCCCGCCCACCTCGCCCAGCTGCGCCGCATCCTGGACGACCCGGAGGCCAGCCCGAACGACCGCTTCGTCGCGCTCGACCTGCTGAAGAACGTCAACATCTCGGCCGGCGGCATCCTGCCGATGTGCCAGGACACCGGCACCGCCATCGTCATGGGCAAGCGCGGCCAGAACGTGCTCACCGAGGGCGGCGACGAGTCGGCCATCGCGCGCGGCGTCTTCGACGCGTACACCAAGCTCAACCTGCGCTACTCCCAGATGGCCCCGGTGACCATGTGGGACGAGAAGAACACCGGCAACAACCTGCCGGCCCAGATCGAGCTGTACGCCACCGACGGCGGCGCGTACAAGTTCCTCTTCATGGCCAAGGGCGGCGGCTCCGCCAACAAGTCGTACCTGTACCAGGAGACCAAGGCCATCCTGAACGAGGCGAGCATGCTCTCGTTCCTGGAGCAGAAGATCCGCTCCCTCGGCACCGCCGCCTGCCCGCCGTACCACCTGGCGATCGTGATCGGCGGCACCAGCGCCGAGTTCGCGCTCAAGACCGCCAAGTACGCGTCCGCGCACTACCTGGACAACCTGCCGACCTCCGGCGACGCCAAGACCGGCCACGGCTTCCGCGACCTGGAGCTGGAGGCGAAGGTCACCGAGCTGACCCAGAAGATCGGCATCGGCGCCCAGTTCGGCGGCAAGTACTTCTGCCACGACGTGCGGGTCGTCCGCCTGCCGCGCCACGGCGCCTCGCTGCCGGTCGCCATGGCCGTCTCCTGCTCCGCCGACCGCCAGGCGCTCGGCAAGATCACCGCCGAGGGCGTCTTCCTGGAGCAGTTGGAGACCGACCCGGCCAAGTACCTGCCGGACACCACCGACGAGCACCTGGACGACGACGTCGTGCGCGTCGACCTCGACCAGCCGATGTCCGCGATCCGCGCCGAGCTGTCCAAGTACCCGGTCAAGACCCGGCTCTCGCTCACCGGCACCCTGGTCGTCGCCCGCGACATCGCCCACGCCAAGATCAAGGAGCGCCTGGACGCCGGCGAGGGCATGCCCAAGTACCTCCAGGACCACCCCGTCTACTACGCCGGCCCGGCCAAGACCCCCGAGGGCTACGCCTCCGGCTCCTTCGGCCCCACCACCGCCGGCCGGATGGACTCCTACGTCGACCAGTTCCAGGCCGCCGGCGGCTCCATGGTCATGCTCGCCAAGGGCAACCGCAGCAAGCAGGTCACCGACGCCTGCGCCGCCCACGGCGGCTTCTACCTCGGCTCCATCGGCGGCCCCGCCGCCCGTCTCGCCCAGGACTGCATCAAGAAGGTCGAGGTCCTGGAGTACGCCGAGCTCGGCATGGAGGCCGTCTGGCGCATCGAGGTCGAGGACTTCCCGGCCTTCATCGTGGTCGACGACAAGGGCAACGACTTCTTCCGCGAGACCACCGAGGGCCCGCTGATCACCAGCCTCCGGGTCCGCTCCAAGGAGTAGCCGCGCCGCGCTCGTCGACCGCCCCGGCCGCGTCCGTCGCGACCGGGGCGGCCGCGTTGCGCGTGCTCACGCGTCGAAGTCGTACTCCAGGACGTAGGAGGCGGCGTCGAGGATCATCTCGTTGAGCTCGACGACCTGGCCGTCGTCGGCGAAGGCGGTGCGGCAGATCAGGATGACCGGGGTGCCCGCCGACAGCTCCAGGCGGGCGGCCTCGTCCGCGCCGGGCATCCGGGAGCGGACCTCCTCGCGGAAGTGGACGGGCTTCGCGCCGATCTCGGCCAGCCGGGCGTAGGTGCCGCCCGGGCCGGTGTCCTCGCGGGTGATGGCCGTACCGGCGACCAGGCCGGCCGGCAGGTAGGAGGTCGACAGCAGCACCGGCTTGCCGTCCAGCACGAAGCGGCGGTGCCGTACGCACATCGACGCGCCCGGATCCACTCCCAGCACCCGGGCGACGTGCTCCGGCGCGCCCCGTTCGGTGACGGACACCTGGTCGACCACCAGCAGGCGGTTGTCGATGTCCGCCGACCATATGGACCGGCCCGAGCCCCACTGCCCCTGCGCCAGCCGCTGGATCCCGCGCCGGCGCAGCGGCCGGAAGTCCCGGACGAAGACCCCCGCTCCCCGGCGCGCCTCGGCGATGCCCTCGCTCTGCAGCACGCCGAGCGCCTGACGGGCGGTCATCCGGGCCACGCCGTACTCGTCCATGAGGTCGTTCTCGCCCGGCAGCCGGTCACCCGCGCGGTACCGGCCGTCGTCGATGGCCGCCTTCAGCGTGTCGGCGATCCGTTGGTACTTGGGCTGTTTGTCGCCACTGCTGCCGGTCATCGCCGCTCCCTCTCCCTCGGACAAATCGTAGGCGCGCCCACGGCCGACGGTAAGCCGATACGACCATTGACATCTCTAGAGATATTAGCTTCTCTAGAGATGCTGGGTAGTCGCCGAGCACCACACACACGGACAGCGACCAGGGCGCGGCCCCCACCCGGCGCCGCACCCGCACCAGAACAGCGAGGAGCAGTGCGGTGAGCACCCGTCAGCGCGACTCCGCGGCCTACCGGCCGCACGTGGGTGAACTCGTCCTCGACCGGAGGACCGGACGCACCGGCATCTACATGGACACCATCGGCGGGGAGCACTACCTGCGCCCCGAGGGCGGCGGCCGCGAATGGACCACCGAACCGGGACACGTCGCCCCCGCCCCCGACACCCCGCGATTCACCTGAATGCGATCAGGCCGGTAATTGCGGCAAAACCCACGCAAACCACGATATTCGGGGCCGGCAATCCCTCCGGGTGAATCCGGAATTCCGGAACGCGCCGGGCCCGCCGCCGGGCACGTTACGGATATCACCGGTCACCATGCGTGCACCACGGGCGCGAATCGGCCACCGGCGGACCCGCACACGAATTGGCGCGCGCCTCACCAGCAGCACCCCCGTACCCGGACGGGGCACGGGGGACGCTCGGCCGGAAGGACTTACGGGTGGCCCCAGACAATGCTCTCCGGCTCGTACTTCCCGCCCGGCTTGCCGGTGCCCGGTGCGGCCGGCTCCGGCAGTTGGCCAGCCTCGTCACCGAACTCGCCGTTCTCGATCGCCGCCTTCTCCGCGTCGGACGGCGGGATGTAGCCGGTGGAGTTCGAGGACGCGGCCACCGCGCCCTCGACAGCCTTGCCCGCCTCCACAGCGGCGTCCGGGGTGTCGGTCTGCGTCGCGCTCTCGGGCGTCACCGGCACCGGGGTCTCGCTCTGGTCGTTGGCCATGGGGCGGCCGCCTTTCGGTCATCAAATGTGTTCAGCCCGACCTCCGTGGCGCGGGCGCGCGCACAGTATCGTAAGGTTGATTAAATGTCCGATAAACATCGTGCGGCTTGTGGTGCCGTCCGGCAGAGTCGGGCGTCCGCCTAAGCTGAAGCACCACGGCGGACCGCCGAGCGCCCTTTCACGAAATCGACACCACAGGCCATCGGGGGACTTCATGGAATTTCGGGAGACGCCGCAGACCCCTGCGCTGCGCTTCCAAGTCCTCGGTCCGGTCCAGGCCTGGCTCGACGGCAAGCCCCTATCCCTCGGATCGCCCCAGCAGCAAGCCGTTCTGACCACCCTTCTGCTGCACTCCGGACGCCCGGTCACCACGCAGGACCTGGTCGACGCACTCTGGGGCGAGCGGCCCCCGACCCAGGCGGTGGCCGCGCTCCGCACGTACGTCTCCCGCCTGCGCTCCGTCATCGAGCCCCGGCGGGAGGTGCGCCGACCCGCCGAACTGCTGGTCTCGGTCGCCGACGGCTACGCGCTGCGCATCCCGGGCGGGGCCCTCGACCTGACAGTCTTCGAGCGGCTGTCCGCCGAGGCCGCCGCCGCCCGGACCGCGGGCGACAAGCACGAGGCGCACCGGCTGCTGGTGCAGGCGCTGGACCTGTTCAGCGGCCGTCCGCTCACCGGCATCCCCGGCCCCTACGCCGAAACCCAGCGGCTGCGGCTCGCCGAGCGCCAGGTGGCCGCCGCCGAGGAGCTGTGCGCCGCGGCCCTCGATGTCGGCCTGCACGCCGAGATCGTCGGCGAGCTCAACGGTCTGACGGCCGAACACCCGCTGCGCGAGCGGCTGCGCGAGCTGCTGATGCTGGCGCTGTACCGCTGCGGACGCCAGGCCGAGGCGCTCGGCGTCTACACCGACACCCGCAAGCTGCTGATCGAGGAGCTCGGAGTCGAACCGGGCGCGGGCCTGTCCGCGATGCACAACCGCATCCTCGCGGCCGACCCGGCACTCACCCTCCCCGCCGCACCCGCCCACTCCATCCGCGAGGACGGTCCGGCCACTCCTCCGGCCCCGGCCCAACTCCCGGCCGACGTATCGGACTTCAGCGGGCGCTCGGAACTGGTGGACGACCTCTCGGCGATCCTGATGGACGCCACCGGCCAAGCCGTGGTGGTGACCTCGCTGGCCGGCATCGGCGGGGTCGGAAAGACCACCCTCGCGGTGCACGTCGCCCATCGCGTCCGCACCGAGTTCCCGGACGGGCAGCTGTACGTCGACCTGCGCGGAGCCGGCGCCTCGCCCGCCGACCCGGTGGTCGTGCTGGGCGACTTCCTGCACGCGCTCGGCGTCACCGAGAACCCCGACTCGCTGGAACAGCGCGCCGCGCTGTACCGCTCGCTGCTCGCCAACCGGCGGATGCTCATCCTGCTCGACAACGCGCGCGACGCCGACCAGATCCGGACCCTCATCCCCGGCGTCTCCGGCTGCGCGGTGCTCGCCACGAGCCGGTCCCGGCTGGCGGGGATCCCCGGCGCCCAGCTGTTCGACGTCGAGGAACTGACCCCGGACGAGGCGCTGGCGCTCTTCTCGGCCATCGTCGGCGAGGAGCGGGTCGCCGCCGAACCGGAGGCGGCCATGAAGGTGGTCACCTCCTGCGGCTTCCTGCCGTTGGCCGTCCGCATCGCCGCCGCCCGGCTGGCCAGCCGCCCACGGTGGAGCGTCTCCGACCTGGCCAGACGGTTAGCCGACCAACGACGGCGGCTGGACGAACTCCAGCTCGGCAACCTCGCCGTGGAGACCACCATCGGGCTCGGCTACGGGCAGCTCTCCACGGACGAGGCCCGCGCCTTTCGGCTGCTCGCCCTGATCGACTCCCCGGACATCCCGCTGCCCGCCGCCGCGGCGCTGCTCGGCGTGGACGAGTACACCGCCGAGGACCTCGCCGAGGCACTGGTCGAGGCGAACATGCTGGAGTGTTTCACCCCCGGCCGTTACCGCTACCACGACCTGCTCCGGCTCTACGCCCAGCGGAAGAACGAGCGGATCGGAGACACTGGGGAGCAGGAGCAGGCGGTACTACGGCTGCTCGACCTGCTGATCCCGACCGTGCGTAACGCCGCCCAGGTCATCGAACCGGACGACCCGCTGCCCGAACTGCTGACCCCGCTCACCTCGTCGGGGCTCGATCTGCCGACAAGCGGCACCGCACAGGACTGGCTCCGGACCGAGGGCGCCCTGCTGCTCAGCGCCGTCGAGGCCTCCGCGGGCAGCCCCGGCGCCCCGCAGCGCGCAGCCGTCGACCTGCTGAACAACCTCTTCAGCATCGACCCGGACCCGACCCGGAGCCCGCGCATGCTCCGAGCCCTGGAGGTCATCGGCCACGACGCGGAGCTGCGTCGCGACCCGTCCGAACTCGCCTTGGCGTACTTCGCACTGGGCACCCTGCAGTCCCGCACCAGCGACTTCCAGGGCGCCGAGCAATCCCTTCGCCGGAGCCTCGGCCACCAAGCGCCGGACGACTCAACCGTCCTGCTCCTGGGTACGGCGAACACGCTGGGAGTGATCCTGAGCCTGAGCAACCGTCCGGCCGAGGCGCTGCCGCTCCTCGAACAGGCTCGGGCCACCAGCCAGGCCGTCGGTGCGCCGGTCGCCGAGGCGCGGATCGTCAGCAACATGGCCCGGGTGCAGAACCGGCTCGGCATGACCGAGACGGCGATCAAGTCGGCCCGCGACGGTGTCACAGCCGCCCGGACGTCCAAGAACGGCCCGCTGCTGGCGCAGACGCTCTACCAGCTGGGCGTGGTGCTTCCCGGCGGCGAGGCCGTCCCGCACCTGCGGGAGGCGCAGCGGCTCTACCAATCCCAGCAGAACCCCCTTTGGGAGGGTTACACCCTGGCCCGCCTCGCCTCCGCGCTGCTCGTCGCCGAGCAGCACGCCGACGCCGCGTCGGCGGCCGGTGAGTCACTGGCGATCGCCCAGGAGCTGGACTCCGCCTACTGCCAGGGCCTGGCCAACGCCGCGCTGGGCGAGTCGCTGCTCGCCCTGGCCCAGCCGGCCCGCGGACTCGCCTGCCTGCGCGAGGCGCACGCGATCTTCACGCGGCTCGGTGTGCCGGAGGCCTCCCCCGTGGCGGACCTCATCTCCCAACAGCACACCGAGCCTCCCCCATCTTCCCCAGCGCCGTAGGTCTCCGCCCCCCCCGGCAGAGCCCCTACCCCCGTTGTGCGCGTCGGCGCCCCCGCAGCCCCCCGGCTGCGGGAGCGCCCTCAACGCTTCCCCGGCGCTGGACTCCACTCTGCACCCCGGCGATTGACGTTCGATAAACGCCCGACGGCCGGCCCTCGCCCCGGCGAAACCGCAGGTCAGCCGTTCCACCACGGCGCGCCATGCGGCGCGCGGAGCCCGCGCGCACCACCCCCGCCCGCACCGTCGTGCTTCCGCAACCCCGTCCACACCGGCCCAAGCATGACGAGTTGGCTGGAAAGGGACCCCATGGCGCAGAGATCACGCATATTCTCAGATGCCAGTACACACACGAGTGTCTGCCGGCAACGTGTGGGCCGGCGAGGCAGGACGGGCGCCGGGGCGGACGGCATCCCGCTCCCGTGCGGCCGCGTGCAGCCGGCCGGAGGCCACGGGTGGAAGGGTGCCTCTCAATCGTGACGACCGGACAGATATCCGACTCGTTCCCCGTCGACGAGGACGCGGGAGACGACGGGCCCGACGTGCGGCGGCGCCGGGCGGCGCGTGCCCTGCAAGCCGTCGCCTTCGACACCATCGGCGCCGGGTACGGCGAGGCGTTCCCGGCCAAGGACGGGCAGCTGGCCTGCGGACGGCAGCTGCTGGCCGAGCTCGAACCCGGCGCGCGGGTGCTGGACGTGGGCTGCGGCACCGGGGACCCGACGGTCCGGCAGCTGGTCGCGGGCGGGCTGCGGGTGACCGGGATAGACCTCTCGGACGTGATGCTCTCGCTGGCCCGGCAGGCCCGGTTCCCGGGCGAACACCCGCCGGAGTTCCATCGGATCGACCTGTTCGATCTGGCCACCGAGCGCGCCGGGCAGGTCTGGAACGCCCCCGGGCTGGGGCCGCTGGGCAAGGACGGGTTCGCCGCCGTCACCGCGTTCTTCTCGCTGATCCTGCTGCCGCAGGACGAGATCCCGACCGTGCTCGCGCGGCTGCGCGAACTCCTCCGGCCGGGCGGACTGCTGGCGCTCGGTATGGTCGAGGCGGATCTGGATCACGTTCCGCTTCCGTTCCTTGGCAGAGAGCTGCGGATCAGTGGGTATCTGAGGGAGGATCTGGAGCGGGTTCTAGTCACGGCGGGCTTCGCCGTCGAGGAGTGCTCGGGGCATCCGTACGCGCCGGCCAGCACCACGCTGCCGCCGGAGGAACAGCTGTTCCTGTGCTGTCGACGCGTCGGCTGACCCACCGCACGGCAGCAGGGCCCGCCAGCAGGACACCGCAGACCACCACAGAGACCACACCGAATCCAGGACAGGCAGCCGTGCGCGACCAGCTCAAGACCGAGGCCGGACAGCCGCCTGCCGTCCCGGGCCAGCGCGGCCTGCCCCTGGCACCGGCACCGGCACCGGCGCACCAACCGACCGCGCGCCCGGAGCGCGAGGACGTGGCGGGCCGGCTCGGCTACCTCGACCTGGCCACCCGGCGGATCAACAGCGCGCTCGACCTGTCCGCGACGCTGCGCAACATCGGCCGGGTGCTCGTCCCCACGCTGGCCGACGCCGCCGTGGTCCACCTGCGCGATCCGCTGCCCAACGTCGAGCGCGAGCCCGGCTTCCCGGACGAGCTGCGGATCCACCACAGCACCGGCACCCGGATCGGGCGACGCGGCCGGCCGAGCGGCGCGGACGACCGGCACCGCTCCCGGTACGGCTCCCGCTCCACCGCCGACACCGGCCCCGCCACCCCGGTGACCCGCGGCGGGGCGCTCGCGCACGCCCTGCTGAGCCGCCGTCCCGCCGAGTCCGCGGTGCTCGGCACGCCCGGCGCCGAACGCACCGAGGCGCTGCTGCGCGAGCTGTACGGCACCCGCGGGCTGGCCCGCCTGGCCGCGGGCACGTCGGTGCTGGCCCTGCCGCTGCGCGGCCGCAAGGCCGTGCTCGGCCTGCTGGTGCTGATCCGCCGCCCTCCTGAACGCACCGGCCGGCCCGCCTTCGACGCCGCCGACACCGCGACCGCCGCGCACCTCGCCACCCAGGCGGGGCTGGCGGTGGACACCGCCCTGCGGTACGCCCGCGAGTGGGAGATAGCCAACGAACTCCAGCGCAGCATGCTGCCGTTGCGCCTGCCGCAGCCGCACGGCGTCCGCCTCGCCCAGCGCTACCTGCCGGGCGAGCGCGGCGCGCAGGTCGGCGGCGACTGGTACGACGCCGTGCCGCTGCCCGGCAACCGGGTCGCCCTGATCGTCGGCGACGTGATGGGCCACTCGCTCACCTCGGCCGCCATCATGGGCCAGCTGCGCACCAGCGCCCAGACCTTGGCCGCCCTCGACCTGCCGCCGCACGAGGTGCTCTACCACCTGGACGAGCAGGCCCAACGGCTCGGCCGCGAACAGCACCTGGCGACCTGCGTGTACGCGGTGTACGACCCGATCGCCAACCGGGTGGTGCTGGCCAACGCCGGGCACGTCCCGCCCGTCCTGGTCCGGCCGGACGGCACCGCCGAGTTGGTGGAGCTGGACTCCGGGGCCCCGATCGGGGTCGGCGGGGTGGACTTCAACTCGGTCGAACTTCCCGCCCCGCCCGGCTCGGCCCTGCTGCTGTTCACCGACGGCCTGGTGGAGACCCGCAGCCGCCCGATCAGCGACGGCCTGGAGGTCCTCCGCGCCCGGATCGCCGCCGCCCGCTGGCAGTCCCCCGAGCAGCTGTGCCAGGAGGCGCTGCGGATCCTGCCGCCCGGCGACCGCGGCGACGACATCGCCCTGCTGGGCGCGTGCTTCGACGGCATCCCGGCCGGGGACGTCGCGCACTGGTACCTCCAGCCGCGCAACGAGACGCCCGGCCGGGCCCGCCGGCTGGCCGCCCACACGCTGCGCCGCTGGGGGCTCGGCGAGCTCAGCGAGGCGACCGAGCTGATGATCAGCGAGCTGGTGACCAACGCCGTCCAGCACGCGACCCGCCCGGTCACCCTGAGCCTGGTGCGCACCACTCGGCTGCGCTGCGAGGTCGGCGACGACAGCCCGCTGCTGCCGCGGCCGCGCCGTACCGGGCCGGAGGACGAACGCGGTCGCGGCCTGCAGATAGTGGCCCGGTGCGCGGACCGCTGGGGCGCCACCCGGCTGGGCACCGGCAAGGTGGTCTGGTTCGAGCAGCGACTGCCCCAACCGCCCGTCGAGCAACGGCTACCGTAACCGCCCGCAACCACCCGCAGCCGCCCGTCGAGCAACGGCTGCCGCGGCACGCGGGCGCCCGACGGGACCGGCCCGCCGAGCGCCCGGGAGCGGTTCAGACCCCGGCCGGCTCCTTCGCCGGCTGCTGCTCCAGCCGCGCGATCAGCTGCTCGCCCTCCATGTCGACCCGCGGCACGACCTTCTCCAGCCTCTTCGGGAACCACCAGGCGGCCTTGCCGAACAGCGCCATCGCGGCCGGCACCAGCGCCATCCGCACCACGAAGGCGTCCACCAGCACGCCCACCGCGAGGGCGAAGCCGATCGGCTGCACGATCGGGTCGTGGCCGAAGACGAACGAGCCGAACACCGACACCATGATCAGCGCCGCCGCCGTGACCACCCGGGCGCCGCCGCGCACCCCGGCCACCACGGCGTCCCGCGGCGCCTTCCCGTGGACGTACTGCTCCTTCATCCCGGAGACCAGGAACAGCTCGTAGTCCATCGCCAGCCCGAACAGCACGCCGATCAGCAGGATCGGCACGAAGCTCACCACCGGCCCGACCTTCGGCACGTCGATCAGGCCGTCCAGCCAGCCCCACTGGTAGACCGCGACCACCGCACCGAGCGAGGCGGTGATGCTGAGCAGGAAGCCGGCCACCGCCTTGAGCGGGACGAGCACCGAGCGGAACGCCAGCGCCAGCAGTACCACCGCGATGCCGACGATCACCGCGAGGAACGGCGGCAGTGCCTGGCCGAGCTTGGTGGAGACGTCGATGTTGGCGGCGGTGGTGCCGGTGACGGCGATGTCCGCGCCGGTCGAGGTCTTGAGCGGCGCGCGCTGGTCTCGGATCTCGTTGACCAGTGTCCTGGTGCCGGCGTCGTCCGGTCCGGTCCGCGGGATGACGGTGAGCAGGGCGGTGCGCCCGGCCTGGTCGACGGCCGGGGGCAGCAGTGTCCGCACGCCCGGCAGGGTCTGCAGCCCGGCCGCCACCCCCTGCACCGCCTGCTCCGGCTGCGGCACGCCCCCGGCGTCCACGACGACCACCAGTGGCGCGTTGAAGCCCGGCCCGAAGCTCTCGCCGACCAGGTCGTAGGCCTTGCGCGCATCGGTGCCGGCGGCCTGCGAGCCGCCGCCCGGCAGGCCGAGCCGGAGGCTCGCGGCGGGCACCGCGAGCAGGCCCAGTCCGGCCAGTCCGACGAGCAGCACGGCCAGCGGGCGGCGGACCACGAAGCGGCCCCAGCGCTCGCCCAGGGTGGTGCGGCTGCCGGTGCGCAGCGCCCGCTTCCAGACCGGCAGCCGGTCGATGGCGCGGCCGGCGAAGCCGAGCAGCGCGGGCAGCAGCGTGATCGCGACCAGGACGGCCACCACGACGGCGCCGGAGGCGGCCAGGCCCATCACGGTCAGGAAGGGGACGCCGGCGACGGCGAGCCCGGCGAGCGCCACGACCACGGTGAGGCCGGCGAAGACGACGGCGCTGCCGGCGGTGGCGGTGGCGCGGGCGGCGGCCTCGTCCGGCTCCAGGCCCTCGTCCAGGTGGCGGCGGTGCCGGGAGAGGATGAACAGCGCGTAGTCGATGCCGACGGCGAGACCGACCATCAGGGCCAGCACCGGCGCGGTGGTGATGATCTCGAACGAGCCGGACAGCGCCATGATCGCGGCCATCGCCACACCGACCCCGACCAGCGCGGTCAGCAGCGGCAGCCCGGCGGCGACCAACGAGCCGAGGGTGATCACCAGGACCACCCCGGCGACGGCCAGACCGATCGCCTCGCCGCCGTCGACCTGCGCCATCCGGTTGTACGCGTCACCGCCGAAGGCGACGTCCAGCCCGGCCGCGCGGGCCGGTTCGGCGGCGGCCTTGACGGCCTCGCGCTGCTGGTCGGTGACGTCGGCGAGCTTGTGGTCGAAGGAGACCAGGGCGATCGCGACCCGGCCGTCCGGTGAGACGGCGTGGGTGGCGTACGGGTCGGGCACGGCGGCCACGCCGGGGACGGCGGTGATCCGGGCGACCGCCTCGCTGACCGCCCTGCCCGCCTCGGGCGTGGTGGCGCCGCCGGGCGCGGGGGCCGCGAAGACGACCTGGGCGGAGCCGTGGCCCTGCTCCGGGAAGGTGTCCTTGATCCGGTCCAGGGTGGTCTGCGCCTCGGTGCCCGGCACCTTGAACTCGTCGCTGGTCTTGCCGGCGAAGGCACCCGCGGCCCCACCGATCGCGATCAGCACCGCGATCCAGACCGCCAGCACCGCCCGCCGTCTCCGGAAGCAGTAGCGGCCCAGTCGGTAGAGGTGCGTGGCCATGGGTGACCCCTCGGTCAGGTCGTCGGGCAGGCAGGTGCCTGAACAGGTCGCGGTCCACCGTACGCGCAATATTGTCAGGCGACAAAGTTGGTCGACAGAATCAAGTGACGGAATCATTCGACGCAGTTATCCGACCATGGCGATACCCTGGCTGGATGGCTCATGTCCCCGCCTCCGAACGCCGACCGCAACTGGTCCAGGCCGCCCTCGACCTGATGACCCGGGAGGGGGTCGCCGCCGGCAGCACCCGGGCGATCGCGGCCGAGCTGGGCGTGGCGCAGGCGACGGTGCACTACACCTTCGGCACCAAGAAGGACCTCTACCGGGCCGTCGTCGAGCAGCTGACCGCCGAGTTCATCGGCCACGTCCGCGCCGCCTACCCGGGCGACGGCTCCTTCGGCGAACAGGTCGCCACGCTGGTCCACGCGCTCTGGGAGAGCTCGACCGGCACGGACGGGCGCTGCGCGCTGCTGGGCGAGTTCGCGGCGCTGGCGATGCGCGACCCGGACCTACAGGAGATCATGCGGGCGCTCCAGCACGGGATCGAACGCACCGCGGCGGAGATGCTCACGACCCTCGCCGAGGCGCACGGCCTCGAACTGGCCATGCCCGCCGAGGAGATCGCCGTCCACTTCCTCACCGGCTTCGACGGTCTCACCGACCGCTACCTGGCCCTGCGCGCGCCCGGCGAGCAGCCCGACCACGGCACCCTGCGGGCCCTGGACCTGCTGGTGGCCACCACGGTCGGGCTCTGCCTCGGCGCCCCGGCGAAGCCGTGAGGCCGTGAGGCCGTAGGACCGCAGGCCGCTAGGAGGCGATCCGGACCGGGAGTTCGGCCAGCACCTCGCGCAGCGCGGCCGCGAAGCGCTCGTACTCGGTGCTGCGGGCCGAGCCCGGGCGGGTGGCCAGCCCGATCCGGCGGCCGGGGGCCGGGGCGGCGAAGCGGACGGCGGCCAGCCGGTCGGTGCGGCCGGCCTCGACGTCCAGCGCGGTGGCGGGCAGCAGCGTCACCCCGAGGCCGCCGGCGACCAGTTGGACCAGGGTGGACAGGCCGGCCGCGCGGGTGGTGGAGCCCCCGGGATCGGCACCGACCTCACGGCAGATGTCGAGGGCCTGGTCGCGCAGGCAGTGGCCCTCCTCCAGCAGCAGCACGTCCAGGTCGAGCAGCACGTCGCGCGGGACGTCGATGCGCCCGGCGAGCGGGTGCTCGGGCGGGGTGACCAGGACGAAGTCCTCGTCGAACAGGGGGATGTCGCGGGTCGGCGAGGTACCGCCGGCCGGGAGCGCGAGCAGCAGGACGTCCAGCCGCCCGGCGGCCAGCCCCTCCAGCAGCGCGGGGGTGCGCTCCTCGTGGACGTGCAGCTCCAGCTCCGGGAAGCGGTCTCGGACCAGCCGCAGCACGGTGGGCAGCAGGTAGGGCGCGACGGTCGGGATGACGCCGAGGTGCAGCGGCCCGGTGAACGGGCGGCGGGCGGCCTCGACCTCCTCGGTGAGGGCTTGCAGCGAGGCGAGCACCCGGCGTGCGTGCTCACGCACGCGCTCACCCAGGGGGGTGATAATCACCCTGCGCGTCGTACGCTCGACCAGCTGCGCGCCCAGCGACTCCTCCAGTGCCGCGACCGCCCCGGACAGGGCCGGCTGGCTGGTCCCGGTGGCGGCGGCGGCCTCCCGGAAGTGCCGGTGCTCGGCGACCGCGAGGAAGGCCTTGAGCTGGGCGACGGTCGGCGCCCGGGGGCTGCGGACTGTGGCGCTCGCCACAGCGGCCTCGGGTTTGGCGGCGGCGACCCTGCGGGGGCGGGGCCGCGACGTGGGCGGTTCGGTACTGATAGCCATCTCCGATCAGACACATCAAGTGTAGCTATTTCCCTGATCAGTCCACGATGTGGAAACGTAGGGCGTGTCCGGAATCCGGACAAAACTCCCCTCAGTCTCACTTCAGGAGAAGCGAACGTGCTCACGATCGGTGACAAGTTCCCCGAGTTCGAACTCAACGCCTGCGTCGACCTGGACGCCGCGAACGCCTTCGCCGAGATCAACCACAAGTCCTACGAGGGCAAGTGGAAGATCGTCTTCTTCTGGCCGATGGACTTCACCTTCGTCTGCCCGACCGAGATCGCCGCGTTCGGCAAGCTGAACGACGAGTTCGCGGACCGCGACGCCCAGATCCTCGGCGTCTCCGGCGACTCCGAGTTCGTGCACCACGCCTGGCGCAAGGACCACAAGGACCTGCGCGACCTGCCCTTCCCGATGCTGGCCGACGTCAAGCACGACCTGATGCGCGCCTGCGGCGTCGAGGGCGCCGACGGCACCGCCCAGCGCGCGGTGTTCATCGTCGACCCGAACAACGAGATCCAGTTCGTCATGGTGACCGCCGGCTCCGTCGGCCGTAACCCCAAGGAGGTCCTGCGGGTGCTGGACGCCCTGCAGACCGACGAGCTGTGCCCGTGCAACTGGACCAAGGGCGAGGACACCCTCGACGCCCAGGCCCTGCTGGCGGGCTGACCCATGGCCCTCGACGACCTGAAGGCCGCCCTCCCGGACTACGCCAAGGACCTCAAGCTCAACCTGGGCTCGGTCATCGGCAACTCCGACCTCCCCGCCCAGCAGCTCTGGGGCACCGTGCTGTCCTGCGCGATGGCCACCCGCAGCGCCGCCGTGCTGCGTGAGCTGGAGCCCGAGGCCAAGGCCAACCTCTCCCCGGAGGCGTACACCGCCGCCAAGGGCGCGGCCGCGATCATGGGGATGAACAACGTCTACTACCGGACGCTGCACCTGCTCTCCGACAAGGAGTACAGCACGATGCGGGCCGGTCTGCGGATGAACATCATCGGCACCCCGGGCGTCGAGAAGGTCGACTTCGAGCTCTGGTGCTTCGCCGTCTCGGCCATCAACGGCTGCGGCCAGTGCCTCGACTCGCACGAGGCCGTGCTGCGCAAGGCCGGCGTCGAGCGCGAGGTCGTCCAGGCCTCGATGAAGATCGCCGCCGTCCTCCAGGCCGTGGCGGGCGTCCTCGACTCCGAGGCCGCCCTCGCCGCCGCCGGCGCCTGACGGACCCCGCACCAACGCCGACGGGCCCTCCCGGACACCACGTCCGGGAGGGCCCGTCGGCGTTGCGCTGCGGCCTCAGCCGTCCCCGGCCGGGGCGGCGGAGGTCCGGCCCGCGGCCTCGCGGGCGGCCTCCATGGCGGTGAAGACGGCCTGTCCGGCCTCGTTGCGGCGGCGCAGGTGGGTGATCACGGTGTTGGTGACGGCGATCAGCGGGACGGCCACCACCGCACCGCCGATGCCGCCGATGATGCCGCCGGCCGCGACGCCGAGGACGACGCCCAGCGGGTGCACCCGGACGGCCCGGCCGAGGATCAGCGGCTGCAGGATGTGGCTCTCGATCTGCATCACCGCGACCAGCACGATCAGCACCATCAGCGCCGTCCACGGCCCCTCGGTGACCAGGGCGATCAGCATCGCGACCGTGCCGGTGACGAGTGCGCCGACCAGCGGGACGAAGGCGCCCAGGAAGATGATCACGGCCAGCGGCATCGCCATCGGCACGCCCAGCAGGTCGATGCCGATGCCGATGCAGACCGCGTCGATGAAGGCCACGCAGACGGTGCCGCGCACGTACGCGGTGAGCGTCGCCCAGGCCTTCGGGCCGGCTCCGGCCATGGCGAAGCGGGAGTGCCGGGGCAGTCCGCGCAACGCCCAGTTCCAGATCCGCGCGCCGTCGTAGAGGAAGAAGAAGGTGGTGAAGAAGGCCAGCGCCACGGCGGTCAGCACCTCGACGGCGATCTGCGCGCCGGTCAGGCTGGCCGAGGTGATCTGGTCGGTGTTGGTGGTGATCGCCTTGCCGATCTGGTCGGCGTAGTCGTTGATCTGCTGCTGGGTCAGGTGCAGCGGCCCGGTGCTCAGCCAGTCCCGCAGCTGGTCCACGCCGTCCTTCACCTTGCTGGTGACCGTCGACAGGTTGGTGGACACCTGCCAGACCACGAACCAGCCGACCAGCCCGATTCCGGCCAGACCGCTCAGGAACACCCCGCCCGCCGCCAGCGAGCGCGGCACCCCGTGCCGGCGCAGCCAGGAGACCGTCGGCTCCAGCAGCGCGGAGATCAGCAGCGAGGCCAGCACCGCGAAGGCGACCAGCCGCAGCATGTCGACGATGTAGAAGACGACGTAGAGCGCGCCGCCGAGCAGCAGCAACCGCCAGGTCGACTCGGCGGCCACCCGCAGCCCCCAGGGCACGGCCTCGGCCGGGGTGGCGGGCCGGCCGGGGTGGTACTCCCGCGCCAGGCCGGGCGGTGCGGCCGGCGCGGGGGCCGCCGGGGCGGCGGCCGGCACCGCGGCGGGTTCGACCCGCGGGGCCGGCACCGGATCGGGCGCCTCGGCCAGCGCGGGGACGGCGAGCTCGTGCGGGTCGGCCGCCATCGCGGCACGTCGGCGCCGTTCGATCACGGCGGCCGCGCTCGCCACCACGGCCATGCCCTTGGCCACGGCCTTGAAGGCCTTTCCGCCCCGCGCCATCCTCGCTACCACCGCTCCCCTGCTGAGCCGCCGTGCCCGGCGGTACGCCGTGGGTCCCGCCACGGCCGTCAGGGATGACGCTACCCGGCGGCGGCCCGGCGAGTCCGGCCCCCGCCGGGTTCGGCTCGAACAACCTCGCCATCAAACCGGGGCAAAACGTCAGGTTTCAGATGGTTTCGGACCGAGATCGCTGGGGAGGAGTCGAAACGAGGCCCCCGGGGAGAGCGAGGCCTCGGACCACGGACCAACTGTCGGCGGACCGGCCGGTGCGGGAAGCGACCAGGACCCCTTCCCGCGCCCCGCGTCCGCACCGGGTCCGCACCGCCCGCAGGCGCACTGGTCAGCGCAGCCCGGGCGGCGCGGCCCGACCCGGCTCCCGGCGGGCGGGAACGCGACGGCCCCCGGTCGCTCGTCGGGCGGGACGAGCGACCGGGGGCCGTACGGGAGAGTCCACCGCCGGGCGGTGGCGGCTCCTAGTACCAGTTGTGGGACTGCCAGAACGACCAGGCGCCACAGGGGCTGCCGTAGCGGCTGTTCATGTAGCCCAGACCCCACTTGATCTGGGTGGCCGGGTTGGTGCGCCAGTCGGCACCGGCCGAGGCCATCTTGGTGCCGGGCAGCGCCTGGACCAGGCCGTACGCGCCGGAGCTCCGGTTGGTCGCGGTGTAGTCCCAGCCGCTCTCGCGCTTCACGATCTGACTGAAGCACTGGAACTGGGCGTCGTCACCGACGACCTGCCGGGCGATGTCCTGGACGGATCCGGGGCTGACCGAGACCGGCGGGGCGCTGTTGTCGGTGGCGGCCATCGCCGAACGCGCCTTGGAGCGGTTGGCAGCGGCCTCGTCGGCCTTGCGCTTGTCCTCGGCGGCCTTGGCAGCCTTGTCCGCGTCGGCCTTGGCCTGGGCATCGGCCTTCGCCTGGGCGTCCGCGGCGGCCTTCTGGCGCGCGGCCTCCTCGGCGGCCTTCTGCTCGGCGGCGGCCTTGGCCGCGGCGTCGGCGGAGGCCTGCTGGGCGGATGCCTGCTGGCCGATGTTGTCACTGATGGTCTGCGCCTGGGCGCCAGAGGGGACTTCGGCAAGCAGGGTCGCGCCCGCGACGTCGACCGTCTGCGTCGTCTTGCCCTCGCTGCCCGAGGCCACACCCACGACGGCACCGACAGCGGTGACGGCGGTGGCGGAGGCCACAGCGACTCCCCGGACCGAGATCCGAGTCACATGGATTCCTTCCAGCATCGCCCACGCGTGACCGTGCGGGCGCAACATGCCCCTTGGCACTGACCTCCGCAGGTGCTCTGGTCACGGGAGGTGCTGGCCCGGCGTCCGGCCGAGGTGAGGCGACCGGGCGTTGGAATCGGGCGGCGTACGGCTCATCGGTCTTCAATTGTGCGTCCACCGACCGGAGTTGGTGGACCATCCGGGCCCGGACTCGTGGAGTCCGGAAGCCCTGCCACGCCGTACGCGGGGCCTGACAGAACCCTCACCATGCCGCACCGGACGCTGTCGACGCAATTCCCGTTCGCGTGGCGCACGTCACATTCACCGCACGGGAGTTCCCCGGGCGGAAAGCACTCGATGTGATGAAAGGGGTGAGGGCCCGCCCCGTCAGGAGCGGGCCCCGCACCAAGAGTTGACCGTATTGTCCGACTATGTCCTGGTCAGGGACGAATCACGGGTGGATGTCCTCCAGCATCTCCGTGACCAGCGCCGCGA
Organism: Kitasatospora sp. NPDC091276; assembly: GCF_040684355.1. NCBI lineage: Bacteria > Bacillati > Actinomycetota > Actinomycetes > Kitasatosporales > Streptomycetaceae > Kitasatospora > Kitasatospora sp. NPDC091276. Next base: position 41,886 of record NZ_JBFBFU010000016.1, on the reverse strand, counting down.
TCGGCGAACGCTCCGAGCGGGTGAGCGTGATGTGCGCGAAGAGCGGATGCCCCTTCAGCTTCTCCACCACCGCCACCACGCCGTCGTACCGGCCCACCCGGAGGTTGTCGCGCTGCGCCACGTCGTGGGTGAGCACCACCCGCGAACCCTGGCCGATCCGGGACAGCACCGTCAGCAGGACGTTCCGCTCCAGCGACTGGGCCTCGTCCACGATCACGAAGGCGTCGTGCAGCGAGCGGCCCCGGATGTGGGTCAGCGGCAGCACCTCCAGCATCCCCCGGGAGATCACCTCCTCGATCACGTCCGGGGTGGTGACGGCGGAGAGGGTGTCGAAGACGGCCTGCGCCCAGGGGCTCATCTTCTCCGTCTCGGAGCCCGGCAGGTAGCCGAGCTCCTGCCCGCCGACCGCGTACAGCGGCCGGAAGACCATCACCTTGCGGTGCTGCCCCCGCTCCAGCACCGCCTCCAGCCCCGCGCACAGCGCCAGCGCGGACTTGCCGGTGCCCGCCCGGCCGCCCATCGAGACGATGCCGACGTCCGGATCGAGCAGCAGGTCCAGCGCCACCCGCTGCTCGGCGCTGCGCCCGCGCAGTCCGAACGCCTCGCGCTCGCCGCGCACCAGCCGGACCCGGCCGTCGCCGGTCACCCGGCCGAGCGCCCGACCGCGCTCCGAGGTGAGCACCAGCCCGGTGTGCACGGGCAGCTCGTCCGCCCCCTCGACGTCCACCGCGGCGTCGTGGCCGGCCGCGAACAGCGCGTCCACCTGCTCCGCCGGGACGTGCAGCTCGGACATCCCCGTCCAGCCGGAGGTGATGGCGAGCTCGGCCCGGTACTCCTCGGCGAGCAGGCCCACCGAGCTGGCCTTGATCCGCAGCGGCAGGTCCTTGGAGACGACCGTGACGTCGTACCCCTCGGCCTGGAGGTTCCGGGCGACCGCGAGGATCCGCGAGTCCGCCTCGCCGCCGCCGACCCGGTAGCCGGCCGGCAGTATCGACAGGTCGGAGTGGTTGAGCTCGACCCTGATGGTGCCGCCGAGCTCGCCGACCGGGATCGGCTCGTCGAGCCGGCCGTGGCGGATGCGGTAGTCGTCGAGCAGTCGCAGCGCCTGGCGGGCGAAGTAGCCCAGCTCCGGGTGGTGCCGCTTGGCCTCCAGCTCGGTGACGACCACCACCGGCAGGACGACCTCGTGCTCCTCGAAGCGGGTCATGGCGAGCGGGTCCGCCAGGAGCACGCTGGTGTCGAGAACGTACGTGCGCCGGTCTGGCGTCCGGCGGCTCTTGGAACTGACCACTAGGCCTCCAGAGCGGATGACCCTGCGTCATCCGCGGCAAGCCGGCCCCCGCTGCCCCGGTGGCCTCGGGACCGGACTGCCTGGAGTATTCCCAGGCGAGGGGCGGTGCATTCGCGCCCCCGGCGAACTGACGGATCATTGCCGGTGAACGTTTGGCCTCACGAGGGCTCCGGGTAGGCCAGCCCTACGGCGGTCACTTCACCCGTTCAGAGGCCCAGTCGCCGGTTGCGCTGCTCGAACGCCCGCAGCGCCCGCAGGAAGTCGACCTTGCGGAAGGCCGGCCAGTACGCCTCGCAGAAGTAGAACTCGCTGTGCGCGCTCTGCCAGAGCAGGAAACCGGACAGGCGCTGCTCGCCCGAGGTGCGGATGATCAGGTCCGGGTCGGGCTGGTTGCGGGTGTAGAGGTGCTCGGCGATGTGCTCGACGTCGAGGATCTCGGCCAGTTCCTCGATCGAGGTGCCGCGCCCGGCGTGCTCCTGGAGCAGCGAGCGGACGGCGTCGGCGATCTCGTGCCGGCCCCCGTAGCCGACCGCGACGTTGACCGTGATGCCGTCGATGTCGGCGGTCTCCTCGGCGGCCCGCTTGAGCACGTCGGCGGTGTGCTGCGGGAGCAGGTCCAGTGCGCCGACCGGGTGGACCTTCCAGCGGCGGGCGGCGGCCAGCCCGGTGACGGCGTCCTCGATGATGCCCAGCAGCGGGACCAGCTCGTCGGCGGGGCGGTCGAGGTTGTCGGTGGAGAGCATCCAGAGGGTGACGACCTTGACGTGGGTCTCGTCGCACCAGCCGAGGAACTCGCTGATCTTGTCGGCGCCGCGCTGGTGGCCGTACACGGTGGTGCCCCCGGCGGCCTTCGCCCAGCGGCGGTTGCCGTCCAGGATCACGCCGATGTGGTGCGGGGTGCGGGCGAGGTGGACCTCGACCCGGCGGCCGTAGAGCCCGTACATCCCGCCCAGCAGGGTACGCAGACCCGGCGTCCGTTCGGCGACATCGCGCAGACCCATGATTCCCGGCCCCTCCGTGCTCGTTCAGCTGGTGCGTCAACGCCCCGGCGCAGCCTACTCCGGCGGGCAGGCGCACGGTAAAGCCGCAGGTAGCGGTCTGGTCACGGTCCTGTACGGAGTCCGTCCCGGCGGGCGTGTCGCGGGCCTTGCCCGACGGCTCCGACGGCGGACACGGAACGGTCTCCGAATCCTTAAAGAATCCGTAAGCCGACTGTCCAATGCTTGACGACCGGCAATGGTCTAGTCCAGCTTTTGATCCAAGGCGGAACGAACCCCACGGCCCCGCCCCACCCCCACGCACCACCGTGCACCACCATGCACCGCCGCGGTCGCCCACCCCCACGTACGACGACCCCACGCACCACGACGGACCTCCCCTCCCCCACACGCGGCCGCCGCGCCCCCCACCGCGGCGGCCGCTCCCTCCCCAGGAGCGTCACCCCATGGCCCGTACGCTGAACCAGCCCGCGCACAAGCGCCGGCGCAGCCCCCTCCCGGCCGTCGCGGCCGGCGCCACCGCCCTCGCCCTGGCCGGCGGCGGCCTGGCCCTCTTCGCCGGCGGCGCCAGCGCGGCCGTCGGCAACCTGGTCACCAACGGCGGCTTCGACAGCGGGCTGGGCGGCTGGAACTGCGCCGGCGCGGCGACCACCGTCTCCTCCCCGGCCCACTCCGGCACCGGCGCGCTGCAGGCCACCCCGGGCGCCGGCGACACCGCCGAGTGCACCCAGACCATCAGCGTGCTGCCCAACACCAGCTACACGCTGAGCGCCTGGGTCCAGGGCCCGTACGTCTACCTCGGTGCGCGCGGCACCGGCGGCACCGACCCGTCCACCTGGTCGAACCAGAACAGCTGGAACCAGCTGTCCTCCACCTTCACCACCGGCGCGAACGCCACCAGCGTCACCGTCTACCTGCACGGCTGGTACGGCCAGAGCGCCTACCTCGCCGACGACGTGAGCCTGATCGGCCCCGGCGGCCCCTCCACCCCGAGCCCGACCGCCACCGCCACCCCGTCGCCGACCGCCACGGCCACCGCGACCTCCTCCCCCACCGCGACCGGCACGCCGACGGCCACCGCGACCCCGACCGCCACCGCGACCGCGACCCCGACCGCGACGCCGACCCCCACGGCCACCGCGACCGCCACCACCCCGCCGGTCACCGGCCTGCCCGCGCACGCGGTCACCGGCTACTGGCAGAACTTCGACAACGGCTCGACCCCGCAGCGCCTCGGCGACGTGCAGAGCGCCTACGACATCATCGCGGTGTCCTTCGCCGACGCCGTGCCCACCCAGACCGGCGCGATCAGCTTCACCCTCGACCCCGGCCTGTCCAAGGCCCTCGGCGGCTACAGCGACGCGCAGTTCCGCGCCGACATCAAGGCCAAGCAGGCGGCCGGCAAGAAGGTCGTCCTCTCCATCGGCGGCCAGAACGGCGCGATCACCGTCGGCGACGCCACCGCCGGCAACAACTTCGCCAACAGCGCCTACGCGATCATCAAGGACTACGGCTTCGACGGCATCGACGTCGACCTGGAGAACGGCGTCCAGGCCGGCCCGCTCGGCAACGCGCTGCACACCCTCCAGGCCAAGGTCGGCCCCGGCTTCATCCTGACCATGGCGCCCGAGACGATCGGGATGTACAGCACCGCCGGCGCCTACTTCCAGCTCGCGCTGAACACCAAGGACATCCTCACCGTCGTCAACACCCAGTTCTACAACTCGGGCGGCATGAACGGCTGCGACGGCAAGGTCTACAACCAGGGCACCATCGACTTCATCACCTCGCAGGTCTGCACCCACATCCAGGGCGGCCTGCGGCCCGACCAGGTCGGCATCGGCGTCCCCGCCTCCGCCAAGGCGGCCGGCGGCGGCTACGTCTCACCGACCGTGGTGAACAACGCGCTGGACTGCCTGGCCACCGGCAACAACTGCGGCAGCTTCGTCCCGCCGGCCAAGTGGCCGACCATCCGCGGCGCGATGACCTGGTCCACCAACTGGGACGCCAACAACGGCAACGCGTTCTCCAACGCGGTCGGCCCGTTCGTCCACAAGATGCCGTAACCCCCCACCGCCAATCCCCCACCGGCGCGCCGCTCCTTGAGGGTGGGGCCTGCGCGCCGGCGGCGGGGCCCGCCGTACCCGACCCGGTACGGCGGGCCCTCCCGCGTCCGGGCCCGGGAGCGCCAGGTCCGGTCCGGCCCCGGGCCCAGGCACCACCTGCGGCGTCGCGGTGGCCCGGGAAGTCCGGCCTCCCGGGCCCGGGGGCTACCGGGCCAGCACCGCCAGCAGCGCGCCGAGCAGCAGGAACGGTCCGACCGGGACGTCGAGCCCGCGCACCGGGCGCCGGCGGGCCAGCGCGACGGCGGCCCGCAGGATCGCCCAGAGCCCGGCGAGCACCACCGCGGCGAACAACCCGGCGACCGCCACCGGCCAGCCGTACCAGCCGAGCAGCCCGCCCAGGGCGAACCCCAGCGGCGAGTCACCCGGGCCCAACGCGCCGATCCAGACCGCCAGTTCGAGCAGGGCCCCGACCGTGAGGGCCACCAGCAGACAGCGCAGCAGCACCCCCGGGCGCCCTGCGGCCAGCGCCGCCACCGCCAGCAGGGGGGCCACCCCGCCGACCAGCGGCAGGGTCAGCCGGTACGGCAGCCGGCGCACCCGGGCGTCGACGAAGCCGAGCACCACGCCGAGCCCGGCCGCCCAGCCCAGCGCCGCGGCCGACGGCCCGTCCGCCGCGTACGCCAGCCCGGCGGCGACCACGGCCGCCACCAGCTCCACCGACCAGGCGCCCGCGCCCAACCGCTCCCGGCAGCCCGGACAGCGCCCGGTGGGCGGCAGCAGTCGCACCTCGCGCCCGCACAACGGGCAGGCACCGCACCAGGGTTCGCCCTCCGGCACGGCGAACCGGGCGACCAGCCCGCGCAGCAGCGGAGCCACCAGAAATGCGGCCAGCACCGCGCCGACTGCGGCTAGCATCACCGGCGCACCCCCTTTTCGATCAACGCCCGCACGCCCGTGCGGCACCCGGGAACCGGGCGGGGCGCACCGACCACATCATCCAACGGGGGAACGACCATGACGAAGACCCAGTCCATCCGGAGAATCGCGGCCGGCCTGCCGGCGGCGGCGCTCGTCCTGGCGCTGTCGGCCTGCGGGCCGGACAACGCCGACCCGGCGGCCGTCCCGAGCGCCCCGGCCGCGCCGCCCACCGGCGCCGCCGGGGCCTCCACGGCTCCCGGCACCCCGACCGGCACCCCGACCGGCTCCGCGGCCCCGACCGTCCCGGCCACCCCGACCGCCCCGACCGGACCGCAGCCGTCCGTCACCGCCGGCGGCAACAACGTCACCCAGGTCAGCTACGACCGCCCGCTGCCGCTCGGCAGCGCCGGCCGCTACGTCGGCAAGAGCTCGGTGGTGGACGCCGCCGCGGTCTCGATCGTCAAGGGCACCGTCGCGGAGATCGCCCCGCTCAACCTCCCGTCGACGAGCACCAGCGGCAAGACGCCGTACTACGTCACCGTCTCCTTCACCAACCGCACCGGCGCCCCGCTGGCCGAGGACGCCTACATGATGCGGGTCTGGGTGAAGCCCAAGGACCACTCGGCGGGCGCGCTGCCGGCCGCGACCCTGCAGAAGGCGATCCCGCAGTGCGACACCCGGTCGCTGGTCACGCTCGCGGACGGGCAGTCCGTCAAGCTGTGTGCCGTCTATCTCGTCCCGAACGAGACCCCGCCCAGCTTCCTCACGTACGGGAACATCCTGGACACCGCGCCCCTGGTTTGGAAGGTCGGCTGACACCCCCGCCTGCCGATCCAAGGAGGCCGCTCCGGGCGGTTCGGTGCGCGTCCCGGGACGCGCACCGAAGTGCCCGGAGGTGCCCCTAAAGTAGGCAGGCATGCAGGTCATCCAGTCCAGCAAGCTCGCCAATGTCTGCTACGACATCCGCGGCCCGGTACTCGACGAGGCGATGCGGCTGGAGGAACAGGGCCACCGCATCCTCAAGCTCAACACCGGCAACCCCGCCGTCTTCGGCTTCGAGGCGCCGCCGGAGATCCTCCAGGACATCCTGCGCAACCTCTCGACCGCGCACGGGTACGGCGACTCCAAGGGCCTGCTCGCCGCCCGCCGCGCGGTGGTCATGCACTACGAGGACCGCGGCCTGCACGGGCTGAGCGTCGAGGACGTCTTCCTCGGCAACGGCGTCTCCGAGCTGATCCAGCTGGCCATGACCGCGCTGCTGGACGACGGCGACGAGGTGCTCGTCCCGGCGCCCGACTACCCGCTGTGGACCGCCTCGGTCTCGCTGGCCGGCGGCACCGCGGTGCACTACCGCTGCGACGAGCAGGCCGAGTGGTACCCGGACCTCGCCGACATCGAGGCCAAGGTCACCGACCGGACCCGGGCCATCGTGGTGATCAACCCGAACAACCCGACCGGCGCGGTCTACCCGCGCGAGGTGCTGGAGGGCATCGTCGAGATCGCCCGCCGGCACCGGCTGGTGGTCTACGCGGACGAGATCTACGACAAGATCCTCTACGACGACGCCGAGCACGTCCCGCTGGCCACCCTGGCGCCCGACCTCTTCTGCGTCACCTTCAACGGCCTGTCCAAGGCGTACCGGGTCGCGGGTTTCCGCTCCGGCTGGATGGTGCTCTCCGGCGACCGGCAGCGGGCCCACAGCTATATCGAGGGCCTGGCCGTGCTGGCCTCGATGCGGCTGTGCGCCAACATGCCCGCCCAGCACGCGGTGGCCGCCGCGCTCGGCGGCCGGCAGTCGATCCGCGACCTGGTGCTGCCCGGCGGGCGGCTGCTCGCCTCGCGCGACGCGGCGTACCGGCTGCTCAACGAGATCCCGGGGGTCAGCTGCGTCAAGCCCAAGGGCGCGCTGTACGCGTTCCCGCGGCTGGATCCGAAGGTCTACAAGATCAAGGACGACGCCCAGATGGTGCTGGACCTGCTGCGCTCCCAGCGCATCCTGCTGGTCCAGGGCACCGGCTTCAACTGGCCCGAGCCGGACCACTTCCGGCTGGTCACGCTGCCCCGGGCGGAGGAGATCACCGACGCGGTGACCAGGATCGGCGACTTCCTGAGCGGCTACACCCAGCCGTAGCCCGGAACGGCCGCACCCAGCCGTGGCCCCCGCGCCCGGCACCCGGCACCCGGGGAAAGCACTACGGCCGGAGTCCCGGCCCGGGCGGTCTCCTTGGTCGGGGAAAGACCGCCCGGGGGAACTCCGGCCGTCCTGTCACTCGGCGGGCGCGCGGTTCGTGCCGCGCGACCGCCTCTCGCTCTGCTGAGGCTCAGGCTCAGCCGAGGCGCGCGACGAGGCTCCGGTACTCGTCCCACAGCTCCTTCGGGGTGTGGTCGCCGAACAGCTCCAGGTGGGCCGGCACCAGCGCGGCCTCCTGGCGCCAGATGTCGGCGTCCACGGTGAAGAGCAGGTCGAGGTCCTCCTGGGACAGCTTCAGGTCGCCGAGGTCGAAGCCGTCGACGGTCGGCAGCACGCCGATCGGGGTCTCGACGCCCTCGCCGGTGCCCTCCAGGCGCTCGACGATCCACTTGAGGACGCGGCTGTTCTCGCCGTAGCCCGGCCAGACGAACGCGCCCTCGGCGTTCTTGCGGAACCAGTTGACGTAGTAGATCTTCGGCAGCTTCGCGGCGTCCGCCCGGGCGCCGACCTTCAGCCAGTGGGCGAAGTAGTCGCCCATGTTGTAGCCGCAGAACGGCAGCATCGCGAACGGGTCGCGGCGCAGCTCGCCGACGGTGCCCTCGGCGGCGGCGGTCTTCTCGGACGCGATGTTGGCGCCGAGGAAGACGCCGTGCTGCCAGGTGAAGGACTCGGTCACCAGCGGGACGGCGGTGGCGCGGCGGCCGCCGAACAGGATCGCCGAGATCGGCACGCCCGACTGGTCCTCCCACTCGGGGGCGATGGTCGGGCACTGCGCGGCCGGGACGGCGAAGCGGGCGTTCGGGTGGGCGGCCGGGGTGCCGGACTCGGGGGTCCAGTCGTTGCCGCGCCAGTCGGTGAGGTGCGCCGGGGGCTCCTCGGTCAGGCCCTCCCACCACACGTCGCCGTCGTCGGTCAGCGCGACGTTGGTGAAGACCGTGTTGCCCCACAGGGTGTCGATGGCGTTGGCGTTGGTGTCCACGCCGGTGCCGGGGGCGACACCGAAGAAACCGGCCTCGGGGTTGATCGCGTAGAGCTGGCCGTCGGCGCCGAAGCGCATCCAGGCGATGTCGTCGCCGATCGTCTCGACCTTCCAGCCCGGGACGGTCGGCTGGAGCATGGCCAGGTTGGTCTTGCCGCAGGCCGACGGGAAGGCGGCGGCGACGTACTTGACCTCGCCGGACGGCGGGGTGAGCTTCAGGATCAGCATGTGCTCGGCCAGCCAGCCCTCGTCACGGGCCATGGTCGAGGCGATGCGCAGCGCGTAGCACTTCTTGCCGAGCAGGGCGTTACCGCCGTAGCCGGAGCCGAAGGACCAGATCTCCCGGGTCTCCGGGAAGTGCGAGATGTACTTGGTGCTGTTGCACGGCCACGGCACGTCCGCCTGGCCCTCGGCCAGCGGGGCGCCGACGGTGTGCACGGCCTTGACGAAGTCGCCGTCCTCGCCGAGCTGGTCCAGCACCGCCTTGCCCATGCGGGTCATCACGCGCATCGACACGGCGACGTAGGCGGAGTCGGTGATCTCGACGCCGTACGCGGCCAGCGGGGAACCGACCGGGCCCATCGAGAAGGGCACGACGTACATCGTGCGGCCCTTCATCGCGCCGCGGAACAGTCCCTTCTCGCCCTGGAAGACCTCCCGCATCTCGGCCGGGGCCTTCCAGTTGTTGGTCGGACCGGCGTCCTTCTCCTGCTCGGAGCAGATGTAGGTGCGGTCCTCCACGCGCGCCACGTCCGTCGGGTCCGAGGCGGCGTAGTAGGAGTTGGGGCGCTTTTCCTCGTTGAGCTTCTTGAAGGTGCCCTGAGCCACCAGCAGGTCCGCGAGGCGCTGGTACTCCTCGTCGGAGCCGTCGCACCACTCGACGCGGTCCGGCTGGGTGAGCTCGGCGATCTCGTTCACCCACGCGAGCAGGCGCTGGTGGCGGGTGGGCGCGGAGGCGCTGAGAGCAGAGATCTCGTACGACACGATCGCTCCGTTTCACACCATCTCGGCGAGGAGGTGGCGTAGCGGGGGTCTGAGGGTGCTTGCAGCGTAGCTCCGGCTCCAACGCCAAACTGCGGCACAGCGTCGAAATTGACTTATCTTTTACTACAGTAAGTACGATTACCGGCCAGTAATAGGTCGTCCACATCCCGGCCCGGACACCCCCGCGGGCACCTCGAACACTCCAAAACGTCCAAGAGTGATGATCACCACTTTCCTACGCGTCAGTAACCTACGGCCCCGTAGGTAACGGGTAGCATGCTGCGCATGACTGCTGAGCTCGTCGAGAGCACGGAGAACGAGGGCACGGAGAACGGGGCCTCGGGACGCAAGCCGAAGTGGCGCGGCTGGCTGCACGCCGGGATGTTCCCCGCCACCGTCGCCGCCGGGATCGTGCTGATCTGCCTGGCCGACTCCACCCCCGCCAAGATCGCCTGCGCGATCTACTCGATCAGCGCCTGGCTGCTGTTCGGGGTCAGCGCGGTCTACCACCGCTTCGACTGGGGCCCGCGCGGGGACGCCGTGCTGCGGCGGCTGGACCACGCGAACATCTTCCTGATCATCGCGGGCACCTACACGCCGTTCACGATCCTGCTGCTCAAGGGCGCCGACCAGCAGGTGCTGCTCTGGGTGGCCTGGGGCGGCGCGCTGGCCGGAATAGCGTTCCGGGTGTTCTGGGTCGGCGCGCCGCGCTGGCTGTACACACCGGTGTACATCGCGCTCGGCTGGGCCGCCGCCTTCTTCCTGCCGGACTTCCTGCACGCCGGCGGCGTCGCCGTCCTGGTGCTGATGATCGTCGGCGGGGTGCTCTACAGCATCGGCGGCGTGGTGTACGGGCTCAAGCGGCCCGATCCGTCACCGCGCTGGTTCGGCTTCCACGAGGTGTTCCACGCCTTCACCCTGGGCGCGTTCATCGTGCAGTACGTCGGGGTCTCACTGGTGGCGTACAGCGCGGCCGGCTGAACCCGGCGCGCCACGGCGGGCGGCCGCGCGGTCCACGGACCGGGCGACCGCCCGCTCCGCCGTCCAGGGGCGCTCGTACGGCGCCCGGCCCTGCGGGCGGCGCGGGTACGGCAGGTGGTCCGCCGCGTCGGCCTCCGGCCACGGCTCCACCGCCGGCCCGGCGGTGCGGCCGCGCGCCTGCCGGGCGTCCAGCGCCTCGCGGGCCCGGCGGCAGCGCTCGCAGTGCGCGGCGTCCGGGGTGACGGCCGACGGCCGGTGCCCCCGCGGGGCGGTCGGCCGGCGGAGCGCCCGCCAGCGGCGGCCCACGTAGACCATGAGCAGCAGCACCTCGACCCCGGCGACGACCAGGACCAGCATCGCCCCGTTGATCAGGTAGGCCGCGACCACGGCGAGCGCGGACGCCACCACCACCGCCGCACCCCACACCTGGGCGTTCGACTCCCTGCCGGCCATTCGACTCCCCTTTCCCGGCGCCGGGCTCGTGGTCGGCTCCGGCCGCCCCACCCCTTCTCCGCTCTCGGCACGCGTCAGTCAGCACTGACCGATTGCCACATGGTATCTACCGTCCGTCACCCAGGGCTGCCCCCGGGCGGCGAACGACAGATCAACGTTGCGTCAATTCCTTGTGCGGAAGCATTACTTCCAGGACACATCACGCAGCGCGCCCGCTCGACTACGGATCGGCGTGCCGGGGTCGCACGCAGCACGGCGGGGCCCGGCTGTGTCAGCCGGACCCCGCCGCATCCCACGTGTGGCGCGCACGTCGCGCCCGAGAGGCCCTACCCCCGTCGGACACCCGCCCTGCGCCGCACGGCCGCACCCGCGCCCACGAGCGCGGTGACGCCCAGGGCCGCGGCCGCAGTCACGGCCGGCAGCGCCGAACCGCCGCCCGCCGCCCGTTCCCGGTCGGCCGCCAGCTGGTAGCCGCCGCCCTTGCCCTCCCGGTCGTACGCCGAGCCGGGCAGCTTGTCCCCGTACCGCTGGTGCACCAGCTTCTGGTACGCGGCCAGCGACACCCCGCCCGCGCCCACCGAGCGCCGGGCCTCGTCGTCCAGCGGCAGCACCCGGCCGTCGCGCAGCACGTACCAGGCGTTCACCTGCGGCTCGCGGAACGCCGTACCGCCACCGCCGCCGGCCGCCTTCGCCGCGTAGTCGCTCTCGTCACCGCCGGAGGCGATGTTGACCACCCGCCAGGAGTCACCCTGCCGGATCGTCCACACCGAGGCCGTCTGCCCGTCCGCCGCGACCACCTTGCTCGCGGTGAACTCGGCCGTCGCCACCGGCGCACCCGGGGCGCCGGCCACGAAACCCGCGTCCAGGGTGTACACCGGCACGGTGTCGCCGGCCAGCCGCGGCGCGGCCGCGCTCGCCGCCTGCGCCTCCTGCGCCGCACCGATGGTCAGCTGCTGGGTCGGCGGGACGCCCTTGCGGGCGAAGAAGTGGCCCACCTTGTCGAGGACGGCCTGGTCCTGGACCACGCCACGGGCCTTCGCCAGATCCGCGACGGGCACCGGCACCGGGGCGCCGGCCGGCCCGTCCGCGTGCGCGGCCGGGGCCAGCGCCAGCCCGAGGCCGGCGGCGAGCAGGGCGGTGACGGCGGCCCGACGGGCCTTTCCGAGGTCAGTCATGGTCGCCCTCACGCGCCGATCCGGTACAGGGAGTGGGTCCACGAGAACGTGTTGTTGTTCACGTAGTAGTTGTAGTCCGCCCAGTTGTAGCGGTAGTTGGACGGCCACGGGTCGCCCCAGTACACCCAGTTGCTGCTGGTGTCGTAGCCGTAGACGACGTGCATGTGTCCGCCGCCGGAACTCCACTGGATCCGGGTCTCGATCGGCCGGTTCGCGTCCACCTCGGTCTGCACGGTGTTGTAGCGCAGGTAGCCGGTGACGTACGAACCCGGGTTGATGCCGACCCAGTCCAGCCCGTTCTGCACATCGGCCAGCGAGGCCTGGCTGTTGGGGCAGCTGGAGTTGACCGAACGGCCGAACGCGGCGTTGCAGAACTGGTTCTGGCTGTAGTTGTAGCCGAACCAGGTGGCGATGGTGTTCCCGCTCGCCGCCCAGCACCAGTTGGTCTGCTGTTGCTGCTGCATGGTGATGTTGAGCTTCTTGAACGTGCCGGCCAGATCGGCCGTGCTGCCGGGCGCGGCAGCCTGGCGAACCTGCGCCGGGGCACGGTCCTGGACGGGAGCGAGATCCTGGGCGGGGGCGGCGAGCGCCGGAGTGGCCGCCACCGCGGTCAACGCCGGGCCCAGCACGCCGAGGGCGAGCAGCGAGACCGCGCGGCGCAGCCGTATCCGTGGAACTGGCATGGGGGAAATGCCTCCTTGCACAAGCGGAGCGAGGTGCTGTGTGGGGGCGCGGTCCGGATCGCGCCATGAGCATCCCGCCACCCCCGGAAGCCGGTCAACGGCCCCCAGGACCACCACAGTTCAGGTGTGAACGACCGGCCGCGGGTGTGAACGCCACCCCGAAAACCCCCGCGTGGCACGCCAGGCCCGGTGACAAACCGCCGCCCTGATGTGAATATTCACGGTCAAACACGGTCTGCCCGCACCCGTCCCCCAGGAGGCCGTCATCCACCGCACCGACCAGGCCGACCTCACCGCCGCCCTCCGCACCGGCCCCTTCCACCTCGCCCTGCGCACCGCCATCGCCACCCGCGGCCTCGCCCTCCACCGCATCCGCCGCCACCTCGCCCTGCGCGGCGTCCACGTCGGCCTCACCAGCCTCAGCTACTGGCAACAAGGCCGCCGCCGCCCCGAACGCCCCGAATCCCTCCGCGCCGTCGCCGCCCTCGAAGACGTCCTCGACCTCCCCGAACACTCCCTCACCCGCCTGCTCGGCCCCCGCCGCGCCGCCGACACCACCCCCGCCGGCCCACCCGTACGCCCCTACCGCGACCTCATCTCCCCCGCCACCGCCGTCGACGACCTGCTCGCCACCATCGCCGGCCCCCGCGACACCGGCCTGCACACCATCACCCACATCGAACGCATCCGCCTCGGCCCCGACCGCCAACTCGACCGCCGCGACTCCCAACACGCCCTCCGCGCCCACCGCGACGGCATCGACCGCTACCTCGCCCTCTACCAGGGCGACCCCGGCAGCGACATCACCCGCGTCGGCGTCCGCGCCGAAGAGAACTGCCGCCCCGGCCGCATCCGCCGCGACCAGACCCACCACCTGCTCGTCGCCGAACTCCTCCTCGACCGCCGCCTACGCGCCGGCGACACCCACCTCCTCGGCTACGGCTTCGACGACGCCCCCTCCCCCGACCCCAGCTGCGAATACGTCCGCGGCTTCAACTCCGGCGCCGGCCAGTACGTCCTCCAGATCACCTTCCACTCCGCCGCCCTCCCCGTCCGCTGCCACCGCTTCGCCCTCCACTCCCCGGGCGAAGCCCCCTACGAGACGGAGGAACTGACCCTGGACGGCCACCACTGCGTCCACCTGGTCGCGACGGCACTGCGGCCGTGCCTGCTGGGAATCAGGTGGGACTGGGAGTGACGGGCGCGGCGTCAGTGCGACCAGTACGGGTCGTCGACGTCGGGTGCGCCCTCGTGACCGGTCAGGCGGGGGCCGACGGGGCTGGCGCCGTAGTCCTTCTCGGGCTGGTAGCGGACCGTGTCCACCCGAGCGCTCAGGTGCACCCCAAAGGTCGATCCATCCGCCGAACTGACCACTGACAGCTGGAAGTACGACTCGCCGCGCCCTGGGCACGACAGATCTGTGTAGTGCGTCGCCGCATAGCCGACGGTGGTGTCGTCCTGCCTGCACCGATCACCCCAGAGCTGCTTCATCTGGTTCAGCAAGACCGGGATCCTCGCCGGGCCGACCTTCGTCCGGAGCGAGACCGAGGCCATGACACCGGACAGCAGACTCGGTTCGCCGTCCGCGTGCTCCGGCAGGCGGTCCACGACGTAGACACCGCCGAAGTAGGCCGCTGGTGGGGAGATCGCACCGGTGGCCGCCCGCAGGGTGTCGTCGAGTTGCCCCTTCGCCTCGCGCGGGCTCAGCTGAGGGGCTCCCCGATCCTTCAGGGCCATCGGCCCGTAGCCGTTGTAGAACAGCCCCACCCCGGCGGCCAGCACGGCTACTGCCGCAGCTGAATACCCCAGAGCCCGGCGCGGCCGCTTCATCGCCCGCCCGTCCGTTTGACGTCCCCGCTGCCGGTGACGATGGCCGCGACGTTGTCCAGCGAGGGCCCACCACGACCCGTCAGGTACTTGGTGTGCGCGTCGATGGGGTTGCCCCTGCTCCAGTCGTCGACGGCGAAGCGGTTCGCGTCGAAGTGCTTGCTCGCCGGGTCCCGCCCGTACCAGCGTTCGTCCGGGTCGATGCTGAACTTGGACGGAACGTGCGTCACGACGTCGTTGTCGGCCGCGCCGACCCAGACGTGGCCGGGCGGCAGCTTGAGGTCGGAGGCCTTGTCCACTCCTACGCCCGGGCTGCCGAGGAAGACCACGTCGTCCGGGGGCGCGTAGTGCGACCCGGGCTGGGTGGCGAGCTTGGTGGCCTGGCCCACCAGGTACGAGCCGTAACTGTGTCCGATCGCAGTGATGTGCGGCGGCTGAGCGCCTTCGTGGTTCGCCCGCACTCCGCTCAGGAACTTCGCGTACGCCGGAGCGCCGTCCTTGCCCGCCTTGGTCGAGGCGGCCCCCAGGTCGGCTCCCGGCGGGTCGTACCCGAGCCAGACGATCGAGGCGACCGAATGGCCTGCCGGAGCCTTCTTGCTCGCGCTGCGATAGAGGCTCAGCGCGTTCTCCGCCTCGTTGGTGCCGTCGTGGACGTTCCCTGCCACCCCCAGGCTGCCGGTGTCGGTGGTGATCCCCGGCACGTAGGCGGAGATGTCGGTGGCGGTGTCCGGGTTCCCGTACGAGAGGACCACGCGGCCTTTTCCCTCGTCGCCGAGGCCGAGCAGATAGATCGGCGGGTCTCCCTTGCTCTCCGCGAGACGGGCGGCGACGGGTCCGTAGCGGGCGAGAACAGCCTTCTCACTGGAGTCCAGCGGCAGGCCCGCCTCCGCCTTGTCGCTGGCGGATTTCATGAGGGCCCTCAGGTGCGCCCGGTTCACCTGGTCCCGTACCTCTGCCGGCACCCCGTCGAGGTTGCCGAGCGATTCCGGATGGTGGCTGAGGAACCACTGCTGCCCGTCCGCTCCGAGACCCTTCCACCAGGCGTTGACGTCCGTCGGGGTGGCTTCCTTGCCCGGCATGTTCAGCTTCCAGAGCGGATTGGCCGCCTCGCCGAACTGCAGCAGGTAGACGTCCGCGCTCGCAGTCCTGGCGTCCAGGCCGCTCTTGTCGGTGGCGTGGCCCGTGTACTTCTTGAGTTCTTCGGCCAGCCCCTGGTCGACCCGGGTGGCCTCCGACAGCGCCGCGCCGATCCGCTGGGAGATCTCCTCGGCGGCCGCTTTCTGCTTGGCCTCCCAATCCGTGCTCTGGAAGGGACTGCTCGCCGGGGGCCAGCTCACCGACCCGCCGTCGTCGACCGACATGCCTTTGGCCTGGGCGTCGACGAGCGCCTTGCGGAGCTTGCCCTGGGCGAGCGTGAGGGAGTCGGCGCAGTCCCGCACCTCGGCGCCGATGCAGTGCAGTTCGGTCGCCGCCGCACGCAGCTTGTCGGTGATGCCGTCCAGGACCGGAATCGCGGCGGCGGCCGCCGGTCCGCTCCACCCGGACCCGTGGACCCGGTCCGCGGTGCCGCTCTTCCAGTCGGCGGCGTGCTGGCCGCACGCCTTGCACAACGCGTCGTAGGCATCCGCCACCGCGTACAAGTCCGCAGGCTTGGCGTTCTTCAGGCTTGCGAGGTCCATCCCCCAGTCCCCCCGTTACCCATAGGCGCCCCCGGAGCACTCAGGGATACCATAACTCCCGCTATCGATACGGAGATCGGGGGAACATCGTGCCGAGCGACCCAGGATTCACCGTCAAACCGGGCGAGTTGACCGCAGCCGGGAACAGCGCGCTGACCGTCGCCGGGAAAGTGCCCGACGAGACCGCGAAGTTGGCCGAGCCGAGCGCCAAGGCGGCTGCGAGTCTGGCGGGTTGGCGGAGCGGGGCGGCGTTGCAGGGGTGCGGGGCGGCCTGGAAGGCGCTGCTGGACGGCCTGGCCGGTGACATGAAGTCGGCCGGCGGCAATCTGCTGACCTGCGCGCAGACGTACGTGAACGCGGACCACCTGCCGGCACCCGCCGCGACTGCGGCCGTCGACCCCTTCGACACGAAGGTGGTCGGCGGCCGCCCGGTCGACTACGCGTAATTTCCGCCCTGCGTCGTGAAGTCCAGGGTCAGGCAGTCCTCGACCGGCCGGTAGCCGATCTGCTGGTAGATGGAGTTGCTGGTCGGGTTGGCGAGGTCGGTGTAGAGCAGGACCTCGGCCGCCCCCTGGGCGAGGGCGTGGGCGGAGGCGGCGGCGGTGACGGCGCTGGCGTAGCCGCGTCCGCGCTGGCCGGTCGGGGTGTAGACGGGGCCGATGCGGGACATGCCGGCGATCACCGGGCTACTGCCGGCCAGGGCGACGGGGTGGCCGCCGTCCTCCCACAGGTGGAGGCCGCCGGTGGCGATCCGGTCGTCGACGGCCTGGGGGACGTTGGGCAGGTCGACCCCGGCTTCGACGAGGAACTCCTCGTACCAGCGGATCGCCAGTTCGCGGTCGGCCGGGGCGGCGGGCCGGTGGCGGCCGGCGGGCGGGCGGGGCGGGTCGGTCAACTCGCCGAGCCGGTAGAGCCGTTCGTTGAAGCGGACGGACTGGCCGGCACCGGTGGCGGCGGTCCAGGCCGCGGCGAAGGCCCGGACCGCGTCCGCGCCTCCGCCGACGCCGGACACCTCGGTGAACTCGCTCCCGGCGGCGGCCAGTTCGACCGCCAGCTCGGCTGCCGCCGCCGGTGTGCAGGAGAGCCGGGGGCCGAACGGCGGCGTCTGGAGGAAGGCTCCTTCGACCGGACCGCCGTCCGCCGGGCGCCACCAGCCGAAGACCGGTGGCCGCTGCCCGAACACGTCCAGGCCGCGTTCGGCCAGCCGGTGTACGACCGTGAGCAGGACGGTGCTCTCGGCCGGGCGGGTGGCGAGGAACTCTTCCGCGTGGCGCCGGAAGTCGTCGAACGAACTGCTCAAGGTCCAGGTCATGGCCCATTCTGGCCCGGCCACACCCCCTCCCACCAGCGTTTTATTCGACGGCGACGCCCAGCCGCTCGCCGAGGACCGCCGGGTCGGTGGTCGGCGCTTCGCAGGCGAAGTGCCGGCAGACGTAGGCGGCGGGCGCTCCGCCGACCAGCGGCCGACCCGCCAGCAGCGGCACCTCCGCGCCGCCGTCCTCCACCGAACCGTCCGCCGAACCATCCGCCGGGTTCTTCACCGAACCATCCGCCGGGCCCGTCGGCGCGCCCACCGCGACGACCGCCCCGGGCGCGGTCCCGAGCAGCGCGGCCCGGCGCAGTGCGGCGGTGGCCGGGTCGCCGGCCGGGCCGACGACGGCGACTTCGCGCGGCCCGTCGAGCAGCGCCTCGGCGACGGCGAGGCCCCAGCCGATGAACCGGGGGGCCCGGGACGCGAGCGCGCCGACGATGCCGAGGGCCCGTTCGGCGGCCGTCCGGTGCCGGTCGGAGCCGGTGTAGGCGGCGTAGGTGAGCAGGGCGCCGGCGGCGGCGGTCCAGCCGGACGGGGTGGCGTTGTCGGTGGGGTCCTGGGGGCGCCGGATGAGTTCCTCGGCGTCGTCGGCGGTGTCGTAGAGCGCACCGGAGGCCTCGTCGGTGAAGTGCTTGAGCACGGTGTCGAGGAGTCCGCCGGCCAGTTGCAGCCAGGCGGCGTCGCCGGTGACGGCGTACAGGGACAGGAAGCCCTCGGCGGTGTCGGCGTAGTCCTCCAGGACGCCCGCGTTGGTGCCGGCCCGGCCGTCGCGGGAGGTGCGCAGCAGCCGGCCCTCGGGGGTGAGGTGGACGGCGAGCAGCAGGTCGGCGGCGCGTTCGGCGGCCTCGACGAGGTCGGGGCGCTCCAGGAGGGCGCCGGTCTCGGCGAGGGCGGCGATGACGAGGCCGTTCCAGGCGGCGACGACCTTGTCGTCGCGGGCGGGGGCGGGCCGCCGGGCGCGGGCCTCGAACAACCGGGCGCGGATGGTCTCGTACTCGGCGAAGTCCTCGGGATCGGCGAGGAGTTGGAGAACGGAGGTGCCGTGTTCGAAGGTTCCGCCGGCGGTGACGGTGAACAGCCGGGCGGCGGTGGCCGCGTCGGCGGGGCCGAGCAGGTCGACCAACTGGCCGGGTTCCCACACGTAGTAGGCGCCTTCGGTGGACTGCCCGGTCTCCTCGTCGAGGCTGTCGGCGTCCAGTGCGGACGCGAACGCGCCTTCGGGGGTGCGCAGTTCGCGCAACAGGAAGTCGGCGGTGGTCAGCGCGGTCCGACGGGCCAGCGGGGAGCCGGTGGCCCGCCACAGGTGCAGGTAGGCGCGCAGCAGCAGGGCGTTGTCGTACAGCATCTTCTCGAAGTGCGGCACGACCCAGCCGGCGTCGACCGCGTACCGGGCGAAGCCGCCGCCGAGTTGGTCATGGATGCCGCCGCGGGCCATCGCCTCGCCGGTGCGGACGGCCATCTCCAGGGCCGCCTCGGAGCCGGTGCGAGCGTGGTGGCGCAGCAGGAACTCGACGACCATGGCCGGCGGGAACTTGGGCGCGCCCCCGAAGCCCCCGTGCCGGTCGTCGAACTCCCGGCTGAGGGCGACCAGCGCCTGGTGCAGATCTGCGCCGGCGGGCGGATGGTGGGCACCGGCCGAGTAGACGGCGGCGCGCTCGGCGAGGTCGGCCCGGATCCGCCCGGCGACCTCCGCGACCTCCTGCCGCCGGCCCCGCCAGGCGGCGTCGACGCCTTCCAGCACCTGGCGGAAGGACGGCATGCCGTGCCGGGGCTCCGGCGGGAAGTAGGTGCCGAAGTAGAACGGCTCCTTGTCGGGCGTGAGGAACACCGTCATCGGCCAGCCGCCCTGCCCGGTGGCGGCCTGCACGGCCTCCATGTAGACGGCATCGACGTCGGGCCGCTCCTCCCGGTCCACCTTGACCGCGACGAACCGCTCGTTCAGGTAGCCGGCGACCCCGGCGTCCTCGAAGCTCTCGTGGGCCATCACGTGACACCAGTGGCACGCCGCGTACCCGACGCTGAGCAGCACCGGGACCCCCCGCCGCTCCGCCTCCGCGAAGGCCTCCGGCCCCCAGGGCCACCAGTCGACCGGGTTCTCGGCATGCTGCAGCAGGTACGGCGAGGTCGCGTCCGCGAGACGGTTCGGCATGCCCCCCATCCTCGCGCATCGGGGGCCGGGCGCCGGGACACCGGCTGCGGCGAGCCGGGCCCCGCGCGCGCCCGCGCGCTACTCCTTGGGGGCTTCCGGCTCCTCCGCGAAGTCGACCTTCTTGAACTGCCGGTTCATGGACTTGGCCAGGAACCAGGTGGCCACGCCGAGGGCGGCGAAGACGACGAAGCCGAGGAGTCCGGGGGTGACCTTGGCGTCGTCGACGGCGAGGTCGGCGGCGAGGTTGACGAGGTTCACGGGGGCGCTCATATCTCTATGGTGGCCCGGCTCACGGGGAGCCGGGCCATCGGGGGGTGGTTCAGTCGCGCGTGTCGGCGGCCTCGACGGCCAGGGTGGGGGTGCGCAGGCCGGCGAACAGGTCGTCCTCCGGCAGGTCCACGTCGATCAGGGTACGGGCGAGTTCGTAGTCCTCGGTGGGCCAGACCTCGCGCTGGACGTCCAGCGGGACGCGGAACCACGGCCCGTCGGGGTCGATCTGGGTGGCGTGGGCGATCAGCGCGCGGTCGCGGGTCTCGAACCAGTCGCCGCAGCTCACCCGGGTGGTGATCTCGCGCTCCTGGCGGCCGCTCTTCTCCCAGCCCGCGATCCACTCCCCGTACGGCGAGTCGTGGCCGTGCTCGGTGAGGTACTGGTGCAGGGCGCGGATGCGGCCCATCGGGAAGCCGTGGTTGTAGTAGACCTTCAGCGGCTGCCAGGGCTCGCCGGCCTCCGGGTAGGCGTCCGGATCTCCGGCGGCGTCGAAGGCCAGCATGGTGATCTTGTGGGTCATGATGTGGTCGGGGTGCGGGTAGCCGCCGTTCTCGTCGTAGGTCGTGATGACCTGCGGCTTGAACTCCCGGATCAACCGGACCAGCGGTTCGGCCGCCTCCTTCACGTCCTCCAGGGCGAAGCAGCCCTCGGGCAGCGGGGGCAGCGGGTCGCCCTCGGGCAGGCCGGAGTCGACGAAGCCGAGCCAGGCCTGCTTGACGCCCAGGATCGCCCGGGCCTCGTCCATCTCCTTGCGGCGCACCTCGTGGATGTTCTCCTCGATGTACGGGTCCCCCTGGAGCTTGGGGTTGAGAACCGACCCGCGTTCGCCCCCGGTGCAGGTGGCCACGAGCACGTCCACTCCCTGCTCGACGTACATGGCCATGGTGGCCGCGCCCTTGCTGGACTCGTCGTCCGGGTGGGCGTGCACCGCCATCAGTCGCAACTGCTCAGTCAACGCCTTGCGTTCCTTCCACATATCGGGCGTTCCGCGAAGTCCGGTCCGCCCACCGTACGAGCCGCTCACGTCGGGGCCGCGTCGCCGCGGGACCGGCCGCGGACGAACCCCGGCCCGGTCGAGCCCCGCCCCCGCCGGACCGGCCGCGGGCGTGCCCCTCCTATAGTGACGGACTGGAGGAGCGTCGCATTCCCCCGCACCACCCGCGCGGCCCCTCCCGTCAGGAGAGGACTGGGTCCGATGAACGCGAGCACCACCACCCCGCAGCTGCCCGAGGGGCGCTACGGCCGGCGCGGCGACCGCGATTCGGACCGCCGCCTGAAGGTGGTCGGCGCGGTCTGCGGCGTGCTGGGCCTGGGCCTGGTGGCCTGGCTGGGCGGCTCCTACCTGCTGCGCGAGACCACGATCAACGGCTCGGTGCCGACCTTCCAGGCGGTCTCGGACTCCGAGGTCGAGCTGCACCTGGCGGTGCGCAAGAGCGGCGGGACGGCCGGCAGCTGCACGGTCCGCTCGCAGGGTTCGGACGGCTCGGTGGTCGGGGTGGCCGACTTCCCGGTGCCGGCCGACGGCTCCAGCTACGACGCCGTGGTCACGCTGCGGACCACCGCCCGTGGCACCACCGCCGAACTGCTGGGCTGCACGCCGGCGAAGAAGTAAGCCCCCGAAGGAGCGCGGAGGAGGAGGCCCGGCCGCCGAGTCGCACCGGCAGCGCGCCCCGCTCACCGGTACTCTGCCGGGCACCACCGGTACTCTGCCGGGCACCGGCGCATAACCGATCGGGAGAACGGGCATCCGTAGGAAGTCCCGCACCCGGCCCGGCACGCACCGCCCCCGTACACCGTGGCGCATTCGCTGTACACCGTGGCGCAACGCCGACGTCAATGGCGCGCCAACAACCCTTCTGCTTGTCGGCAGGACTTGTTAGGCTCGTGGTTTCGCCCCTTCCGCACCGGATGGTACGGGAGCGGGCGTTGCTTTGTAGTTACGACCGATATCACCACCAACCCTGCTGACGACTCACACCCTCAGCACAGCCCCAGCACCTACGAGGAGCACCCGTGACCCAGACCAGTGAGAACGTGACCTGGCTCACTCAGGCCGGCTACGACCAGCTGAAGGCCGAGCTGGATCACCTGACCGGGCCCTGGCGCATCGAGATCGCCCAGAAGATCGAGGCGGCGCGCGAGGAGGGCGACCTCAAGGAGAACGCCGGCTATCACGCGGCCAAGGAGGAGCAGGGCAAGTACGAGCTGCGCATCCGCCAGCTGACCCAGCTGCTGGAGCGCGCCAAGGTCGGCGAGGCCCCGGCCGACTCGGGTGTGGTGGCCCCGGGCATGGTCGTCACGGTCGCCTTCGACGGCGACGAGGACGACACCATGGAGTTCCTGCTCGCCTCGCGCGAGGTCGCCGGCGCCGACACCATGGACGTCTACTCGCCGCAGTCGCCGCTGGGCCGCGCGATCGACGGCAAGCAGATCGGCGACGAGGCGACCTACGAGCTGCCGAACGGCAAGCCCGCCATGGTGAAGATCGTCAAGGTCGTGCCGCACGCCGGCTGACCAGGCCTGATCCAACGTGATCCGGCGTGATCCGGCGTGATCCGGCGTGATCCGACCTAGCCAGGCCTGACCGGCCGACGAGGGCGGCCGCGGAGTCCAGGACTCCGCGGCCGCCCTCGCGGCGTACCGGGCGCGGTTCAGCCCACGGCCGAGCGGTACTTGCGCACCGACAGCCAGGAGAACACCGCGGTGATCAGTACCGACCAGAGCACCGACACCAGCGCGGCGTGCTGCATCGGCCAGGTGGCGTCCACCGGGCCGACCTGGTTGCCGAACAGGTCTCGGCAGGCCTGCACGGTGGCGCTGAACGGGTTCCAGTACGCGACCGCCTGCAGCCAGCCCGGCATCGAGCTGACCGGCACGAAGGCGTTGGAGACGAAGGTCAGCGGGAACAGCCAGATCAGGCCGGCCGAGGTGGCCGCCTCGGGGCTGCGCACCGAGAGGCCGATCAGCGCGCCGATCCAGGAGAACGCGTAGCCGAGCAGGAGCAGAAGGCCGAAGGCGCCGAGTGCGTTGAGCACGCCGTCGTGGATCCGCCAGCCGACCAGCAGCGCGACCAGGGCCAGCACGACCACGGTGAACGCGGTCTGGCACAGGTCGGCCAGGGTGCGGCCGACCAGCACGGCCGAGCGGGCCATCGGCAGCGAGCGGAAGCGGTCCACCAGGCCCTTGGTCATGTCCTCCGCGATCCCGGCGGAGGCGCCGGCGACGGCGAAGGTGACGGTCTGGGCGAAGATGCCGGCCATCAGGAACTGGATGTACGAGTCGGAGCTGGAGCTCGCCCCGGGGATCTTGATCGCCCCGCCCATCACGTACGAGAACAGCAGCACGAACATGACCGGCTGCATCAGCCCGAAGACCACGATCTCGGGGATCCTGGTCATCCGGCGCAGGTTGCGCTTGGCGACCACCCAGGAGTCGTGCAGGGTGGCGGCGACGCCGCGGCGCTGCCTGGGCATCGCCTCGCCGATGGCGTGCTCGGTGGCGGTGCTCATCTCAGCGCTCCGTTCCGGCCGCGACGGCCCGCTTGTCCGGTCCCTGGCCGTCGGAGCCGTCCGGCCCCTCGGCGGACGGCCCGCCCTTGCCCCGACCGCCCCGGCCGCGGCCGCCGGAGCCGTTCTCCTCCTCCACCGCCTCGGCGACGTGGCCGGTGAGGGTGAGGAACACGTCGTCCAGGGTCGGGCGGCGCAGGCCGATGTCGTCGATCTCGATGCCGCGGGCGTCCAGTTCGCGGATGACGTCGGCGAGCACCCGGGCGCCGCCGCTGACCGGCACGGTGATCCGGCGGGTGTTCTTCTCCACCGCCGGCTCGCCCAGCGCGTACCCGGACAGCGCCGCGACCGCGTCGGTGACCAGGCCCGGCTCGTGCACCACGACCTCTATCCGCTCGCCGCCGATCTGGGCCTTGAGCTGGTCGGCGGTGCCGCGGGCGATCACCCGGCCGTGGTCGACGACGGCGATGTCGTGCGCCAGCCGGTCGGCCTCCTCCAGGTACTGGGTGGTGAGCAGCAGCGTGGTGCCCTGCTCGACCAGGGTCTCGATGACCTCCCAGAGCGCGAGCCGGTTTCGCGGGTCGAGGCCGGTGGTCGGCTCGTCGAGGAACATCACCGGCGGCCGGACGACCAGCGCGGCGGCGAGGTCGAGGCGGCGGCGCATGCCGCCGGAGTAGGTCTTGGCGGTGCGGTCCTTGGCCTCGGTGAGGTTGAACCACTCCAGCAGCTCCAGCGCCCGGGCCTTCGCCTGACGGGCGCTCATCTGGTAGAGCTCGCCGACCATCTGGAGGTTCTCGAAGCCGGTGAGGTACTCGTCGACCGCCGCGTACTGGCCGGACAGGCCGATCAGGCTGCGGACCTTGTTGGGGTGCTTGAGCACGTCGACGCCGGCGACCACCGCGCGGCCCGAGTCGGGACGCAGCAGGGTGGTGAGGACCCGCACGGTGGTGGTCTTGCCGGCGCCGTTCGGGCCGAGCAGCCCGAGCACCGTGCCCTCGGGGACGTCGAGGCTCACGCCGTCCAGGGCTCGTACGTCGCCGAAGGTCTTGACCAGGTTCTCGGCTTGGATGGCTGGCGCCATGGCCTGCCTCATCTCCTCGGACGAATATGGGCGATCTGTCACACTCTGCCCCTTTTTCGGGCATGCGGGCGACTCGGTTTTCGCCTACCGGCACACAGAACGCGATGTATCGCGAGTCTGGCAGTACGCGATATATCGCGTCAAGGCATAGGGCTCCGCCATAGTGACAGGGACCACTGACATCCACCGAGATCCGCTGAGGCCCGCCCCGCACCATCCGGCGCCCGAGACGCCAGGCCCCCCAAGCCCCCCAAGCGCCTCAGGCTCCTTATGCTCCTCAGGCTCCTCAGGCACCTTCGGGACTCAGCTGGAAACGACGTACCCCGAGTCCCGCAGCTCGCCGACCACGGCCGCGCAGTGCTCCGGCCCCTTGGTCTCCAGGTGCAGGTCCACCTCGACCTCGGTCAGCCCCAGCCGCGGGTCGATCCGCACGTGCGCGACGTCCAGCACGTTGGCGTCCAGCCCGGTCAGCACCCCCAGCAGGTCGGCCAGCGAGCCCGGCTTGTCCGCCAGCCGCACCCGCAGAGACAGGTACCGGCCGGCCGCCGCCAGCCCGTGCCGCAGCACCCGCTGCATCAGCTGCGGGTCGATGTTGCCGCCGGACAGCACGGCCACCACCGGCCCCTCGAAGGAGTCCGGCTGCTCCAGCAGCGCCGCGATCGGGGCCGCCCCGGCCGGTTCGACCACCAGCTTCAACCGCTCCAGGCCCAGCAGCAGGGCCCGCGACAGCGCGTCCTCGGAGACCGTCCGGACGCCGTCCGCCAGCGAGTTGACCACCTCGAACGGGATGTCCCCGGGCCGGCCGACCATGATCCCGTCGGCCATCGTGGCGTAGTGCTCCAGCGACACCGGCCGCCCGGCCGCCAGCGAGGGCGGGTACGCGGCCGCGCCCGCCGCCTGCACCCCCACCACCCGGACGTCCGGCCGCAACGGCTTGACCGCCGCCGCGATCCCGGCCAGCAGGCCGCCGCCGCCCACCCCGGCCAGGATGGTCCGCACCTCGGGGCACTGCTCCAGGATCTCCAGCCCGACGGTCGCCTGGCCGGTGACCACGTCCCAGTGGTCGAAGGGGTGGATGAACACGGCGCCGGTCGCCTCCGAGTACCGCTGCGCGGCCTGCAACGCCTCGTCCACCGTGGCACCGTGCAGCCGCACCTGCGCGCCGTACTCCCGGGTCGCCGCGACCTTGGGCAGCGGTGCCGCGACCGGCATGAAAACGGTCGAGTGCACCCCCAGCAGCGAGGCCGCCAGCGCCACCCCCTGCGCGTGGTTGCCCGCGCTCGCCGCCACCACCCCGCCGGCCCGCTGCACCGGCGAGAGCCCGGCGATCCGCACGTACGCGCCGCGCAGCTTGAACGAACCGGTGCGCTGGAGGTTCTCGCACTTCAGGTGGACCGGCGCGCCGATCAGCCCGGACAGGTACCGGCTGCCCTCCATCGGCGTCACCCGGGCGATCCCGGCGAGCATCTTCTGGGCGCCGCGGACGTCGTCGAGGGTGACCGGCCAGTTGTGCATAACGCCAGCCTACGGTGGTCGACACCGGCAATCCGGGATGCCGGGGCTGTTCCCGGGCCCGCCCCGCCCGCGTACGCTGCTGCTTCTGAGCCTCCCTCACCGCACGACGATCGTGAGCCGCGATGACGACGACCTCGCCCCAGGCCACCGACCGCACCGACCCCGTGCACGCCCGACTCCAGTACCAGCTGGCGGTGTTCGCCCGCCGGATGGACCAGGTCCGGACCACCGGCGGCGGTCTCGGCGCGCTGGACCGGGCCGCCTACCTGCTGCTCGACCGCCTGGAGCGGCACGGGCCCGCCAACGTCAAGGCACTGGCCGAGTCGCTCGGCGTCGACTCCTCCACGGTGACCCGGCAGGTCGCCCCGCTGGTCGCCGGCGGGTTGGTCGGCCGGGTCCAGGACCCGGCCGACCGCCGCGCCGTACGCCTCGCGCTGACCCCGGTCGGCTCCGGCCGACTGGTCGAAGTCCGCGACGGGCGGGCCGAGTTGACCCGCCGCCTGACAGCCGACTGGCCGCCCGAGGAACAGCAGGCGTTCTGCGCCCTGCTGGCCCGCTTCAACCACGCGATGGAGTCGTACACCGCGGACCAGCAGGGCCAGTGACCGCCGACGGCCAGTGACCGCCGACGGCCGGAGGCCGTCCCCCGCGCCCGGACCGATCGCCCGTCGACACACAGCCGAACGGGTGCATTAACACGATTTTCAGATGACAACACCAGCGAGTCACGATGCTCGGCCCTCCA
This sequence comes from Kitasatospora sp. NPDC091276, assembly GCF_040684355.1. NCBI lineage: Bacteria > Bacillati > Actinomycetota > Actinomycetes > Kitasatosporales > Streptomycetaceae > Kitasatospora > Kitasatospora sp. NPDC091276. Next base: position 15,083 of record NZ_JBFBFU010000016.1, on the reverse strand, counting down.
GCCCGGAACACTCCGAGGGCCCCATTGTGTCCACATGGTGAGAGGACTGAGGTGAAGCCCAGTCAGAACCCGGTGACCACCGTCACCTGGAGACGCCGACTCGGCAGGACGGTGGGTTCCGTCCTGGCCCTGACGCTCGTGCCCTTCGGCATGTCACTCGTCGCACCGCCGGCCGCGTACGCGGCCGGTCTTCCGGGCGGCCTCGGGCCGTGCCTGGGTGCGGACTGTCCCGCGACGTTCCCCCCGGTCAACAACGGTCCCTTCGCAGGCCGCGACGACGGCGTGAACATCTTCGTCGGCGGCGACTTCAACGTCGGCGGTTCCGCCGCGGAGGCCGAGGGGCACGTGGTGACCCTCGGCAACTTCGACCTGAACAAAGCCCCGGGAGGCAGCTCCGTCTACAACATCGGCATCGTCGGCGTCGGCTCACGGGTCCCCCCGCCGAACGGCGCCGACTTCCTCACCGCCGGAGGCAACGTCACGGTGGCCCCGGGGCAGAGGCTCCTGGCGGAGGGCGGCGTCGTCCGCTACGCGGGCACGGCCACGGGCACCATCGTCGGCACGAAGGTCCAGGAAGCACAGGCCGTGGCCGCCTACACGCCGCTGCGCGGTCAGCTGCAGACGGCGAGCGAGTGCTACGCCGGGGTCGGCACACCCCGCCCCGCCACCGGAACCGCGGTCAACCAGGGGTACCAGACCCTGTTCACCGGTGACGGCACCTCCGCACTCCAGGTCTTCAACGTCGACTTCGACATCGCCGGGAACGGAGGCTCCACTCAGGGCATCGCGTTCGCCGGCATCCCCGCGAACGCGACGGTACTCGTCAACCTCGTGGGCGGCGCCCGCACCATCAACACCTACAGCGGGAGCCTCCAGGACACCGATCCCTGGAACCAGCTGCGCGAGCGCCTCCTGTGGAACTTCCCCGCCGCGACGTCCGTCACGCTCAAGGGATCGGGGCAGTTCCAGGGCAGTGTGCTGGTCGGCAACCCGGCCAGCACCGCCACCATGAGCCTGCCCGGTCTGAACGGACGGTTCTTCACCACCGGTTCGCTGCTCCAGAACTCCGGCTCGGGGATGACCGGGACCGAGTTCCACGCCTATCCCTTCAACGGCGACCTTCCGGCGTGCGGAAGTCCCGCTCCCACCGCCTCGACCAGCGTGACCAAGGTCGATTCCGTCACGGGGCAGCCCCTGGCGGGGGCCACCTTCCAGCTGTGGCGTGAGACCAACGGCGTCCCCGGCCTCCAGACCTCGGGGGGCACCCCGGACACCGAGGTGGGCGCCCCCTGCACGACCGGGGCGAACGGCGTCTGCTCCACGACAGGTCTCCCGTTGGGCACCTACTACTGGCAGGAGACCGCCGCTCCCCCCGGCTACGACCTGCCGGAACTCAACGTCACCACCGTCGTCCTCGACACCAACGGACAGAACGTCCCGATCACCGTCCAGGACACCAAAGCCACCGCCCCGACCGGCTCCACCACGGTCACCAAGGTCGACTCCGCCACCGGGCAACCGCTGGCCGACGCCACCTTCCAACTCTGGCACGAGACCAACGGCACCCCCGGCCTCCAAACCACCGGAACCAACCCCGACACCCCCGTCGGCTCCCCCTGCACCACCGGAGCGAACGGCACCTGCTCCGCAAACGGCCTCCCCCTCGGCACCTACTACTGGCAAGAAGTATCGGCACCCAACGGCTACGACCTGCCGGAACTCAACGTCACCACCGTCGTCCTCGACACCAACGGACAGAACGTCCCGATCACCGTCCAGGACACCAAGACCATCGCCCCGACCGGCTCCACCACGGTCACCAAGGTCGACTCCGCCACCGGGCAACCACTGGCCGGCGCCACCTTCCAACTCTGGCACGAGACCAACGGCGTCCCCGGCCTCCAAACCACCGGAACCAACCCCGACACCCCCGTCGGCTCCCCCTGCACCACCGGGGCGAACGGCGTCTGCTCCACGACAGGTCTCCCGTTGGGCACCTACTACTGGCAGGAGACCGCCGCTCCGCCCGGCTACGACCTGCCGCAGCCCGCGGTGACGACCGTGGTCCTCGACACCGACGGACAGAGCATCCCCGTCACCGTCCAGGACACCAAGACCACCACCCCGATCGGCTCCACCACGGTCACCAAGGTCGACTCCGCCACCGGGCAACCGCTGGCCGGCGCCACCTTCCAGCTGTGGCACGAGACCAACGGCACCCCCGGCCTCCAAACCACCGGAACCAACCCCGACACCCCCGTCGGCTCCCCCTGCACCACCGGAGCGAACGGCGTCTGCTCCGCGGACAACCTTCCGTTCGGCACCTACTACTGGCAGGAAACCGCCGCTCCCCCCGGCTACGAACTGCCCCAGACCGCGGTGACCACGGTCGAACTGACCGTGGACTGCCCGTGTGTGACGATCACGGTCGAGGACGAGAAGTGCCCGCCGAAGCCGTGTCCGCGCCCCCCTCACCCGCCGCACTCATGGGCCTCAGCGGACTCATGGACCATGTGGGGCGGACGGAACCTCTGGGACCTGGTACGCGGTGAGTCCGGTCCGAACGAGGACTGCGCTGCCGCGTCGCCCACTTCCTGGAAGCGCTCCTGAAGGACCGCTCCGGCGCGAGCGCGTGAGGGCATGACGCGACGGACCGGCCGGAGGAGCCCGCAGGGGCTCCTCCGGCCGAGTGCGCCGACAGCGCGGCAGGTGACCACCGCGGTCCCCAGCCGGCTCATCGAGGCCGAAGATCCTCAACAGAATCCGGGCCTCTGAACGCGTCCTAGCCCAGTGCCTGCTTGAGGTCGGCGAGCAGGTCGTCGATCGACTCGATGCCGACCGAGACGCGCACCAGGTCGGCGGGCACCTCCAGCGCCGAACCGGCCACCGAGGCGTGGGTCATCCGGCCCGGGTGCTCGATCAGCGACTCCACGCCGCCGAGCGACTCGCCGAGGGTGAACAGCTGCGCACGGTTGCAGACCTCGACCGCCGCCTCCTCGCCGCCCTGGACCCGGAACGAGACCATGCCGCCGAAGGCCTTCATCTGCTTGGCGGCGATCTCGTGGCCGGGGTGCTCGGGCAGGCCCGGGTACAGCACCTGGCTGACCTTCGGGTGGCTCGCCAGCAGCTCGGCGACCTTCTCCGCGTTGGCGCTGTGCCGGTCCATCCGGACACCCAGCGTCTTGATGCCGCGCAGCACCAGCCAGGCGTCGAACGGCCCGGAGACGGCGCCCATCGCGTTCTGGTGGTACGCCACCTCCTCGCCCAGGCTCGCGTCGGCCAGCACCAGCGCACCGCCGACCACGTCCGAGTGGCCGCCCATGTACTTGGTGGTGGAGTGCACGACCGCGTCCGCGCCGAGCGCGATCGGCTGCTGCAGGTACGGGCTGGCGAAGGTGTTGTCGACCACCAGCAGCGCGCCGGCGCCGTGCGCGACCTCGGCGAGCGCGGCCAGGTCGGTGATGCCCAGCAGCGGGTTGGACGGGGTCTCCACCCAGACCGCGCGGGTGTTGGGGCGCAGCGCGGCCCGGACGGTGGCCAGGTCCTGGGTGTTGGCGACGGAGAACTCGACGCCCCAGCGGGTCAGCACCTTGGCGAACAGCCGGAAGGTGCCGCCGTAGGCGTCGTTGGGGATCACGATGTGGTCGCCCGGCTTGAGGATGGTGCGCAGCAGGGTGTCCTCGGCGGCCAGGCCGGAGGCGAAGGCGAGGCCTCGGGCGCCGCCCTCCAGCGCCGCGAGGCACTCCTCCAGCGCGGTGCGGGTCGGGTTGGCGCTGCGGCTGTACTCGTAGCCGCCCCGCAGGCCGCCCACCCCGTCCTGCTTGTAGGTGGACACCTGGTAGATCGGCGTGACGACGGCCCCGGTCTGGGGGTCTGCTTCCTGACCCGCGTGGATGGCGAGGGTCTCGAAGCCCTGGGGAAGCTGGTGCTCGGTCATGGGTCGAGCCTAGTGGCCGTGCGGCCCGGCGCCCTCCGGAACGTCCCAGCCCGCCGTGAACCGGGCCGGCTGCGAAGCGGGGCTGCGGCGGAATCCGGGCGGCGCCGGAATCCGGGGGCGGCCCGCCGCGTTGAATCCTGCGCAACCCTCCCTACCCCGCAGGAGCAGGCCGTGCTGTTCAACCGCCACAAGACCTCGCTCGTTCCCGCCGACCAGGCGCTGCCCGGCCGGGAGTCGCCGGGCTTCGCACTGCGCGAGCCGCACACCGTGCTCGGCCACCCGCTCACCGGGCCGTACCCGGACGGCCTGGAGGTGGCCGACTTCGGGCTGGGCTGCTTCTGGGGCGCCGAGCGGACGTTCTGGCGCCTGCCCGGCGTCTGGACGACGCTGGTCGGCTACCAGGGCGGCTACACCCCCCACCCGACGTACGAGGAGGTGTGCAGCGGGCTGACCGGGCACACCGAGGCGGTCCGGGTGGTGTTCGACCCCTCGGTGATCTCCTACGAGCGGCTGCTGAAGACCTTCTGGGAGGCACACGACCCGACCCAGGGCAACCGCCAGGGCAACGACGTCGGCACCCAGTACCGCTCCGCCGTCTACACCCACTCCCCCGCCCAGGCCGCCGCCGCGGCCGCCGGCCGGGACGCCTTCCAGCCGGCCCTGACGGCGCTCGGCTACGGCCCGATCACCACCGAGATCGCCCCGGCGGGCCCGTTCTACCCGGCCGAGCCGTACCACCAGCAGTACCTGTCCGACGCCAAGAATCCGAACGGCTACTGCGGCCTCGGCGGCACCGGCGCCTCCTGCCCGATCGGCGTGGCCCGCACGCAGGGCTGACCGTCCGTGACCGTTCCGGCGGGCCGGCCACCCGAGGTGACCGCCCGCCGGTCGGGGCGCAGACTGGAAGGGCCAGCAGACGGGCCTGCCTCCTCTCCGCGCGGGCGGCCGGGCCGTCCGCGCGGAGAGGAGTGCGCCATGTCCGGTCTCGTCCGCATGAACTTCGACGCCCCCGAGGAGGTCCGCCCCTTCGAGGAGGGCACGGGGGAGCTGCGCCTGGTCAACCTGGACGCCGGCCCGGTGGGCCGGGCCGTGTTCCACCCGGGTTGGCAGTGGTCCAAGCACGTGAAGCCGATCGCCAGGACCGACAGCTGCCGGGCCGCCCACACGGGGTACGTGGTCTCGGGCCGGATGAGGATCGTCATGGACGACGGTCAGGAGACCGAGTTCGGCCCCGGCGACCTGATGATCTGCCCGCCCGGGCACGACGCCTGGATCGTCGGCGACGAGCCCTGCGTCATCGTCGACTGGCAGGGCTTCGCCGACTACGCCAAGCGCTGACCGGCGGGCTCCCGGCGGCTCCCGGCGTCAGACCGCGCTGCCGGCCTTCCAGGCGGCCCAGCCGAGGTTCCAGCCGTTCAGGCCGTTGTCCGGCGCGACGGTCTTGTCGCCGGAGTTCACGACCTCGACCACGTCGCCGACCATGGAGCTCTTGTAGAACTTGTAGCCGTCCGTGCTGCCGTCCTGCGCGCCCTTGGCGTCCTGGAGGCCGATGCAGCCGTGGCTGGTGTTCTGGCCGCCGAAGATCGACGACGAGGACCAGTAGTTGCCGTGGATGAAGGTGCCCGAGGTGGTGAGCCGCTGGGCGTGCGGCACGTCCGCGATGTCGTACTCGCTGCCGAGGTTGACGGTCTGCGAGTTCATCCGGGTCTGCTGGAACTGCTCGGAGATCACCATCTTGCCGCCCCAGGTGCGGTGCTCGGGCGACCCGCCGGAGATCTTGTAGACGGCGCTGACCTGGCCGTCGGTGGTGACGGTGAGCTTCTTGGCGCCGAGGTCGGCGACGCTGGTCTGGGCGCGGCCGATGGTGAAGCGGACGTCCTTGGACTGGGTGCCGTAGACGCCCTTGGCGCCCTCGACGTCCTTGAGCCGGAGCTTGAGGGTGACCTTGGTGCCCTTGGCCCAGTACTCCTGCGGCCGGAAGTCGAGGCGGGTGCTGGAGAACCAGTACCCGACGATCTCGACGCCCGGCTCGGCTATCACGGTGATCGCCTGCTGGACGGCCTTGCGGTCGGTGATCGGCTTGCTGAAGGTGATCGAGACGGGCATGCCGACGCCGACGACCGAGCCGTCCTCGGGCGTGAAGTAGCCGACGAAGGTGTTGGCCGGGGTGGCCGTGGTGAAGGTGGCGTTGGCGTCCGCCTCCAGCTTGTCCTTGTCGAGGGCGGTGGCGGCCACGGTGTACTTGGTGCCGCTGGCGGGGGCGGCGGCCGAGGTCCAGCTGGCGCCGTCGGAGGCGAGCTGGCCGGCCAGTTCCTTGCCCGTGGAGTCGGTGACCTTGACGGTGCCCAGGGTGCCGTTGCTGACGGTGACCTTGACCGGCTCGCTGAAGCTGGCGGAGGCGGCACCGTCCGCAGGAGTGACGGTGATGACGGCGGTCGAGGTCTTCGGCGCGCTGCTGGTCCCGCCGGAGCCGCTGCCGGTGCCCGGGGTTCCACCGGAACCGCCCGAGCCGCCCGAGCCGCCCGAGCCGTTGGCGTCGGCGCTCTTGGTGTCGTTGCAGGCCGCGAGCAGCAGGACCGGCGCCCCGATCAGGCCCGCGAGCACTCCGCGCCGGCTCCAGTTGCCTCCGCCTGCCCGCCCCTGACCGTCCCGTGCCGTCACGTCGCGTCTCCCTGCTGATCATCCCGGGCATTTACGGATACAGAAACGCAATCCGCCCGTGCACGGTTCCACCTCCGAAGGGTAAGCGATCGTATGAGATGACCCAACTTCCCGGTGAACAGGGAAAAACGCCCGGCCTGCGGGGCAGACCGGGCGTTCACGAGCGGTGACGAGCCAGCGGAGCGAGGCCGCTACTCGGCGGACTCGTCCACCACGTACTCGTCCCACCCCTCGTTCTCGGGGTCGAACTCGGTCTGCGCCGACTCCCAGGTCGCCGAGGCCAGCTCGACACCCGGCACGTCGCCGAGCAGCGCCACCGGGTCGATGAAGTGGGCGAGCGAACCCGACGGGTCCACCTCGATGGCGTCGACGGACTGGGCGCGCTCGTCGTCGTCGAGGTACTCGTCCTCGGTCACCTGCTTCAGGGCGGCCGCCTTGAGCGCGCCCTCGTCGGTGATCTCCGCGATGAGCTCGATCTTGAGCCGGACGTAGCGCGGCTCGTCCTGGGTGGTTTCAGTGCTGGTCATGCGTGTGAGCGTACGGGAAGGGCCGGTCCCTCGGAGAAGGACCGGCCCTGCCGTTCTCCGCCTCGGTTCCCCCACCCGGGAACCGCGGAGACGCGCCGTGCGGCGCGAGGTGCCGCGGGAGCCGCCGCACCCTGTCGACCGGCCGCAGCCGGGCAGGGGCGGGACGACGGCGCCTCCCGCGGAGGCCCCTCTCCCCCGTTGCCGGGCTGGAGGGCGGACACGGCGGGCCGGGTCAGGACCGCCCGACGTGTCCGGAGCCGACCGCGTCCGCCGGGGAGCCGCTCCCGGACGGTTGCCGTCGTCTCGCTCGGCGTCTTGCCGTTGACCACCACGATGCCGGACCGTTGTTAACCGCGTGCTGCGGGCAGGTGACGCCGGTGTACCACTTCGCCCGTGGGCGAACCGCGGGCGAAGCGTGGGCGAACCCTCGTCCGCCCCGCCGACCGGGGCCGGCGGCGGGATCGGGGCCGGCGGCGGGGCCGGTCAGGGCCGGGGCCTGGGCCGACGGGTCAGTGCGCGGCGCGGCCGGCGAGGAAGCCCAGCAGGTCCTGGCGGGTGACGATGCCCTGCGGCTTGCCCTCCACCAGCACCACCGCGGCGTCGGCCTTCTCCAGCACGGTCATCAGGTTGGTGACCGTCTCGCCCGCACCGACGACCGGCAGCGGCTTGGACATCACCCGGTCCAGCGTGTCGGTCAGCTCGATCTCCTTCGCGAAGACGCCCTCCAGCAGCAGCTTCTCCGCCACCGAGCCGATCACCTCGCCGGCCATGATGTCCGGGTGGCCGGCACCCGGGGAGACCACCGGCATCTGCGAGACGCCGTACTCGCGCAGCACCCGGACCGCCTCGGCGACCGTCTCGTTCGGGTGCATGTGGACGAACTGCGGGATGCCCTCGTGCTCGATGGCGTCCTTGCGGGCCAGCACCTCGCCGATGTGCGCCTCGTCGGTGGCCGAGGGCAGGAAGCCGTAGTCGGCCATCCAGTCGTCGTTGAAGATCTTGGACAGGTAGCCGCGGCCGCCGTCCGGCAGCAGCACCACCACGACGTCGTCCGGGCCCAGGTCCTTGGCCACCTCCAGCGCGGCCACCACGGCCATGCCGCAGGAGCCGCCGACGAGCAGGCCCTCCTCCTTGGCCAGGCGGCGGGTCATCTGGAAGGAGTCCTTGTCGGAGACGGCGACGATGCCGTCGGCGACGTCACGGTCGTAGGCGGTCGGCCAGAAGTCCTCGCCCACGCCCTCGACCAGGTACGGCCGGCCGGTGCCGCCCGAGTAGACCGAGCCCTCCGGGTCGGCGCCGATCACCTTGACCTTGCCGCCCGAGACCTCCTTCAGGTAGTTACCGGTGCCGGAGATGGTGCCGCCGGTGCCGACGCCCGCCACGAAGTGGGTGATCCGGCCCTCGGTCTGCTCCCACAGCTCCGGACCGGTGGAGTGGTAGTGCGAGGCCGGGTTGTCCGGGTTGGAGTACTGGTCCGGCTTCCAGGCGTTCGGGGTCTCCCGGACGAGCCGGTCGGAGACGTTGTAGTACGAGTCCGGGTGCTCGGGGGCCACGGCGGTGGGACAGACGACCACCTCGGCGCCGTACGCGCGCAGGGTGTTGATCTTGTCGGTGGACACCTTGTCCGGACAGACGAAGATGCACTTGTAGCCCTTCTGCTGGGCCACGATCGCCAGGCCGACACCGGTGTTGCCGGAGGTCGGCTCGACGATGGTGCCGCCCGGCTTCAGGGCGCCCGAGGCCTCGGCGGCCTCGATCATGCGCATCGCGATGCGGTCCTTCACCGAACCGCCGGGGTTGAAGTACTCGACCTTCGCCAGCACTGTCGCGCTGATGCCCTCGGCGACCTTGTTCAGCTTGACCAGCGGCGTGTTGCCGACGAGGTCGATGATCGAGTTGTGGTACCGCACGGGGGTCCTCCCGGTTGTGGGCATGCGAGTGCTTTCGGTACTGCAAAGCCTAGGCCGTGCCGCCCGCCCCAGCCCGCCCTTCCGCCCCACCCGCCTCTCGCCCCGCCCCGGCCCCGCGCGGCGGCCCCCACCCGCCCTCCTCCCCCAATGGCCCAGCCCCGCAGGTAGCCCCGGCCCCCGCGCGGGTAGGAGGGGGGTGCAGGCATCGCCATGGCCCCGGAGGGGGCGGCACGAGGACGCGAAGGGGGCATCGGATGCCAGGGGCACAGGACTCGCGGGCCCGGGTGGCCCGCCGGATCGCCACCGCGGCGGCGTACGGCGGCGGCGGGCTCGGCCTGCTGGGCGTGGGCCTGGTGGGCGTGCTGCTCACCGAGAGCAAGCTGGCGATCCAGGCCATCGGCGTGCTGGAGGGCGATCCGCCCAAGGCCGACGGCGTCTACGGCGAGGCCTTCGCCGACAGCTCCGCCGCCACGCAGCCGCCGCTGGTGCTGGCCGTCCTCGGCGACTCCACCGGCGCCGGCCTCGGTGTGCTGCGGGCCCGGGAGACCCCGGGCGCGCTGCTGGCCGCGGGCCTGGCCTCGGTGGCCGAACGCCCGGTCCGGCTGGTCAACGTGGCCCGCACCGGCGGCCGTTCCGCCCACCTCTCGGGCCAGCTGGAGCAGGCGCTGCCGCACCACCCGAACGTCGCCGTGCTCATGATCGGCGCCAACGACGTGACCCGGCACAGCCCGGCCCAGCTGGCCGTCCGCCAGCTCGGCGAGGCGGTCGCGGCGCTGCGGGCGAACGGCTGCGAGGTGGTGGTCGGCACCTGCCCGGACCTCGGGACGATCAAGCCGGTGCGCCCGCCGCTGCGCTGGGTGGCCCGCCGGCTGAGCCGGCAGCTGGCGGCCGCGCAGACCATCGCGGTCGTGGAGGCCGGCGGCCGGACGGTCTCGCTGGGCTCGCTGCTGGGCCCGGAGTTCGCGGCGCGCCCGGAGATGTTCGCCGCCGACCGCTACCACCCGTCCGCCCAGGGCTACGCGACGGCCGCGATGGCCGTGCTGCCCTCGGTGTGCGCCGCGCTCGGCCTCTGGCCGGAGGAGGAGCGCCCGGCCACACCCGTGCCGGGCGGGACGGTGCTGCCGGTGGCGATGGCCGCCGCCGCCGCGGCCGGGCGTTCGGGCACCGAGGTCGCGGCCGTCGAGGCGGAGGGCACCGGCCGCCGCTGGGCGTTGCTGCGCCACCGGCTGCGGGTCGGGCTGCCCGGCTCGTGGGCGCCCGAGGAGGCCGGGGAAGGAGCCGTTCCAGAGGCCGGCGACACGTCGGCCAGCTCACACGCCGGGACGGGTGACGCCTGATCTACCAGGCGGTAACTTTCCTCCCGGACGCCAGTCCGCCGTCACCCAGCGAGGAGCCCGCCATGCCCGAAGCCGTCATCGTCAGCGCCACCCGTTCGCCGATCGGCCGGGCCTTCAAGGGCTCGCTCAAGGACGTCCGCCCCGACGACCTGACCGCCCACGTCATCCAGGCCGCCCTGGCCAAGGTCCCGCAGCTCGACCCGCGCGAGATCGACGACCTGATGCTCGGCTGCGGCCTGCCCGGCGGCGAGCAGGGCCACAACCTGGCCCGCATCGTGGCCGTCCAGATGGGCATGGACTACCTGCCCGGCGCCACCATCACCCGCTACTGCTCGTCCTCGCTGCAGACCACGCGGATGGCACTGCACGCGATCAGGGCCGGCGAGGGCGACGTCTTCCTCTCGGCCGGCGTGGAGACCGTCTCGCGCAGCGTGAACGGGACCTCGGACGGCATGCCGGGCACCACGAACCCGGTCTTCGACGAGGCCCAGGCCCGCACCGCCAAGCGCGCCGAGGAGGGCGGCGGGGAGTGGCACGACCCGCGCGAGGACGGCCTGCTGCCGGACGCCTACATCGCGATGGGCCAGACCGCCGAGAACCTGGCCGTGCTCAAGGGGATCACCCGCGCCGAGCAGGACGAGTTCGGCGTCCGCTCGCAGAACCTCGCCGAGGCCGCCATCAAGGCCGGCTTCTGGGAGCGCGAGATCACCCCGGTGACGCTCCCGGACGGCACCGTGGTGAGCAAGGACGACGGCCCGCGCGCCGGCGTCACGCTGGAGGGCGTCTCCGGCCTGAAGCCGGTGTTCCGGCCGGACGGCACCGTGACCGCCGGTAACTGCTGCCCGCTGAACGACGGCGCCGCCGCGCTGGTCATCATGTCCGACACCAAGGCCCGGGAGCTGGGCATCACCCCGCTCGCCCGGGTGGTCTCCACCGGCGTCAGCGCGCTCTCCCCCGAGATCATGGGCTACGGCCCGGTCGAGGCCTCCCGGCAGGCGCTGCGGCGGGCCGGCCTGACCATCGACGACATCGACCTGGTCGAGATCAACGAGGCCTTCGCCGCCCAGGTGATCCCGTCCTACCGGGATCTCGGCATCGACCTGGACAAGCTGAACGTCAACGGCGGCGCGATCGCCGTCGGCCACCCGTTCGGCATGACCGGCGCCCGGATCACCACCACCCTGATCAACTCCCTGCAGTGGCACGACAAGCAGTTCGGCCTGGAGACCATGTGCGTCGGCGGCGGCCAGGGCATGGCGATGGTGATCGAGCGCCTCAGCTGACCCGCCGGGCCGCCCCGAAAGGGTCTGGACCACCCATTTGGAGTGACCGTGAGTAATTGAGGGCCGGATCACATCGCGAGGTCGATCCGGCCCTCTTTTCGCTCGTTTTCAGCTCGGAAATCGACACTGCGGAGCGGATCAACTCCACTGCGTAGAACGGTGTTACCTAACAATTTGGGGACAAGAGCGAAAGTCCCCCACAAATTAGACATTCGCCACTGCGGCAACAGCCCCGGATGCGGCAGTGTGGACACGTAACCCCGTTCCGCTCCTCGCTAGGAGTACGTTCCGTGAGCGCCGTCTACACCATCCTGCTGCTGATCCTGATCACCGTGTCGACCGCCGTGCTGCTCCACCTCCGGGGACTCTCCCGCCGGCTGGACGCGCGGGCCGCGGCCCAGGCCGCACCCGCCCCGGTGGACCAGGCCGCGATACGCCAGGCCGTCACCGAGGCACTCGCCGCCGACCGCGAGCGGGAGATCACCGAGGCCCGGGCGTTCTGGGCCGAGCAGGAGGCCCGTGCGGCCGAGGACGCGCCACTGTTCGACTCCCCGTACACCGGCCCGTTCGCCAGCACCGACGAGTGGCCGCTGTTCTTCCCCCGCCCCACCGGCCCGCAGGACGCCGTCGACAACGCCGGCACCATGGACCCGGAGTTCGGCGAGGCGCTGCGCTCCGCGCTGGAGGACCTGATCAACGAGGGTCCCGCCGAGCCCGGACCCGAGGGCGGCTCGTCGCTGTTCCCCGGCCAGGGCACCGGCACCTTCTCCGCCGGCACCTCCTCCACCGGCACCTCCTCCACCGGCTCCGCCGAACCCACCGGGGACGCCCGCGCCCGCCGCGAGGCCGACCTGCTGGCCACCGGTCTGGAGGCCGGGCTGCTGGACGCCGACCAGGCCGTCGAGGACGCCCCGGTCGCCGCGCCCGACCCGCGCCGCCACCCCTCCCACCCCGACTTCGTGCCCAGCCAGGCGCCGTCCCGCGAGTGGACCGACACCCGGCTGGCCACCCTCGCCGACGAGGCCGTCGCCCTGATCGACGTCCGCCCGGGCCCGCTGGGCACCCTGGACGTGTACGCCTTCGCCGACGGCACCACGCTCTGCGTGGCCCCGGGCGACCGGGAGGCCGCCTACCGGCTGATCGACGCGGTCCGTGCCGGTGAGCACGTCCGGCTGCTCGGCGGCTCGCGCTTCTCCGGCTCGTACTCGCTGACCTTCTCCACCGACGAGGAGGCCGTCTACGTCCTCGCCGACCGGGTGGTCGCCAGCATCTGACGCCGCCCCAGCAGCGCGGCACACCACAGCACGCCGAAGGCCGGCCGGGTCAAGGGGTTACCGACCCGGCCGGCCTTCGGCGTGTCCGGACGTCTATCCGCAGAGCGCCGCCGTCTCCCGCACCGCGGCCAGCGCCCCGGCCAGCACCTCCGCGGCCGCCACCGGCCCGCCCGGCAGGGCGAGCGCGTCGCCCTCCGGCAGCGCCGCCAGCGCGGCCGCCAGGTCGTGCCCGGCGACGGCCAGTTGGTCCCCCGCCGCGAAGGCCCCGGCGTCCGGGAACTCCCGATCCGGCCCGCTCTCCGCCGCCAGCGCCAGGGCCGCCAGCCGCCGGGCCAACGCCAGCGCGGCCGCCGCCCGGGACTCGTACCCGGGCACGGCGCCCAGCAGTTTGCTCTGCGGCAGCGAGCGGAAACGATCCGCCAAGGAGTCGACGGCTTCGACCAGGAGCTGTACGTCATGCATGACAGGGAGCCTAAACGCCGCCGGGCCCCCGGAGCGTTTCGCTCCGGGGGCCCGGCGGCAGTGGCACGGCGGGAACGCGATTAGTCGTCGCCGCGCAGGATCGCGATCAGGCGCAGCATCTCGACGTAGATCCAGACCAGCGACAGGGTGAGCCCGAAGGCGGCCCGCCAGGCCTCCTTCTGCGGCGCGCCCTGGGCGATGCCCTCTTCGATCGCCGCGAAGTCCAGCGACAGGAAGAAGGCGCCGAGGGCGATGCCGATCAGGCCGACCACGATGCCCAGCGGGCCTGAACGCAGCCCCATGTCGGCGCCGAACGCCATCGCGATCATGTTGACCAGCATCAGCAGCACGAAGCCCATGGCAATCGCGATGCCGATCCGGGTGTAGCGCGCGGTGACCCGGATCCGGCCGCTCTTGTAGGCGAACAGCATCGCCGCGAAGACCGCCGCCGTACCCAGCACCGCCTGGATCGCGATGCCGTTGATGACGGTGTTGAGCGCGTGCGTGACCGCGCCGAGCGCGAAGCCCTCAAGAGCCGCGTAGGTCAGGATCAGCGGCGGACTGACGCTGCGCTTGAAGGAGACCACCAGGCCGACGACCATGGCCACCAGGCTGGCGCCGATCGCGAAGCCGAAGTTCTCGAACGGCAGCACGAACCAGGCCACCGCGCCGGCGGCGACCAGGGTCAGCAGCGTCATGGCCGTGCGCGCGACCACGTCGTCGAGCGTCATCCGCCCGGTGGCGGCGGGGCCGGCCGACGGCCCGTTGTACATCTCGTACAGCTGCTCGTCGGTCAGCGGGCCCTGCGCCTGCGGCTGCTGGGCGTAAGGGGTCCCCGCGTAGGGGTTGTTGCTGTACTGGCCCCCGGCCTGCGTGGTGGTACCGAACCCCGCGTAGCCGGGCTCGCGGGTGAAGGACCCCTCCCGCGAGAAGACCGGGTTGCTGCTTCTCATTGCACATTCCCTCCGTGGCGGCACTGCACCGCCCAGCCACCAGGGTAATGGCTTGGCAAAAATATCGGGATACGCCGCGAGGAGGATCACTGAACGACTCCCGGCGGGGACGCCGTCGGCGCCCCCGCGAGTCGAGCGGTGCCCGGAGCCGGACTCGAACCGGCACGGCCTCGCGGCCAAGCAGTTTTAAGCTGCCCGTGTCTGCGTTCCACCATCCGGGCGTCCTGAGGACGGACCCCTCCATCGGCCGGAGAAGAAGCGCTCCACCCCCGGTGCGGGCCACCCCAGAGCCTAGTCGCCCGCCTCACCCTTTCGCATGTTCCCAGCCAGGGAAGTTGTCATGTTTCCTTGCGATCTGACGAACAGTCCGCAATTCGGCCACGAAGTGTACGAGTTCCGGCCACCGCCCAGCGCTCAGGGTCGGCGTCATACCCCAGGAGGAGGGCGTCACCTGGCCGTACGCCCAGCGATGGTCAGGCCAACCGTCCGGCGGAGCGACGAGAACTCGTGATCACACGGCGGAGCATGGAGGTACGGCCGGGCGCCCCTGGCGGCCCGGCCGTCCAGGCGCCCAGCGCGTCTCCCGCAGCCCGCGACCACCAAGGAGCACCCCCGTGACCACGTCGACCGCAACCGCCGTCCGGACCGGCCTGGCGGCCGCCCGCGCCACCGGCCTCAACAAGGTCTACGGGGACGGGGAGACCCGCGTCGTGGCCCTCGACAACGTCAGCGTCGACTT